>DHXA01000098.1:20771-21170 GCA_002413455.1 Rhodanobacter sp. UBA5168 | reverse complement strand
CAGAAGCGGCCATCCATGGCTGCGATTGTTTTTTGCGATCCTCCTTGATCGCTGAGTGATTTCGGTTTGGCGAGTATGCGTTTCCCCGCTTTGCCAACCACCAAAGGCGGCCATCCGTGGCCGCACTTCTAATAAGAGCCTGTTCTAAAAAGGTTCCTCATAGCGGGTAACCGCGGGAAGCCGGACACAAGCGCCGGTTTTTCATAACAACAGACATCAGAGACTTTTGCCATGCGCCACCAAAAATCCGGACGCAAACTCAACCGCACCAGCTCGCACCGCGAAGCCATGTTCAAGAACATGGCGTCTTCGCTGATCAAGCATGAGCTGATCCGTACCACCCTGCCCAAGGCGAAGGAACTGCGCCGCGTGGCCGAGCCGCTGATCACGCTCGCCAAG
>DHXA01000098.1:9081-20473 GCA_002413455.1 Rhodanobacter sp. UBA5168 | reverse complement strand
GGCTACCTGCGCATCCTCAAGTGCGGCTTCCGTCCCGGCGACAATGCGCCGATGGCGTATGTCGAGCTGGTCGGTCGCCCGCAGGTCGAGGCTGTCGACGCCGAATAACCCCGGACGGGCTTGCCGGTCGGACGGACGTTCAGACGTCCATACACAGAAACCCGGCAGCGACCCTGTCGGGTTTTTGTTTGGCGCGGACGGGCGGGCGAGAATTTTCCGCGGAATGTCGCTGCCCTGCTGACAGCACGCCGGCGAAGAGGTAATGTCATCGTTCCGCAACGCAGCATTTCGCCATGAATCCTTTTCGCTGGTCGTATCGTGTCAGTTTTCTCGCTGGTTTCCTGATCTGCGCCGGGCTGCTCGCCTTCGCGCTGTTGGCGGAGAAGTACTGGCACTTGTTTCCCTGTCCGCTATGCATCTTCCAGCGAATCGGGTTCATCGTGATGGGCGTGTTCTTCCTGTTGGGTGCGTTGCACGCACCGCGCGGAGGTACGCGCTGGGTGTATACCGGCGGCACGCTGCTTGGCGCGCTGTTTGGCATCGCCGTGGCGGGCCGGCATCTGTGGATTCAGTCGCTGCCTGCGGACCAGATTCCCTCTTGCGGTCCACCGCTGGACTATATGTTCAGCGCTTTTCCGTTCGCCAGGGTGTTGCAGTTGGTGTTCACCGGGTCCGGCGAATGCGCCAAGGTGGAACCGATCCTTGGCCTGCCAATGCCGGCCTGGACGCTGCTGTGGTTCCTTGTGCTGGCCGCGCTGGCGGTAGTGGCCACGCGCCGCCGGTCACTGCAGGAATGAGTGCTCCCACCATGATCAAGGCCGTACCGATGAATGCCGGATTGCCCGAAGCCTCCACTCCCAGCCGCTGGGCTCCCGATTCCTGGCAGGAGCGGGTGGCGCTGCAGCAGCCGCGGTATGACGATGCCATCGAGCTAGCCGAGGCCAGCGCGCATCTTGCACAATTGCCACCGCTGGTGACGTCGTGGGAGGTGTTGGCGCTCAAGCAGTCACTGGCCGAAGCACAGGAAGGCCATCGGTTTCTGCTGCAGGGCGGCGACTGCGCGGAGAGTTTTGCCGATTGCACCAGCCCGGTGATTTCCAATCGCCTCAAGGTGCTGTTGCAGATGAGCCTGGTGTTGGTGCACGGCTTGAAGAAGCCGGTGCTGCGCGTGGGTCGTTTCGCCGGCCAGTACGCGAAGCCGCGCTCGACTGACACCGAGACGCGCGAGGGCGTGACGCTTCCCAGCTTCCGTGGCGACGTGGTCAACAGTCCGGCGTTCACCGCCGAGGCGCGCAGGCCCGACCCGCAACGACTGATCCAGGCGCATGCGCACTCCGCGCTGACGATGAACTTCGTGCGCGCGCTTATCGATGGCGGCTTCGCCGACCTGCATCATCCGGAATACTGGGATCTGGCGTGGGTCGAGCATTCGCCGCTGGCCGCCGAATACCGGCAGATGGTCGCGGGCATCGGCGACTCGCTGCGTTTCATGGAAACGCTGGCCGGCCCGATTGCGGGTTTCTCCAAGGTGGATTTTTTCACTTCGCATGAAGCGCTGTTGCTGCATTACGAGCAGTCGCTGACCCGCCAGGTGCCGCGCCATCCGGGCTGGTTCAATTTATCCACCCACTTCCCGTGGATCGGCATGCGTACGGCGGCACTGGATGGCGCGCACGTGGAATATTTCCGTGGCATCCGCAATCCGGTGGCGGTCAAGGTAGGCCCCTCGGTGACACCGGAGCAGCTGCTGCCGCTGATCGATGCGCTGAACCCGCATGACGAACCGGGCCGATTGACGTTGATCCATCGCATGGGCAACGCGAAGATTGCCGCCGCGCTGCCGCCGCTGCTGGATGCGGTGAAGCGGCAGGGCCGCCGCGTGCTGTGGGTGGCCGATCCGATGCATGGCAATACCGAAAGCACCTCGAATGGCCACAAGACCCGCCGCTTCGACAACATCCGCGGCGAGCTCGACCAGGCTTTCGACATCCACGCGGCAGCGGGCACGCGGCTGGGCGGGGTGCATCTGGAATTGACCGGCGAGGATGTCACCGAATGCATGGGCGGCGCGCGCGACCTGTCGGAAACCGACCTGGATCGTGCCTACAAGTCGATGGTCGACCCACGCCTCAACTACGAACAGTCGCTGGAACTGGCGATGCTGATCGTGCGCAAGTCGGTCGGTGGCAACGCTGGCGTCTGAGCGATCCCCGATGACAGCTGTCATGGTCACGGGTTGGCACGGTGCACTGGAGTGCATGTGCCAGACGCTTGACGATGGACTTTTCTGACCGGGAGCATCGGGCGTCGACCGAGAAAAATCTTGCGCCGCCGCGCGTCGATTTCTGGACGCTGGCAGGGCTGGTGCTGCTGCTGCTGTTGCCATTGCTGACCATGGCGCATGAGCTGTTGGGGCACGCGCTTGCCTGCGTCGCCACTGGCCACCGGCCCAGCGAGCTCGGGGCGTATTACGTCGAATGCCCGAACACGGGAGGCTGGAGCAGGCGCCTCGTCGCGATCGCCGGCACCGGGATGGACGCGATGCTGGCAACGCTGGCCTATCTCGGCTGGGGCCGCGTGAGACGGCCGCTGCTGCGTCTGGGGCTGTGGATCGTGTTCACCGTGAAAGGCATGGTGGCCGCCGGTTACTGGATGTTTTCCGGCGTCTCCAACCTTGGCGACTGGGGGCCGGACGTCGGCGGCGGCATCGGCCCGCTGCCGTGGCCGTGGCTGTGGCGCGGTGCCATGTTCGCAGTGGGCTTTTACGTCTACATCGCGGTGGTTCGCCAGGCCTTGCGCATGATGCTGGCGATGCTCGGCGGCGGCGAACAGGCGCGTCGCACCCAATGGAAGGTCGCGATGACGATCTATCTGCTCGGTGGCGTCTCCGCGTTGCTGGTGAGCCTGTTCAATCCGTTGGGTATCGTGATCACCCTGATGTCGGCGATCGCTTCGTCATTTGGCGGCACGGCAGGGCTGTTCAACGTGGCCTATTTCCGCCGCTGCGAACAGCCGCCACGCGATTTCGCCATCGGCCGCCATGACGCCATCGTCGTCGCCGGCGTGCTGACGACGCTGGCGTTTGCGGTGGTGCTGGGACCGACGATCTACCTGCACTAACGATGCGTCAGCGTTGCGTCGCGGCCGCCACCGGTTTGCCATCGACCGTGTCGAGAAACTGCGGCGGTTGCCATGCCTTGGCGTGCTGTTCGAAACCATAGGCGATCGAGAGCAACGTCGGCTCACTCCACTTCGCCCCGAACAACACGATGCCCACGGGCAGGCCGTGAGCGAACCCGGCCGGCACAGTGATCGATGGATAGCCCGCTACGGCTGCCGGCTGCGAGGCACCTCCTACGGTGGGATCGCCGCTGACGATATGGTCACCGAGCACCGGGTCGGTAACAAAGGCCGGCCCCCACGACGGCGCCAGCAGGGCATCAAGGTGCTGCGCCTTCAAGACCGCGTCGATACCCTGCGGGCCGGACATCCGCTTCGCCTTGGCGAGCGCGACTGTATACGCCTTGTCGCTGAGCGGTCCCTTCTTCTCGGCCTGCTCGAACAGCTCCTGGCCGAACCATCCCATCTCGGTGTCGGCATGTGCCTGGTTGAACGCGATGAGGTCGGCCAGCGTCTTCACCTTGAGGCCCGTGCGGCCGGCCAGGTAGACATTGATGTCGTGTTTGAAGTCATACAGCAGCACGGTCATCTCGGGCCCGCCGAGCTCGGTCAGATGCGGCACGGTGACCGGGTCGATGATGATCGCGCCCTGCGCCTTCATCAGGGCGATCGACTGGTCGAGCACACGATCGGCATTCGGCTCGGCGCCGGCCAGCTGGCGTACCACGCCGATGCGTTTGCCCTTCAGCCCGTTCGGGTCGAGGAAGCGAGTGTAGTCGGTGGCGTGATGGTCGGCTTCGGCCGTGGCCGGATCGCGCGGATCGCTGCCGGCGATTACCGTCAGCAACGCGGCAGCATCGGTCACGTCGCGCGCCATCGGGCCGGCGGTGTCCTGGCTGTGGCTGATCGGTACGATGCCGCTGCGGCTGACCAGCCCGAGCGTGGGCTTGATACCGACGATGCCGTTCATCGCGGCGGGGCAGATGATCGAGCCGTCGGTCTCGCTGCCGATCGCCACGGTGACCAAACCGGCCGCCACCGCGGCCGCGGAGCCGGCGCTGGAGCCGCAGGGGTTGCGATTGAGTACATAGGGGTTACGGGTCTGTCCGCCACGCCCGCTCCAGCCGCTGCTGGCATGGTTCGAGCGGAAGTTGGCCCATTCGCTGAGGTTGGTCTTGCCGAGGACCAATGCGCCGGCTTTGCGCAGCCGCTCGACCAGACCGGCATCGCGCGTCGCCGGCGCACCCGCCAACGCCAGCGAACCGGCGGTGGTGAGCATGCGGTCGCCCGTATCGATGTTGTCCTTGAGCAATACCGGGATGCCGTACAGCGGACTGCGTGTCTTCGTGCTGCCGCGCGCCTCGTCGAGCGCGCCAGCGAGCTTCAGCGCGTCCGGATTCGTCTCGATCACCGCGCGCAAGGCAGGACCCGACCGATCGATCAGCTGGATGCGTTCGAGCAGTTGTCGGGTCAGCTCCCGGCTGTCCAGCGTGCCGGCATCCATGCGTTGTTGCAGCTGGGCGATCGACGCGTAAGTGGCCGGTGGCGACACTTCGGCGGCGACGGACGGAGCCGCGAGCAGCGCGGCGACGAGTGCGGCGAGACAGACAGTTGAACGGCTCACGGTGACCCCCGGTTCGGTGAATGCGGCATGTTGTCACGATGCGCCAGCTTAGCGCCATGTATGGCCGATCGCCGCTGTGGCGCGCGCGTACAATTATGCGATGACCACGAACGCCAGCCCGTGTCCCGCCAAGCCGTTCGCTGCGGCCCTGTTAGTCGTTGCCATGCTGTTCGGCGCTCCCAGTCGAGCCGCCGATGCGCCGCCGATTCCCGACACCCTGCAACAGCGCATCGCCGCTTGCACCACCTGCCACGGTGTGCATGGCGAAGGCACGCCGGGCAGCGGCTATTTTCCGCGTCTGGCCGGCAAGCCGGCGGTCTATCTGGCCCGCCAGATGCAGGATTTCCAGAACGGCCTGCGCAAGTACGCGCCGATGGAATACACCGTGCGCCAGCTGAGTCCCGCGTACATGCGGGAGATCGCCGAATACTTCGCGTCGCAACAGGTGCCTTACAGCCATTCGCCGTTGCCGCCGGTATCCGCGGCCACGTTGCAGCGCGGCGAGCAACTGGTCAGCAAGGGCGACCCCATCCGCAAGATTCCTGCCTGCGCCAGTTGCCATGGCAGTCAACTCACCGGGGTGGAACCCTCGACACCCGGTCTGGTCGGCCTGCCGTACGACTACATCAGCGCTCAGCTGGGTTCGTGGCGCACGCATACCCGCGGCACGGTGGCACCTGACTGCATGGCGGTGGTGGCCAACCGGCTGAGTAACTCGGACATCTCCGCGGTCGCGGCCTCGCTGGCCAGTCGCCAGTTGCCGGCCGACACGCATGCGCAGGCGGCCGGTTCGGTGACGCCGCCGTTGCGCTGTGGCGTACTGGGCGCCACCGGAGACACGCCATGAGAAGGTGGCGCTGGTGGTTGCTACTGATGGTCGTATTGGTTGCGCTGCTGCTGGGCTGGATAGTGCTGGGCGGTCGGGGCAGTACGCCGACAGCTCCCGCTGCCAGCAAGGTGACGGCAGCCATGCTGCGCGATCCCGGCCTGATCGCCAGAGGCGAGTACCTGACCCTCGTCGGCGACTGCGCCGGTTGCCACACCACCCAGGGTGGCGCGCGCTTCGCTGGCGGACGCTCGCTGGCCACGCCGTTCGGCAACATACCCGTGCCCAACATCACGCCCGATCGCGAAACCGGCCTGGGTGACTGGAGCTTCGAGGATTTCTGGCAGGCCCTGCATGCCGGCAAGGGGCGGCATGGCGAGTTGCTGTATCCGGCGTTCTCGTACACCTCGTACACCAAGGTGACTCACGACGATGCACTGGCCGTCTTTGCCTATCTGCAATCGTTGCCGCTGGTCCATCAACCCGCTGCCGCACCGTCGCTGGGGTTTCCGTACAGCGTGCGCAAGAGCCTGGCGGCATGGCGCGCGTTGTATTTCAGGGAGGGTGAGTTCAAACCCGATCCGGCGCAGTCGCCGCAGTGGAATCGCGGTGCCTATCTGGTGCAGGGCCTCGGCCACTGCAATGAATGCCACGCCGCGCGCGATTCGCTCGGCGGCACGGCGGGTGACCAGCATCTGACCGGCGGCCAGATTCCGATGCAGAACTGGTACGCGCCGGACCTGAGCACGCAGCAGAACGGCGGCCTGCAGGGCTGGAGCCAGCAGGACATCGTCGACCTGCTGAAAACCGGCCAGTCGGCCAAGGGTGTGGCGTTCGGCCCGATGGCGGGCGTTATTTCGACCAGCACCCAGTACATGACGGACGACGACCTGCATGCAGTCGCCACCTATCTGCACTCACTGCCGCCGCGTGCGCCGACGGTGCTGGACACCCAGCTGTTCAATGCCAAGGCCATCGTGCAGCAGGGCGAGAAGGTCTACACCCGGCATTGCGCGGAGTGTCATGGCAAGAACGGTGACGGTGTCGCCGGGGTGTATCCGCCACTGGACGGCAATTCCTCAGTGACCGAGCCTAGCAGCATCAACGCCACCCGCATGATTCTGCTCGGCGGCTTTGCCCCGGTCACCGCCGCCAACCCGCGACCGTATTCGATGCCGCCGTTTGCCCAGCAACTGAGCGACAGCGAGGTGTCGGCGGTGGCCAGCTACATCCGCCGCGCGTGGACCAACCAGGCGTCGGTGGTGCGGCCGGAGGACGTGAGCCGGTATCGACACACGCCGATCGACTGAGGCCTTGTCTAAGATGACGCGCCGCACTCTTCATGGATCACTCGTCGAGGCGGGTCAGGGTCAGCGTCACGATGAGCGCATTGCCTCCGCCGGTGCAATCCGCGCAGCGCGCAGTGCGGGGGCGAGGGCGGCTCCCTGGCTCAGCAGCAATAGCATCACCACGCCGATCAGGACATAGACCGGTGAAAGCCGTGTCAGCTCGAATTGTCCCATCATCCAGCTGTTGAACTCGAAGGCAAGCAGTATCCCTACGATGACTCCGGCGGCGCTGATAAGCGCATTTTCGACAAGGAAATAGCTCACGATGTCGCGCCGGGTCGCGCCGAGCGCACGGCGCACACCTATATGTCGCCGGCGCTGGCCAACCCAGAAGCTGGAAAGTCCCGCGATGCCGCAGCCGGTTACCGCCAGCAGGATGATGCTGATGATGCCCATCAGCATCGCCAGTGTGCGATCGCCTTGGTAAGCCTCGGCACGAATCTGCGTGAAGCTGCGCACGCCCATTTCGTCGCCCTCTGTGCCGTCAGGAATCACACGCTGCGGATCTTGGGCATACAGGGCTGCCGCTACGCTCTGCATGGCAGCGGCAAGCCGACCTGGTTTAGTGCGCACCACGTAGTAGTGGGAAGGGGTCACCAAGCGCATGGGCACCAAGGTCGAGTCCCACGTCCTGTTATCGGTCCCCCTATAGGTTGAACTTGTTTGCATACGTTCGACGATGCCGACGATGGTGCTCGGTTTGGTGGCGCTGGTGAAATAGACCGGCTTGCCCAGAGCGTCACCGTGAGGAAACAGATTGTCAGCCAGGTGCTTGGATACGATGATGACCGCTGGCTGCAGAACACCGAAATCATCATCCTCGCCAATCTCGTCGCTGCGAAAATTGCGCCCCGCCACCAATCGCAGGCCTAACGTTGCCAAGGTATGCTCATCGGCATGGAAATAGGTGGTGTGCGAGCCGTAGGAGCCGCTTGGCGTCATCCTTATTCCGAGCCCCCAAAGGCCACCACTCAATGGAATCGAACGGGTTTCGTAGGCATCGACCACATCTGGCAATTGCCGCAGGGCGGTCAGGTCAGCCTTGATCGATGCGTCCAGTGTTGCCTTGCCGGCGTCCGTGCTGCTGTTGATGTCGGATTGTATCGTTGCAACCATGAGCAGATGGTGCTCATCGAGTCCCGTAGGGCGACCCATCTGCTCGAACTGCGTCCTGATGATGAACAAGGCATTGCAGACGATCGCCAGAGTCAGCGCGATCTGCAAAGCGATAAGGATCGTGCCCGTCTTGTGCCGGCGCAAGGCGGAAAGTATGGGGTGTATGGACATGAGTGGCTCTTCAATCTTCCTTGAGCTGCAACGACGGGCGCACATACATGGCGCGCCAGATCGGATATAGGCCCGCCAGCACGGTAGCGACAACGGCGAGTAGCAACGTCTGCCATAGCAGCAACAGATCGATGCGGGCCAGATCGGCGATCTGCCTGGGTAGGAAACCGTACATCACTTGTACACCCAGCCAGGTCAGCATCAATCCAAGCAGTCCTCCAGCGACGCCGATCGTGCCCGCTTCCACGCTGAACTGGGCAGCAATGGCGAGGCGACTGGCGCCCAGTGCACGGCGCACTCCGATTTCGCCCGATTGCCGCAGAAATTTTGCCAGCAACAATCCCACCGTGTTGACCATGCAAACCAGCAAAAGGCAAAGCGCCACCACAAAGGAAATCTTGGTCTGCTGTGGAACAACGTGCTCGAAATCCAGCCACGCGGGCAAATCGCGCAGGCGATTATTGGGCGCCCAGTCGAAGCGGCCAGAAGCCTGCTGCTCACGTGCATAGCCTTCCAGATAGGTGTGATAGGCACTGGCCTGAGATGGCGTATCCAGCTCGACCATATAGCCGATCCAGGTGCAACTCGAATTCAGCATAGCGGCGTAGCCGGGACCGGGAAGCTTGATACAAAAAAAACCGCTTCTCGTAGCGAGTTGAGCATCGGTCGCCGAAGTAAATGGGAGGAACACTTGATCGGCTGGGCCAAACGCATCGGTAGTAGCCAAGTCATAGAACTTTGGCTGCGGATGCCAGTCGTCCAGCACACCGCTCACCCGATAACTATGGCTATCCAGCTGAATACTTTGCCCCACACTGTTCTTTCCCTCGAATAGTCTTTGATTCAGGCTCTTGCTGATGACTGCCACCCTCGCATGCTGTTCGTCATCTGCTGCAGTCCAGCCACCTCCATACAGAAATGGCACATCGAGCATGGGAAAGAACTCGCTGTATACCGCTTGCCCAGGCGCCGTTCGCGACTTCTGCGTCGGATTGTCAGAGTGGACAGTCGGTGCAATCGGATAAAGCGCGGACTGTCGATGCGCACGATGATCGTTCATCAATGAAACAGCATCGACATAGGTCATGGCATCGGCAGGTTCAGTGCCGTTCCGTCGCGTATTGGGTCCCCACGCGTCAATCTGGGGAAAGAACAATTTGTCCGACTTCCATGGGATCGGGTCGCCCGACATGGCACGAAATACCGTATATGTCGTCATCGATGACGCCACGCCAAAGCCAATCGCCATGACCATCAGTGCGGTAAGCACCGGGTTGCGGCGCAGACTGCGGAAGCCCAGTTGAAGGTAGTACTTGAACATGTGGCGCCCCCTGTTGTGCACACATCCCACACCACGGCGGGAAGAGAACCTACTCAGCCTGCCGGTTCAAGCTCTGCAAAGTACGCAGAGAGTGTGGCTATGACGAGTGATTCAGCCATACAGCAGCAAACACTGGAGTTTTCCGATCACCGACGTAGTCGCTCGACTTGTCCTGATGCTGATGCTGAGCTCTGGAACTCCTGACGGAGCTGCGTGCTTGCAACGTGCCATCCAGAAAAAAGCCGGATCAAGAGCGTTCCCCTCATCCCAGCCCTCACCCCCAGCAACGCCGGGGGTGAGGGGGTTAGAGCGGCGGCGCTGCCGGCCGCGCCAGTTCAAGCAGCCTCGCTCACTTGCAGCTCAAGGCGACGCCCCAACAGCTCCAGTGCCGTGTCCAGTTGTTCCATCCGCGAGCCGTGGCGTACATCCAGCAGGCGATCCACCGAGGGGCGTGGCAGGCCAAGCCTGCGCGCCAGTTCGGCCTTGCTCAAGCCCTGATCCAGCACCGCGCCGTATAGCGCCAGCTTGGCCTTGGTGAGGGTTGGCAGATAGATCATCAGCCGTCGCCGCGCGGTCGCCTTGGCCGCCGGGATAGGGCGGCGATCCTGCATGTAGCCGTACAGGGCGGTTTCGATGGCGTCCAGCGCTTCTTTTTCGGTCTGGTGGTGCGCGTAGACCACCGCGTGCATTTCGGGAATATCCGGGCAGGACACCAGCACGGTATCGCCGTGTCGTTCCAGCGTTACCGCGTAGCCCGACGGCACCGCATCAGTGATAGTGTGATTTTTCGTCATGCTGCTTACTCCGCAGGTTGCCATAGCCCTTGCAGGCCGAGGTCTTTCAGGATCGCCTTGCGCAAGGGCTCGGGCATCTCTTTCGAGCCGTGGCTGGGACAGACCGAGGTGCGCCCTTGATACCGCACCAACTGGTGGCTGCCCTTGCCGGGCTCGAACGTCACGCCCTGCCGCTTCAGCCATCGGATGAACTCGCTGTACTTCATCGGCACGCCCCTTCCGTGGCGTGGTGGCAACATAGCATCATATTTGATGCATGCAACACTTTCGATGCAATGCGTTCGCTTGCCGCAACCCTCCCCTGCACGTAGAGGAGGGAGTGCTTCGCGCTTTTACGCGGGTCGGCGGCGCACGTCCTCGGCACAGGCGGCCAGCGCCCGCCACGGTGCGATGTTCCAATGCCCGCGCGCCTGCCCGGACGGAGAGGGCAGTACGAACAACTGTGTGATGCCGATGCGTTCGGTCTGCAAGCCGTAATCAACCGCATGCCCGAGCGCAGCGCGCGCGGCATTCTTGCTGGTGAATGCAAGCAGGCGCGGTTGATAGCGTTCGATCTTGGCGATCAGGGCCGGCGCGTCGAATGCCTCGCGGGGTAGTTCGTTGTCATTGCCGCTATGGCGCTTGGCCAGGTCGGTGAGGCCTATGCCATATCCCGGCAGCAGTGGAAACTCCGCCGGCGTCAGCTGGCGCGGAGTCAGCCTGGCCTCGAACAGCGCGCGCCAGAACAGGTTGCCGGGATGGGCGTAATAGGCACGTTCGGCGGCTGAACGTTTGCCGGCGGCGGTGCCGCAGAATACCAGCGCGAGTCCGGGCTGCAGCACATCGGGCAGGATGTGGCGGTCAACTTTTCGCGGCATGTTCGTCCAGCATGAAATCGGTGAACTGGAAACGCCCGTCGCGCAACACCGATTCGCCGCGCCGCAGCTTGAGCGGCTGGCGGAACAGCGGGCCGGCGTAACTCAGGGTGTGGAACTCGCCGCGTTCCCCGCAGGGATCCACGCCGGCCGGCAGCGCGTCCAGCAGCGCGGCATCGTAGCGGCGTCCGCAGTAGCTGGCATCGAGCTGCTGGGT
>DHXA01000098.1:7767-8918 GCA_002413455.1 Rhodanobacter sp. UBA5168 | reverse complement strand
CCCCACAGCGGGAACACCGCGCGCCAGTTCTCGCGGCCGAGCTGGCGCACGCGGTAGTCGCGCACGTCTTCCAGAAACAGGTCGCCGAACGCGCAATGGCGGATGCCCGGCCAGCGCATCCTCGCCTCGACCAGCGCCTGTGCGTGGGCCGCCTCGTAGGCCTCGTTGCTGCCGGGCCAGTCCAGCATCACCTCGACCAGCGGCAGCCCGAGCGCGGCGGTCTGTGCCAGCAGCACGTCGCGTTGCACGCCGTGCATGGCTATGCGCTGGTAGTTGCGGTTGACCGTGGTGAGCAGGCCGACCACATGCCATTGGGGGTCGGCCTGCAGGCGCTGCAGCGCCATCAGGCAGTCCTTGCCGCCGCTCCAGGCCAATAGAATCTCGGTGGTCATGCTCCGGCTCCTGTGTCATCCGCGGCGTTCACGATACCGCGGTGAGCCGCCGAACTGGGCGCATTCGGGGCCGCAGCTCGCGTGCCTGCGCGATCCGGGGCAGGGAATGCGGGTTTTCCAAAATGCTTCATCGACAGGTTGCGCCCGCAGCCGCTATAAAGATGGTCAATCTGGGGAGTATGCGGTGAGTGAAGAAATCCTGATCAACGTGACCCCGCGTGAGACGCGGGTCGGGGTGGTCGAGAACGGCATGCTGCAGGAGGTGCACGTCGAGCGGGCTTCCCGGCGGGGCTATGTCGGCAATGTCTACAAGGGCCGGGTGCAGCGGGTGATGCCCGGCATGCAGGCGGTGTTCGTGGAAATCGGGCTGGAGCGCGCGGCGTTCCTGCACGCCTCCGACATCGTGCGTCCGCCGGCCGCCGAGGGCGCCGAGTCGAACGGCAACGGCCACATTCCCTCGATCAGCGAACTGGTGCACGAAGGCCAGGAGATCGTGGTGCAGGTGGTGAAGGACCCGATCAGCACCAAGGGCGCGCGGTTGTCGGCACACCTGTCGATTCCCTCGCGCTACCTGGTGCTGTTGCCGTATGCGCGCACGCTGGGCATCTCGGCCCGCATCGAGGACGAGGCCGAACGCCAGCGCCTGAAAGACGTGCTGACCCCTCTGATCGGCGACGACATGCCCGGCAGCAGCCGGCTGGGCTATATCGTGCGCACCAATGCCGAGGGTCAGAGCGCCGAGTCGCTGGCCTTCGACGT
>DHXA01000098.1:4762-7568 GCA_002413455.1 Rhodanobacter sp. UBA5168 | reverse complement strand
GCCGAGTCGCTGGCCTTCGACGTGGCCTACCTCACCAAGGTGTGGCGGGTGGTGCAGGAGAACATCGCCAAGGCGAAGATGGGCGAGCGCGTCTACGAGGAATTGTCGCTGCCGCTGCGCAGCCTGCGCGACATGCTCAACGACGACATCGAGAAGGTGCGGGTGGACTCGCGCGACACCTTCGAGAAAGTGACCAAGTTCGTGCACAAGTTCATGCCGCAACTGGACGACCGCGTCGAGCACTACGACGGCGAGCGGCCGATCTTCGACCTGTACGGCGTCGAGGACGAAATGCAGCGCGCGCTGAAAAAGGAAGTGCCGCTGAAGTCCGGCGGCTACCTGATCGTCGACCAGACCGAGGCGATGACCACGATCGACGTCAACACCGGCGCCTATCTCGGCTCGCGCAATCTGGAGGAAACCGTCTACCGCACCAACCTGGAAGCGGCGCAGGCGGCGGCACGCCAACTGCGGCTGCGCAACCTGGGCGGCATCATCATCATCGACTTCATCGACATGAACGATGAGGAGCACAAGCGCCAGGTGCTGCGCATGTTGAACAAGGGGCTGGCACGCGATCACGCCAAGACCACGGTTTACCCCATGTCGGCGCTGGGGTTGGTCGAGATGACCCGCAAGCGCACCACCGAAAGCCTGGCGCGCCAGCTGTGCGAGCCCTGCGCCACCTGCAATGGCCGCGGCGTGCTGAAGACCGCCGAAACGGTAACCTATGAAATCTTTCGCGAGATCACCCGCGCGGTGCGCCAGTTCAACGCGCAGAAGCTGCTGGTGATGGCCAACCCCGCCGTGGTCAACCGCATCCTGGAAGAAGAATCCAGCGCGGTGGCCGAACTGGAAGAGTTCATCTCCAAAAGCATACGCTTTCAGGCTGAAGAGCATTATTCGCAGGAACAGTTTGATGTCGTCTTGCTGTAAATCCGGCTGCCGTAAATTCAAGTGGGACCGCCGCGCGTGAACGCGTCGTGGCGGCGACGGCTGCATCGTTGCGCCCGTGCGTCGGGCTGGATCGCCGGGGTCACGTTGATCCTGCTCGCCGTGCTGATGGCGCTGTCCCAGTTGCTGTTGCCGCTGTTGGCGCAGCATCCGGCTTGGGTGGCGGAACAGCTCAGCCAGCGATTGCAGCGGCCGGTAAGCCTCGCCTCGATCGAGGGACGCCGCGCGGCGTCCGGTCCCCTGTTCGTCATGCACGGGGTGACGATCGGTGCAGCGGTCGGCACGAGCGGCAACGCGCTGAGCATCCCCGAGGCCGAACTGAAACTCGACTTCGGCGGCTGGGTGCTGCCGTCGCGGCACCTGCTCACCCTGCATGTGCGCGGCCTGCAACTGGATCTGCTGCGCGACGCCGCTGGCTGGCATGTCAACGGCGTCGGCGTGACTGGCGCCGCGGGCCGGCAGCCACTGTCGCTGGGGCCGGTATCGCTGGGCCTGTGGCTGGAGGACCTGCGCGTGGTGGTCGACGATGTCACGCTCGGCAAGCACTACACCTTGCTATCCAGGCAATTGCGGCTGAGCCGCCAGGGTGACCAGATCCGCTTTGGCGGGGTGCTGCGGCGTGAGGGTGTGGCTGCCGACGTGCGCACCGCCGGACGTTTTCGCCAGGACGGCAGCAGCGGCCAGGTGTGGGTGGGTGTCGACGGCGCCGAGCTGAAGCCCTTGCTCGACGGCATCGATATGGACGGCTATACGGCTGATCACGGCAGCGGCCAGCTGAATGCCTGGCTCGACTGGCGCCACGGCCAGCTGAGCCGCAGCCTGATCCGGCTGGATCTGGACACGCTGGCGGTGACCGCGCCCACCGGCGGCACCGCCAACGTGGCCGCGCTGCATGGATTGGCCGGCGTGCGCCAGGCCGGCGATGGCTATGACGTGCGCTGGGCCGGTGACGACGGCAGCGCGCTGGCGCTGCGCCTGCACCAGCCCGGCAGCCCGCAGGCCAGCGTGGGCGTGGCCGCGCGCAAGCTGCAACTGGCGCCGCTGCTGCCATGGCTGGCGCTGAAGCCGGCGCTGGCGCCGGCGCTGGCGCAGTGGCTGGGCAGCGGGCATCCGCACGGGGAGCTGAGCCGGGTCGCGCTGCGCTGGAACCGTGCCGCCGGATTGCAGGCGATGGATGTGGCTTTCATCGACCTGGGCATCGACCCGGTCGGCAAGCTGCCGGGCATGAGCGGCGTGAGTGGCGAGCTGCGTGGCGATGCCGAGGCGTTGTCGCTGGAGCTGCCGGCACAGGCACTCACGCTGCAGTTTCCGCACGAATTCCGTCAGCCTTTCGTGTTGTCGAAGCTGGCCGGCTCGCTGGCGTTCTGGCCGCAGGACGGCGATTGGCACATCGGCGTCGATACGCTGGATTTCGCTGGCTCCGGTTATGCCGGCCAGGCCCGCGGCGAAGTAACCTTGCCGGCGCAGGGCGGCGCCCCGTTCGTGGAACTGTACGCCACGCTGGATCACGCCGACGTCCCCGCAGCCAAGCTGTTCTGGCCGCTCGGCTCGATGTCGCCAGGCACCATCGCCTGGCTGGACCGGGCGCTGGTGGCGGGCAATCTCGATCAGGCGCAGGTACTGCTGCGCGGCGACATGGCCGATTGGCCGTTCCGCCACAACGAAGGGCGCTTCGAGGCGCGCGCCGTGCTCAGCGGCCTGACCCTCGACTACGGCAAGGACTGGCCGCGCGCCACAGGCATCGGCGCGGTGGCCAGCTTCGTCAACAACGGCATGCTGGTCGAAGCCAGTGGCGGTCAGTCGCTCGGCGTGGCGGCGAGCAAGGCGGTGGCGCTGATTCCCGACTTCGGCG
>DHXA01000098.1:3553-4530 GCA_002413455.1 Rhodanobacter sp. UBA5168 | reverse complement strand
ACCCTGGCCAAGCTGAAGCTCGGCGGCAATGGCAGCTTCAGCTTTCATCTGGCCTTGCCGCTGAAGGATCCCGCGAGCCTGCAGCTGGACGGCGCCGCGCAGCTGCAGGACGCCGACCTCGCCGCGCCGGACTGGAACCTCGAGCTCGACAAGCTCAACGGTCCGCTGCGCTTCAATGCGCATGGCCTGCAGGTCGGCCCGCTCGACGCGGGCTTTCGCGGCCAGCCGTCGCGTTTGCAGATGGCGATTGCAGCGGCCAACAGCGATCCGGCCACCGTGTTGTCGGCGCAGCTGCGGGGCAGTTACGCGATGGCCGAACTGGTTCAGGACTACCCGTCGCTGCACTGGCTGGGCCAGCTCGCCGACGGCCGCAGCGATTTCGCTGTCGGATTCACGATTGCACACGTGCCCGGCAGCGATACGTTGGCGCAAACCCTCAGCGTCGACTCGCCGCTGAGCGGGATCGCGCTGGATCTGCCGGCGCCGCTGAACAAGCCGGCAGCCACCAGCCTGCCATTGCACCTGACGATGAGTCTGCCGATCGGCGGCAGCAACCTGCACGTGGCGCTGGGCGAGGTGATGCGTGGGTACCTGCGACTTTCCGATGGGCCGCAGCGACCGCTGGCCGCCACGCTGGCATTCGGCAACCAGATGCCTGACACGCTACCGCCACGCGACCTGCGCATCCGTGGCCACGCCAGCCAGCTCGACGTCACCGGCTGGGTGCAGCGTGCCGTGGCCGGCAGTGGCGGCGACGGCCCCGGACTGGAAAGCATCGACGTCAGCACCGATCAGGCTGGCTGGTTCGGTCGCCCGATGGGGGCGCTGAACCTGCGCGCCAAACCGCAGCCCGATGTACTGAGCGTGGACGCCGAGGGCGCAGCCATGGCCGGCAACTTCAGCGTGCCGACCGTGGATCTGGACAAACGCGGCGTCACCGCACGGCTGCAGCGGCTGCACTGGCCGAAGGATCCGAC
>DHXA01000098.1:2174-3336 GCA_002413455.1 Rhodanobacter sp. UBA5168 | reverse complement strand
TGGGTGGGCGACCTGCGGCTGGGCGATGCCAAGCTCGGCGAGGCGCGTCTGGAAACCTGGCCCACCGCCAACGGCCTGCACATCGAGCAGCTGCGTGCGCTGTCCAGCCGCGTGCAGATCAATGCCAGCGGCGACTGGAATGGCAGCGCCCGCAACAGCCGCACGCACATGAAGATCAATTTCGCGGCCGAGGATCTCGGCGCGATGCTCGGCGCGTTCGGTTTCGACGGCCTGGTCAACGGCGGCAAGACGCACGACCAGCTCGACGCCAGCTGGCCCGGCGGGCCCAGCGCGCTGTCGTTGGCCACCATGGATGGCACCCTCAGCATCCACGTCAGCGACGGCCGTATCCCCGAAGCGTCATCGCCGGGTGTCGGGCGGCTGCTCGGGCTGGTCTCGCTGGCTGAACTGCCGCGCCGACTCACCCTGGATTTCGGCGATGTATTCGGCAAGGGGCTGGCGTTCGATTCGATCGCCGGCGACTTCCATCTGGCCGGCGGCAACGCCACCACCGACAACCTGCTGATTGCAGGCTCCTCGGCCAACATCGGCATCACTGGCCGCACCGGCCTGCGCGCCCACGATTACGACCAGGAGATGCGGGTAGTGCCGCACGTCGGCAACAGCCTGCCGTTGGTGGGCGCGGTGGTCGGCGGCCCGATCGGCGCTGCAGCCGGCTTCGCGGTGCAGGGCCTGCTCGGTCGGGGCCTGAACAAGGCCGCCAGTGCGCGCTACCGGGTAACCGGGACCTGGGACAAACCGGTGATGACCCTGATCGAGAAACACGATGTCCCGCTCACCCCGGTGGCACCGCTGCTCGATCGCTCCGTCGGCCTGCCGGCCGCTGCCGGCAGTGTCGCGTTGCCGCCGGCTGGCCTGCTGCCCGCACCCTCCACCAGCGTCCGTCCGCCGGCACCACCCAGTTCGGCCCGGCAGTAGATTTACTGCGGCGGTTCGGCCGGCGTCTTGTTGCCGCGAAACGGAAACAGCTGCTGCCTGATGAAGCCGTCCGGCATGTAATCGCCGACCACGCCGTAGCGCGCCGGGAACTTGTTCTTCGATTTCACCGCGGTGCCGAACAGGTAATCGAGAAACGCGTAGTGCGCCGCGTAGTTCCGGTCGATCGCCTCGTCGTCGGAGGCGTGGTGCCAGTGGTGGAAAT
>DHXA01000098.1:1154-1930 GCA_002413455.1 Rhodanobacter sp. UBA5168 | reverse complement strand
CGGCGTGACGATCAGGTACTTCAGCGGTCCCCACGGCAGGTGCACGTTGGCGTGGTTGAACACCGCCTGGAAGCCGACGATCAGGATGTAGCCGTTCATCGCCGCCTCGCTGAAGCCGAGGATGTACAGCGGCGCCAGCACGCACACGCGGGTGGCGATCAGCTCCAGCATGTGCTGGCGCGAGCCGGCCAGCCAGTCCATCGTCTTCACGCTGTGGTGCACCGCGTGGAAGCGCCACAGGAACGGCACCTCGTGATACGCACGATGCGTCCAGTACTGCGCCAGATCGGCGACCAGCACGCACAGCAGCAGTTGCGGCAGGAACGGAATGTGCTGCACGGTCTGCTGGAAGTGGCTGCTGACCAGCCAGCCGAACAGATGATGCAGCAGGAAGTTCACCGTCAGCAGCGCCAGCCCGACGATGAAATGGTTCACCGCGAAATGCTTCAGATCGGTCTGCCACTCTCTGCGGAAGATCGCCTGGCCCCTGTACAGCGGAAACAGTTTCTCGATCACCACGAAGATCAGCGTGGAGCCGAGCAGGTCCAGGATGAACCAGTCCAGCCCGAGGTACGGTGTGTGGTCGGGGAATTCGCCCACCGGCACACGCGAACCACCCAGCGCGACGGCCGCGATCACCAGCACGAACGCCACCAGGTTGAGGTTTCGCTGGCGGTTGAGGATCAGGTTGCCCAGCGAGATGCCGCCGGCCACCAGCAGCCCGACCAGCAGCAACTGGCGCAGCACGTCGATCGAATACTTGTGGCGCAGGTCCG
>DHXA01000098.1:0-1026 GCA_002413455.1 Rhodanobacter sp. UBA5168 | reverse complement strand
TTGCCCAGCGAGATGCCGCCGGCGACCAGCAGCCCGCCCAGCAGCAGCTGGCGCAGCACGTCGACCGAATACTTGTGGCGCAGGTCCGGCGTGGTCAGGTACTGCGGAAAGTGGAACGCCAGCACCGCCAGCAGGCACAGGAAGCCCAGCGACAGCGCGATGATGCTGGTGATCGTGCCGCGGCCCGGCTTCAGTTCGCCGTCGCCGTGCAGCAGTTCGCGCGTTTCCGCCACCGGTGCCTTCACGGCGCGTCCAAGAGCTTTGCGTTTGGAGTGTTCGCTCACGAGTGATCCTTCACGTCAGACGCCAGCCGGCGTTGCCGCGCATGGTAGCCCAGTGCGCCGCGTTCGCGCTTTAAAGCGGCCAGCGGCAACCCCATGTGGGATAGTTCAAAGATTGACCGAGATGAACGAAGGCCCATGGATTCCCTGATCGCACTAGCCGAAAGCAAATTGTTGTCTCCCGGCGGCATCGCCACCGGCGACCTCGACCGCGTATTCACCCAGCTGATGGGCCCGTCGATCGACGCCGCCGACCTGTACTTCCAGCATTCGCGCAGCGAGTCGTGGCTGCTGGAAGAGGGCATCGTCAAGGACGGCAGCCATTCGATCGAGCAGGGCGTGGGCGTGCGCGCGATCAGCGGCGAGAAGACCGGCTTCGCCTATTCCGACGAGATCGTGCTGCCGCAGTTGATGGAAGCATCGAAAGCCGCGCGCGCGATCGCGCATGGCGGCAATGGCGCCGGCCGGCCACTGGCCTTGAACGGCGCGCGCCAGCTGTATCCGGCGATCGATCCGGTCGAGAGCCTGCCGAATCCCGACAAGATCGCGCTGCTGCGCGAGGTTGATGCGTATGCGCGCTCGCGCGATCCGCGCGTCAAGCAGGTCATCGTCAGCCTCGCCGCCACCATCGACACCATCCTCATCGCCGCCTCCGACGGCACGCTCGCCGCCGACGTGCGCCCGCTGGTGCGGCTCAGCGTGCAGGTGATCGCCGAACAGAGCGGCCGGCGCGAGCAGGGCAACT
>DHXA01000015.1:35877-36624 GCA_002413455.1 Rhodanobacter sp. UBA5168 | reverse complement strand
AGTGCTTGCGGAACTGAAAAAGGGCGGTTTTTCGCCCCAGCGCCTGAATGAGGCGCAGGTTTTCTGCCAGGCCTTCTTTGCGCGCATCGATGGCAGCGACGTGGCCCTGCACACGCCGGTGCAATGGGCGGCCCTGGTAGGCAGCCTGCTCGAATTCATGCAGCAGCGTCAGGCCGGTCGCGCGTCGATCCGTGTGCTCAATTCCACGGATATGCATGCCGGCCGCAGCCTGTTGCAGATCGTCACCGACGACATGCCGTTCCTGGTCGACACGGTCAGCATGATCGTATCGGCGAAGCTGCAGATCCACGCCGTGATCCATCCGGTGCTGAAGGTGACCCGCGACGCTTCCGGCAAGTTGCTGGGTTTCGGCGAAGAGGCGGGCGCCGCTGAATCCATCATGCATTTCGAGATCGACCGGGTGGCCGATGACGTCGAGCAGACGCAGTTGAAAACCGGGATCGAAGCCGCGCTGGATGACGTGCGTGCAGCGGTGAACGACTGGGCGGCGATTCGCGACAAGGCGCTGGCGATCGCCAACGAGCTGCCGCAGCGCCAGCTGCCGCTGGACCCCACGTCGGTGCACGAGGCCAGCGAGTTCCTGCGCTGGATCGCCGACGACAACTTCACTTTCCTCGGCTATCGCGAATATGAAGTGGCCGATGCCGATGGCGACCGCGTGCTGCGTGCGGTGGATGCGTCGGGCCTTGGCATACTGCGCAACAACGAGCGCGCGATGGCGCCGCG
>DHXA01000015.1:35250-35609 GCA_002413455.1 Rhodanobacter sp. UBA5168 | reverse complement strand
GCGCGCTCGCATGTGCACCGCGCTGGCTACATGGATTACATCGGCGTACTGCAATTCGATGCCAATGGCCGGGCGGTCGCCGAGCAGCGTTTCCTGGGTCTGTTCTCTTCCAATGCCTACATGGCGCGGCCGCAGGACGTGCCGCTGGTGCGGCACAAGGTGGAAGCGGTACTGGCGCATTCGGGCCTCAAGCGCGATTCCTATTCCGGCAAGTCGCTGCGCCACATCCTGGAGACGCTGCCGCGCGAGGAGCTGCTGCAGAGCAGCGAGGATGAACTGTTTGCGACGGCGATGGGCATCCTCGAACTGCGCCAGCGCGCGCGTACGCGGCTGTTCATGCGCCGCGACCGCTATGGCCG
>DHXA01000015.1:33159-35006 GCA_002413455.1 Rhodanobacter sp. UBA5168 | reverse complement strand
ACGTTGCTGGGCACGGCGTTGCATGCCGAGCAAAGCGATTCCTCGGTACAGATGGGTGAGGCCGCGCTGGCGCGGCTGACCATCGTGGTGCGCCCGAAGATCGGCGACCAGCCCACGTACGACCTGGCAGCATTGGAGCAGGGTGTGGCCAGCATCGTGCGCAACTGGCATGACGAGGTGCGCGATGCACTGGTGCAGCAGCGCGGCGACCATGAAGGTGTGGTGCTGGCCAACCGTTATGCCAAGTCGTTGCCGGCAGGTTACGTCGAGGATGTCAGCCCTGCAGTGGCTGCCGAAGACGTGTACCAGCTGTCGCTGCTGGATGGCGACAACGCGCTGCGGATGTCGTTCTACCATCCGCCGAAGGCGCCCGAGACGCTGCGCTTCAAGGTCTACCGGTCGGGCGGCGACATCGCCCTGTCCGAGGTGCTGCCGCAGCTGGAGAACCTCGGCCTGCGCGTGCTGACCGAACACGTCTACGACATGCCCGGTGATGCGCCGCGATCGATCCAGGATTTCGAAGTGCAGCCGGTGGGCAAGCTCACCTTCAGTGTCGAGCAGGTCGGTGCGCTGTTCGAGGATGCATTCGAGCAGATCTGGCGTGGCAACGCCGAGAACGACGGCTTCAACCGGCTGGTGCTGGGCGCCAAGCTCGGCTGGCGTCAGGTGGCGATGCTGCGCGGCTACTGCAAGTACCTGCTGCAGACCGGCGCGACGTTCTCGCAGGCGTACATGGAGGAAACCCTCAACCGCTATCCGGCGATCGCCGGGCTGCTGGTAGAGCTGTTCCTGGCGAAATTCGACCCGCGCCGCGAAGCGCTTTCCGCCGACGAACTGAAAGCGGCCGGCGCCACCCTGGCCGCGGAGATGCAGGCGCTGATCCCGGCCAATGTGCAGAGCGTGCATCCGACGCTGATCCACGAATTGAGCGCGGCACTCTCCGAGCCGCGCGACGCGCAGGTCCGCACCGTCGAAAATACCATCAGCGTGCTGCTGGAGAACGTCGCCAGTCTCGACGAGGATCGCATCCTGCGCAGCTTCGTGTCGCTGATCCGGGCCACCCTGCGCACCAGCTTCTTCCAGTTGTGGGACGGCGCGCATCGCGGCTACATCAGCTACAAGCTCGATTCGCACAAGGTGCCCGAGCTGCCCAAGCCGGTGCCGTATCGCGAGATCTGGGTGTGCGCCCCGCGTGTCGAAGGCATCCACCTGCGCTTCGGCGCGGTGGCGCGCGGCGGTCTGCGCTGGTCCGATCGGCGCGAGGACTTCCGTACCGAGGTACTGGGCCTGGTCAAGGCGCAGATGGTCAAGAACACGGTGATCGTGCCGGTCGGCTCCAAGGGCGGCTTCTTCGTCAAGAAGGCGCCGGTCGGCGGCGATCGCGACGCGCAGCTGGCCGAGGGCATTGCCTGCTACCGCCTGTTCATCAATGGCCTGCTCGACATCACCGACAACCTGGTCGAAGGCAAGGTGGTCAATCCGCACGACGTGGTGCGCCACGACGCGGACGATCCCTACCTGGTGGTGGCGGCCGACAAGGGCACCGCCACGTTCTCCGACATTGCCAACGCGATCTCGATCGAGCACAACTACTGGCTCGGCGATGCGTTCGCCTCCGGCGGCTCGCATGGCTACGATCACAAAGGCATGGGCATCACCGCCAAGGGCGCGTGGGAATCGGTCAAGCGTCATTTCCGCTCGCTCAACCGCGACTGCCAGACCCAGGACTTCACCTGCGTCGGCATCGGCGACATGTCCGGCGACGTGTTCGGCAACGGCATGCTGCTGTCCGAACACACCCGTCTGCTGGCCGCGTTCGATCACCGCCATGTGTTCCTCGATCCGAA
>DHXA01000015.1:31858-32922 GCA_002413455.1 Rhodanobacter sp. UBA5168 | reverse complement strand
TCGCTGATCTCCACTGGCGGCGGCATCTATCCGCGCAGCGCCAAGTCGATCCCGATTTCACCGGAAGTGCGCGCGGTGCTGGGCCTGAAGCCCGACGTCGAACAGATGGCGCCCACCGACCTGCTCAGCGCCATCCTCAAGGCGCCGGTCGACCTGCTGTGGAATGGCGGCATCGGCACCTATGTGAAGTCCTCCGCCGAGACGCATGCCGATGTGGGCGACCGCGCCAACAACGCGTTGCGTGTCAACGGTGCCGACCTGCGCTGCAAGATCGTGGGCGAGGGCGGCAACCTGGGCATGACCCAGAAAGGCCGCATCGAGGCGGCGCAACACGGCGTGCTGCTGAACACCGACTTCATCGACAACTCCGCTGGCGTGGATACCTCCGATCACGAGGTGAACATCAAGATCCTGCTCAACGACGCCGTGCAGCGTGGCGAGCTGAGTTTCGATGCGCGCAACACCCAGCTCGCGGCGATGACCGACGAGGTCGGGCAACTCGTGCTGTGGGACAACTATCGACAGAACCAGGCGATCACCCTGATGGAACATCAGTCGGTGAGCCGCATCGGTTCGATGGCGCATTTCATTCGCACGCTGGAAGCCGAAGGCACGCTGGATCGCCAGGTCGAGAACCTGCCGTCCGAGGCCGAGCTGACCGAGCGCAAGACGCGCGGGCTCGGGCTTACCCGGCCGGAGCTGGCAGTGCTGCTCTCATACGACAAGATCCGCCTGTTCCAGCAGATGCTGGATTCGGACGTGCCGGAAGACCCGTACCTGTCCAAGGAACTGGTGCGCTACTTCCCCGAGCCGTTGCACCAGAAGTACGCCGAACACATGCAGCGCCATCGCCTGAAGCGCGAGATCATCGCCACCGCGGTGACCAACTCGACGATCAACCGCATGGGCGCCACGTTCATGATGCGCATGCAGGAAGACACCGGCCAGCGTCCGGCGGCGATCGCCAAGGCGTATACCGCGGCGCGCGAGATCCTCGAGGCGCGCGAGTTGTGGGCGCATATCGAGGCGCTCGACAGCAAGGTCGCCGAGGATACCCAGATCGA
>DHXA01000015.1:31129-31608 GCA_002413455.1 Rhodanobacter sp. UBA5168 | reverse complement strand
CGGCACATGACGCGCTGGTTGCTCAATCGTCCGGGCGGCTCGCTGGACATCGCCGCCAATGTCGAGCGTTACCAGGCCAGCGTGTCGGCCTTGCGCAAGGCATTGCCGGAGGTGCTGACGCCGACCGGCAAGGGTGATTTCTCGTGCAACCAGGAGAAATGGGAAGGCCTCGGCATGCCTGCCGAACTGGCCTTGCGGCTGGCCCGCATGCCGGAACTGCGCGCGGCGCTGGACATGGTCGAGGTGGCGCAACAGGGCGGCCAGCCGATCGAGAGGGTCGCCGGCGTGTTCTATGAACTGGGCGAAGCGCTCGATCTGGAATGGCTGCGCGATCAGATCGAGGCGCTGCCGGTGGAGGGCCACTGGCATGCGCAGGCGCGCGGTTCGCTGCTGGACGAACTCAACCATCAGCATCGCGCACTGGCACTGCAGGTGCTCGCGATGTCCAGCGATCGCAAGGACATTTCGCCGGTGCAGGC
>DHXA01000015.1:0-30872 GCA_002413455.1 Rhodanobacter sp. UBA5168 | reverse complement strand
CTTCTTATGTAGGAGCGGCTTCAGCCGCGATGTTTTTCGGGTTCCCCAGGTTGGATCAAAGCATCGCGGCTGAAGCCGCTCCTACAGGCTCCGGCGCACAAAAGGCGCTGCCGCGGAAATCGGGTAATCTGATCTGACCTCACCGTCGGATTCGCGCGCATGCGTTTTGCCTTTGTCGCCAGCGACACCAGCATTGCCCAGCAGGCGCGACGCAAGCTGGTGGATCGTTACGACGACGTGCCGCCCGAACAGGCCGAACTGATCGTGGCGCTGGGCGGCGACGGCTTCATGCTGCGCACCCTGCATGCCTTTCGCGCGCTGGAGGTGCCGGTCTACGGCATGAAACTGGGCCGGGTCGGTTTCCTGATGAACAAGCACAAGCTCGACGGCCTGCCCGAGCGGATCGAGCGGGCGCACACCGCGTCGCTGTTTCCGTTGCAGATGGAGGTCACCGATGCGGCCGGCAAGAAACACACCGCGCTGGCCTTCAACGAAGTCTCGCTGCTGCGCCAGAGCAATCAGGCTGCGCATCTGGAAGTGCAGCTCAACGACATCGTGAAGCTGGCGAACCTGATCTGCGACGGCATCATGGTTGCGACCCCCGCCGGTTCCACCGCATATAACCTGTCCGCGCACGGACCGATCCTGCCGCTGGACGCCAACGTGCTGGCGCTGACTCCGATCAGCCCGTTCCGACCGCGTCGCTGGCGCGGCGCGGTCCTCCCGCATCGAACCGAAGTCATCCTGCGCGTGCTCGATCCGGGCAAGCGGCCGGTCAGCGCCACCGCCGATTTCCACGAGGTGCGCGACGTGCGCACGGTGGCGATCCGGCAGTCCGGCGGGCAGGGTGTGCGGTTGCTGTTCGATCCGGAACACAACCTCGAACAGCGCATCCTCGACGAACAGTTCGCTGCGGAGTGATACCGGTCGCGTGCTAGATTGATCGGCAACGACCCATCGTCGATCCGCATGTGCCGCCACCCGTGAACAAGCTGTCCTCGTCCACCGACGCCCACGATCCCGCCGCTGCCGGCGATCAGCGGCTGGTTGTCGCGATTTCCTCGCGCGCGCTGTTCGATCTGGGCGACAGTCATGCGCTGTTCGAGCGCGACGGGCTGGACGCGTACCGGTCGTTCCAGATCGAACACGAGAACGACATACTGAAACCGGGCGTGGCCTTTCCGCTGGTGCAGAAGCTGCTCGGCCTCAACAGGCTGGGCGGCGACGTGCCGCCGGTCGAGGTGATCCTGCTGTCGCGCAACTCGGGCGATACCGGCCTGCGCATCTTCAATGCGATCCAGCACTACGGCCTGGAAATCAGCCGCGCCGCGTTCACCAGCGGCGCCCCCACCTCCGACTACATCGCGCCGTTCAAGGCCGACCTGTTCCTGTCCGCCAACGCCGAGGATGTCGGGCGCGCGCTGGCCGCCGGCGTGGCGGCGGCGACGATCCTGCCCAGCACCGCGCCACCGCGCGCCAGCGAACAACTGCGCATCGCGTTCGACGGCGACGCGGTGCTGTTCGGCGACGAAGGCGAGCGCGTGTCGCGCGAGGAAGGCCTGGAAGCGTTCCATCGCAGCGAAACCGAACACGCCGCCGAACCGTTGTCGGTCGGCCCGTTCCGCGGTTTCCTCACCGCACTGCATCGCCTGCAGATCGCGTTCCCGGCCGAAGACTCGCCCATCCGCACCGCCTTGGTCACCGCCCGCTCCGCGCCCGCGCACAAGCGCGTGATCCTCACCTTGCGCAAATGGGGCGTGCGCATCGACGAGGCGCTGTTCCTGGGCGGCCGCGACAAGGGGCCGTTCCTGGACGCGTTCGGCGCCGACATCTTCTTCGACGACTCACCGGCCAACGTCGAGTCGGCGCGCAAGCATGTCGCGACTGGCCACGTCCCGCATGGGGTCAGCAACCGCTGAGGCCGTGTTTTGGCGAGCCCGCACTGGCCGCCTTCAGACATGGAACGCCTGGCTGTCCGATGGGGCCTGCCCACGATCATGCATGCCGTAATCGCGGATGACGCAGGCCACGCGCAGCCGATAGTCGCTGAATGTCGTGGCGCGGCCTCGGGCTTGGGCGATCCGGTGCGGTTCCATGCCCCGCCATTGCGCCACCGCTTCCTCGTCGCGCCAGAACGACAGCGACAGGATCTTTCCGGGTACCGTGAGGCTTTGAAAACGCTCGATCGAGATGAAGCCGTCGATCCCGTCGAGCAGGGGTCGAAGCCTCGCTGCCATGTCGAGGTACTCCTGCCGATGCCCATCCGTCGGTGTGAGTTCGAAGATCACGGCGATCATGGCTGCGCCGTGTTCGCAGCGCGGATGAACGCATCCACGCTTTGGTACAGCGAGCGCCGGTTGTGCTCCAGGTGCAGCACATGGGTGCCGTGGTCGATGCGCATGCGCCATTTGAGCGCGCTGGCGCTGAATTTCGCGAGGAATGCTGCGGCCCCGGCATCGTTCGTCACCGTGTCGTAATCGCCGTACACCACAAAGACCGGCACCTTGATGGATGCCGCGTTGTAGGGATAGTTGCCGCCGGCAGCCACCGCGTCGATGTCCGCCGCCGGCCCCGCGGGAATGCGCAGATCTCCCGCCTTGTCGCCCTCGATATGCGGTACGGAGGCGTCAAACCTGGCTGCCCATCGCTGCGCCACAGCCGGCTCCAGCAAGCTCAGTTCCGGCGGCAGGACACCCGTGAATTGCAGTTGCCGATAGCGTGCCTCGGCGGTGATGGTCCACCACGCGACGTGAACATGCTCGGCCTGCTCGCCCGGCTTCGGCACGACGGGGCCGAACAAGGTCAGCGAAGCCAGTGCATCGGGATGGGCGGCAGCATAGGCGGCGGCCGGGATCGTGCCCCAGGAATGGGCGACCAGATGGACGTGGCCCATCCCGCGTTCTCGTTGCAGATAATCGATTGCTGTGGCGATCTCCCGTGCGGCTTCGGGTGCCCGGGTCACCGGTGCCGCGCCTTCGGCCGCGCCGGCCATCGCTGCGGGACGGCTGGAGGCGCCAAACCCCAGGAAGTCGAGGCCGCAGGCGAGAAAGCCCTGCCGGGCCATGAAATCCATCCATGAATCGCCCGGCGCAAATTCGAAGCCGAAGGCCAGCATGGTGGGGAAGCTGGCGCCATGCACGAACAGCACGCTCTGGCCGTTGGCATGGGCCGGGGCCACGCAATGCAGGGCAAGCCGCTGCCCGGGCTCCTGCGCAACCGGCAGGTAGGTGGTGCTTGTGGAAATTGCCGCGATCAATCCGAGTGCCAGTAATGCCGACATGCGTGCAGCCTTCGTGGTGGGGCGGGGCCGTCATCGTGGCGCCCACGCACCATCGAACGTTTCGCCGGCCGACGAAACATGCACGTGATCATTCATGCCCGCGGCAGGAACAGCGACTTCAATGAAGTCCGCGCCAGCCCTCGAAGCCGGTGAACATCGCTGCCGCCATCAGCAGCAGGCCCACGCAGCGGGTGGCCACGATCCCCGCGGCAGGCTTGCCCTGCAACCAGAGCCGGGCGCGATCGGCCATCAAGGCCAGTCCGCCGTACACGCACAGCTGGGTGAACGCGATGATGAGCCACATGATCGCGGCCTGTACCCAGATCACGCCGTACTCCGGGCGCAGGAACTGCGGGAAGATCGCCAGCATGAACAGGTACGCCTTGGGGTTGAGCAGGCTGGTGAGCGTGCCCCGGCGAAAGGTGGTCGTCCGGGAGCGAGCGCCGTGATCCGGTTGCGGACCGAACGAGGATTCACTGCGCATCAGCGACAAGCCGATCCATGCGATGTAGAGCGCGCCGCCCAGCAGCAGGGCGTTGAACGCGCCGGGAATCAGCCGGATCAGCACGCTGATGCCCAATGCGGTCATCAGTACATGGCACACCCCGCCTGCGATGATGCCGGCGACCGCGGCCATTCCCCGGCTGCGGCCACCCGTCAATGCGCTGCCCATGACGAAGGCCATGTCGAGCCCCGGCAGCACGATGATGCCGAAGACAAGCACGAAGAACAGCCACAGCTGTTCGTAGTGGCTCATGGCGACGGGCTCATGGTGGCGTCCGATAGCCAACGCAGGCGCGAGCGCGGTGTCGGGTCCATCACCACGCGTTCGGGCGCGCCGCGTAGCAGACCGGTGGCGAACAGCGATCGTTCGGCGGCAGTCAGCCGTGGTGCCAGTTGCCTGTCGGCGACGGCATCGTCCCTGACTACGCCCAGCCAGACCAGGAACGGCCCGTCCGTGCGGATCGGCAGTTGCGGAAAGTTGTTCGGCACATCCAGCGTCACCAGCACGCCGGCCGGATGTACGCCTTCGATGCGGTAGGCGGAAAACGCGGCCTCTGCCAGTTTCGCAAACGCATCCTCGCTGCCTTTCTTCACCGTGAAAATCTGCGCCATCACGATGCCCTGCGCACCACGATCTTTGATCGCCGGATCGACTGCCGGCAGCACCGTGATGCCCTGGTCCGGATGCAACGGACGCAGCAGCATCACATTGTCGCTGTCCGGCAGGATTGCATTGATCCGGGCGCGATGTTCCTTCCACAGCGGCCCGTAGTAGAACGCCGCGTTGACGATCGGGCGCGCATTGATGTCCCTGAATCCGCGCAGCCAGGTGAAACGGTTCGGGTTGCCCCGCTCGGTGAATTGTCCGAATACCATGGCGCCGAGTTGCTCGAAGGCTTCGGGAAAATACGCATCGAAGTACTTCACGAAGTTCGCCCGCTTGCCGTTCGCCGTGACGTAACGACGGAACTCGACGACCTGGTAGTCCCGCAGGTGTTGCACGCTTTCCATGAGGATGCCCTCGCTCGCTGGTTTGTCATGCGCGGACATCGCCGCGCCCGAAGCCGTGCACACGGCGATACCGAACAACAGTTGCTTGAAGTGCCGCATGAAAGATTCTCCCGTGGTGCCGGTGGTTGGCTGTGAGTACGGTAAGGGGCATACAGGTCAGATTTGGCCCTGATTTGCCGATACCATGACCTTATGGCCAAACCCACTACCCGCGTGCTGGCGGTACTGGACCTGCTGCAGAGCCACGGCCGCATGAGCGGTCCGGAGCTGGCGCAGCGGGTCGGCGTGGATGTGCGCACGCTGCGGCGTTACATGGTGATGCTGGAGGACCTGGGCATCCCGCTCACCACCGAGCGTGGCCGCCACGGTGCCTACATGCTGGTCGCCGGATTCAAATTGCCACCGATGATGTTCACCAATGACGAAGCGGTGGCGCTGTCGGTGGGCATGGTGGCCGCGCGGGGCCTGGGCCTGGCCGAGGCTGCGCCAGCGGTGGCCAGCGTGCAGGCGAAGCTGGCCCGCGTGCTGCCCGATGGCTTGAAGCGTCACGTGAGCGCGATAGCCGACACGGTGAAGGTCGACCTGCGGACGGCATCCACGGCGCCCGGCAGCAATGCGGCGCTGATGGCCCTGACCGCGGCGGCGCAAGGCCGGCAACGCGTGAGCATGAGTTATGACTCCGCGCAAGGCAGCCATACCGAGCGGCAGTTCGATCCTTACGGACTGGTCTACCGGGCGGGTGCGTGGTACGCGGTGGGCATGTGCCATCTGCGCAACGGCTTGCGTTCATTCCGGCTGGACCGGATGGGCGGGGTCACCCTGCTGGATCGACATTTCAGGCGACCGGCAAACTTCGATGCGCTGGATCAGCTGGTGCGGGGCATTGCGAGCATGCCGCGTGGCCGCACGATCGAGGTGCTGTTGCGCACCGAGCTGCAGACTGCACAGGACGCGTTCTCGCTCGCTTTCGGCGTGTTCGAGCCGGTGAAGGACGGTGTACTGCTGCATACCAGCGCCGATGACCTGGCCTGGTTCGCACGCCGGCTCGCCGCGCTGCCATTCGATTTCGAGATACGCGCCCCCGCCGAGCTTCGCACCGAACTCACGATCTGCGCCGTGCGGTTGCAGGCGCTGGCCGAGGATGCGTCGCGAGGCTGACTGTCGGCCAGCAGCCCGCAGACCGGCGTCGTGCAGGTCATTTTCTGGGCATCCAGATCGGGCTGCGGCGTCCGGGTGCCTTCGCACGAAATCGCGATGATCGGATGGATTGCCGAAAACATTATCGACTCGTATGCTCGGGCTTCTCCGAGGGGCATCGCGACAAGGCGTGTTGCGATGCGGAGAAGAATTCCGGCGAACATTGCGATCAGGTTGCAACAGGGACCGGCTCGTCGTATGTGCATCCGGTTCGAGAAAGTCAAACGATCTTTCTGGAGGGGATTACATGCCATTTTCCAAACCCTGCGGCCTCAGCCTTGCGCTGTGTGTCGCCATTGGCCTCGTTGCCAGCAGCAGCGTGAATGCCACCGATACCACCCGCCCCGAGGTCACCTCGGCTGTACAGCACGACACGTTGCATTCGTTGCGCGGCGTGATGCCGCGACCCGATGATTTCAGCAAGAACTCGCACTCCCACCCGGCCCACCCGCTGCCCTTCATCGATGGCCCGGGCAACCCGACCGACAGCGCCGTGCAGGGTTCCGTTACGGGCAGCTTCGCCCCCGCGCTTGGTGCCGGGTTCGACGGTGTGGGCCAGGGCTTCAGCGGACCGCAGGGCACGTTCACCGTCAACAGCGCTCCACCGGATACCAATGGTGCCGTCGGTGCGACCCAGTACGTGCAGATCGTCAACAGTGCTTTTGCCGTATTCGACAAGTCGACCAAGGCGGTGAGCTACGGTCCGGTGACAACCAACACGTTGTGGGCCGGCTTCGGCGGCTCTTGCGAGGCCGACAACGACGGTGATGCCACCGTGGTCTACGACAAGGCAGCCGGCCGCTGGATCATCGCCCAGTTTGCGGTGACCGCGGCGCCGTACTACCAGTGCGTGGCGGTATCGGCAACCAGCGATGCCACCGGTGCGTATTACCGCTATGCGTTTCCGTACGGCAGCAGCTTCCCGGACTATCCGAAGATGGGTGTCTGGCCGGATGCCTATTACGAAACGTTCAACATGTTCAACGGCAATACGTTCGGCGGCGCGAAGCTGTGCGCCTACGACCGCAACGCGATGTTGAGCGGCGCTGCGGCCACGCAACAGTGCTTCCAGCTGTCGTCGAGTTACGGCGGTGTGTTGCCGGCGGATCTTGACGGTGCCACCGCGCCGCCGACCGGCTCGCCGAACTATCTGATGAATTTCGGTAGCAGCTCGCTGAACCTGTGGAAGTTCCATGTCGACTGGGCCAATACCGCCAACACCACGCTGACGGGTCCGACCAGCATCCCGGTAGCCTCGTTCGCCGCGGCCTGCGGTGGCGGTACCTGCATTCCGCAGTCCGGCACGCGTCAACGACTCGACTCACTGGCCGATCGCTTGATGCTGCGCCTGGCCTACCGCAACTTTGGCGATCATGAATCGCTGGTGGTCAACCATTCGGTCAAGGTCGGTACCACGCACAAGAACCCGTACACCGGAGTGCGCTGGTACGAGATCCGCAATCCGAGCGGCACGCCGGTGGTCTACCAGCAGTCCACCTTCTCGCCGGACACCAGCTATCGCTGGATGGGTTCGGTGGCAATGGACAAGGTGGGCGACATGGCGCTTGGCTACAGCGTGTCCAGCAGCACACTCCATCCGGCGATCCGCTACACCGGTCGGCTGGCCAGTGACACGCTGAGCACGATGCAGTCCGAGAACAGCATCATCGAGGGACTCGGCTCGCAGAGCGGCAACAACCTGGCGCGTTGGGGCGATTACAGCGCGATGAGCGTCGATCCGGTCGATGACTGCACGTTCTGGTACACCACCGAGTACTTGAAGAACACCGGCTCGTTCAACTGGAACACGCGCATCGCGTCGTTCAAGTTCCCGACCTGTCAGTAAGGGTGACAGCCGTCCAGCCGCCCGGGCTGGACGGCTATTGGTGCATGACAAAACGTGGCCGCTTTCGGGTGGCCGCGTTTTTTCAACTCTTTACGACGGCGGTGGAATTACTCCCTGTCTGTGCATTCGATGGATCGTCGTACAGGGCGCGCCATCACACCATCCGCATGCGCTTCCACCAGCGCGTGACCTTGTCCTCGCGCACGAACGTGAACAAGCCAGCGCCGAGAATGATCGCGATGCCGATCGCCATCGGCCAGTCCAGCCGGTCGTCGAACAGCACATAGCCGAGCAGCACCGCCCACAGCATCTGGCTGTACTGGGTGGGCGCGACATGGTTGGCCGGCGCCTTCTGCGTCGCCAGCATCAACAGCACGGAAGCAAGCGCCGCGAGCAGGCCGTAGCCAAGCAGCAGGCCGATCTGCGCAAGGGTGGGCCAGCGAAAATCGGCGAGCATCAACACGCCGGTAAGCAGCATCGAGCCCACCATGCCGGCGCCGTACAGCGTGATGCGTTTTTCGTACGGCCCGGACAGGCGCAGCGCGATCATCGAGATGGCGCCGGCCAGACCGCAGATGATGGCGGCCAGGTGGCCGACGCCGAGCACCCGAAAGCCCGGCCGCAGCACCACCAGCACGCCGACGAAGCCGGCCACCACAGCCGACCAGCGGCGCCAGCCGACATGCTCCTTGAGCACCAGCACCGACAGGATGGTGACGAAGATCGGCAACAGGAAGATCAGTGCGAATGCCTCGGCCATCGGCAGGGCGGTGAACGCGATCACCGCCGCGATGCTGCCGACCGCGCTGGCAACGGCACGCACCAGGTACAGGCCTCGCCGTTGCGCAAACAGCACTTCACGCCAGCGGTCGCCGTCGCCTTTGATGAACGGCAACGCGGTCAGGCCCAGTGCGGCGCCGAAGAAGACCGCCTCGTAGGCCGGCAGCGAACCACGCAGCGATTTCACGAACGCATCGCTGAGCGCGTAGGCGGCAAAGGCCATGAAGCCGAGCAGTACACCTTTGAACATGGGTTTCCGGCGATGGGGTGGAAGAGGGGCCGGCCTGGCAGGGTCGGTTTTCGCCGCCGCCCGACCGGCTTCCGGGCGCCTGTGCGCAGCTGGGTCCCGCGCTACAATAACGGTTTTCACGCGCCCGTCTCCGGAGCTTCCATGGCTGTCAGTCTGAATCCGCTCGATCTGTACGATGTCCGCTCGCTGCTGACCGACGAGGAGCGCATGGTGCAGGACACCGTTGGCCGTTTCGTCGACGAGCGCGTGCTGCCGATCATCGGCGACTGTTTCGACCAGGCGCGCTTCCCGAAGGAGCTGATCCCGGAGATCGCCGCGCTGGGCCTGCTCGGTGCCACCATTCCCGAGGCATACGGTGGCGCCGGCATGAACGGGGTCAGCTACGGCTTGATCTGCCAGGAGCTGGAGCGTGGCGATTCCGGCCTGCGCAGCTTCGCCTCGGTACAGAGCTCGCTGTGCATGTACCCGATCTACGCCTACGGCAGCGAGGAGCAGAAGCAGCAGTACCTGCCGCATATGGCGGCTGGCGAAGTGATTGGCTGCTTCGGCCTGACCGAGCCGCACGGCGGCTCCGATCCGGCCAACATGAAGACCCACGCCAAGAAGGATGGCAGCGACTGGGTCATCAACGGCGCCAAGATGTGGATCACCAACGGCAACCTCGCGCACATCGCGATCGTGTGGGCGCAGACCGAGGACGGCATCCAGGGTTTCGTCGTGCCGACCGGCACGGCTGGCTTCAAGGCGCAGGAAATCCACAAGAAGATGAGCCTGCGCGCCTCGGTCACCAGCGCGTTGTTCTTCGACAACGTGCGCGTGCCGGACAGCGCGCGGCTGCCGAACGTGAAAGGCCTGAAAGGTCCGCTGGGCTGCCTCACGCAGGCGCGCTACGGCATCACCTGGGGTCCGATCGGCGCCGCCCAGGCGTGCTTGAAGGAAGTACTCGATTACACCAAGGAACGCATCCTGTTCAACCGGCCGCTCGCCTCCAATCAGGCGGTGCAGCTGAAGCTGGCCGACATGGCCCGGCGCATCACCACCGCGCAGCTGCTGTCACTGCAGCTCGGCCGGCTGAAGGATGCCGGCAAGATGCAGCCGACCCAGGTGTCGCTGGCCAAGTGGAACAACTGCCGCATGGCGATCGACATCGCGCGCCAGTGCCGCGACATCCTCGGTGGCGCCGGTATCACCACTGAACACGGCGCGATTCGGCATGCACTGAATCTGGAATCGGTGATCACCTATGAAGGCACCGAGACCGTGCATGAGCTGGTGGTCGGCCGCGAACTGACCGGCATCAACGCATTCCGATGATTTCCCTTCTCCCTCCGGGAGACAAATCGGCAGGACGGCCGATTTGCGCGGCGAAGCCGCCCGAAGGGTGAGGCACAGGGTTGTGCCGATGAAGGCGGAACGCAGCGACGGATGAGGGTTCGGGCGGAGCGGATGGTTGATGTTCGCGCAAGCTCCTTACCCTCACCCCAACCCCTCTCTCCCGCAAGGTGACTTCCTTCGGTCGCCGGTGGGAGAGGGGCTTTCAGGAGCCAGTCCCCTTGCAGATACCCGACATCCGCATCGAAACCGACCGACTGATCCTGCGCCCGCCGCAGGCGAAGGATTTCGACGCCTATGCGGCCAACATGGCCGATGCGGAGGCCGCGCGATTCATCGGTGGACAGCAGCCGCGTGCTGCCGCCTGGCGTGGCTTCCTCAGCATGGCCGGTGCCTGGGCGATCCAGGGCTTCGCGATGTTCTCGGTGATCGAGAAGAGCAGCGGGCAATGGGTTGGCCGGCTCGGGCCGTGGCACCCGGTCGACTGGCCTGGTACCGAGGTGGGTTGGGGTCTGGCGCGCGCGGCCTGGGGCAAGGGCTATGCGCTCGAAGGCTGCGTCGCGGCGATCGACTGGACGTTCGATCAGCTGGGCTGGAGCGAGATGATCCATTCGATCCATCCGGACAATCGCGCGTCGCAGGCGCTGGCGAAACGGCTCGGTTCGACTTGCAGCGGCCCCGGCAAGTTGCCGGCGCCGTACGAGGATTCGCCGACCGAGATATGGACGCAGACGCGCCAGCAATGGCGCGAGCGCCGCGCACGATCATGAATGCCTCCGTCGACATCGACACGGCAGCAGCGTTGCGCGAGGCACTCATCGCGAGTGTGCCGGATCTGCATCGCTACTGCCGTGATCCGTGGACCCTGATCGGCAGTGGTGCGGCGTGGCTGGCTGGCGCCAGGGTGACGGTGGCCGATCTCGACGTGCTGACCAGCGCACGAGACGCGGAAACCCTGGCCGGCCACTGGCGGACGCGACTGGATACAACCACGGCATCGGCGGGCGCCGAGCGTTTTCGCTCGCGCTTCGCACGTTTCGTTTTCCCGGGACTGGCCGTGGAAATCATGGGTGGACTCGAAGTATCCGGCGACGCCGGATGGGAACCCGTGACGGTCGGGGAAATCATTGCCGTCGATGTCGCCGGCATGCGCGTACCGATCCCGGCCGTGGAAGAGCAGATCCGCGTGCTGGAAAGTTTCGGACGCCCCAAGGATAGACAGCGCGCGGCGCTGCTGAAATCATTGTGCGAGGAGCGGTTGTGATCACCATCTACGGCATGCGTGCCTCGGGCAACTGCTACAAGCTGCAACTGCTGCTCGACCAGCTTGGTCGCGAGTATCGCTGGGTGGATGTGGATAGCGCGCACGGCGAAACGCGCACGTCCGGCTACCTCGCGAAAAATCCGAACGGCAAGGTGCCCCTGCTGGAACTGGAAGACGGTCGCCGGCTGGCCGAGTCCGATGCCATCCTGTGTTATCTCGCCGATGGCACGCCGTTCCTGCCGAGCGACAGCTGGCTGCACGCGCAGACGCTGCAGTGGTTGTTCTTCGAGCAATACAGCCATGAGCCATGCATCGCCGTGGCGCGCTTCATCCGCGGCTGGTTGCCGGCCGGGCATCCGCGCCAGGCCGAAGTGCCGGCGCTGCTGCAGAAAGGCGCGCAGGTGCTGGCGGTGATGGAGCAGCATCTGGCCGGACGCGAGTGGTTCGTCGGCGAGCGCTACGGCATCGCCGATATCGCGCTGTACGCGTATACCCATTGCGCCGGCGACGGCGGTTTCGAACTGTCGGCGTTTCCCCATATTTGCGGCTGGCTCAAACGTGTGCAGGCACAGCCCGGCTACACCCCGATGCAGCATTGATGCTGTGGGAGCGGCTTCAGCCGCGACGGGGCAGGCCCCGATTTCGAGGCAACAGCGATCGCGACTGAAGTCGCTCCCACAGCAAAGTGCCGCTTCTCCATTCATCCAAGCGAAAACATCATGTCCATTCCGTTTGCCATCAGCGCCCGCCACAAAGGCTTCAACCGCGCCGAGATCGTCGATCAGAACTTCATCGAGTTCGTGCAGTTGTGGCAGGGCGACGTGCATGAGGCGCCGCGCGACGACGAGGCGGTGCTGCCGGGCAGCGCGCTGGATGCGCGCGGTTTCCGCGAGCTGTTCGAATCGCAGCTGATCTCGCGCCATCTCGACCTGATGGCACGCGTGCTGCGCGTGCAGAACAAGGTGTTCTACACGATCGGCTCGAGCGGCCACGAGGGCAACGCGATGGTGGCGCGGCTGACCCGGCATACCGATCCGGCATTCCTGCACTACCGTTCCGGCGGCTTCATGGCCGAGCGTTTCCGCAAACTTCCCGGCATGGATCCGGTGGTCGATTCGGCACTGAGCTTCGCCGCCAGCAAGGACGATCCGGCTTCCGGTGGCCGCCACAAGGTATGGGGCAGCAAGCCGTTATGGGTGTTGCCGCAGACGTCCACGATTGCCTCGCATCTGCCCAAGGCGCTGGGCACCGCAGTGGCTATCGAACAGGCACGCCGCATTGGTCACCAGCTGCCGATCCCCGACGACAGCATCGCGATCTGCTCGTTCGGCGACGCTTCCAGCAACCACGCCACCGCGCAGACCGCTTTCAACGCGGCGGCGTGGACGGCGTACCAGAAGCTGCCTGCGCCGGTGCTGTTCGTGTGTGAGGACAACGGCATCGGCATCTCGGTGAAGACACCCAGCGGCTGGATCGCGAACAACTACCAGCATCGTTCCCATCTGGATTACTTCTTTGCCGATGGTCTCGATCTGGCCGAAGGCTACGCGCAGGTGCAGCGCGCGGTAGAACATTGCCGCGGCACGCGCCGGCCGACGTTCCTGCATCTCAAGACCACCCGCGTGATGGGTCATGCCGGCACCGATTTCGAGATCGAGTGGCGCAGCGTCGAGGAGTTGTTCGCGGTCGAGGCGACCGATCCGCTGCTGCGCTCGGCCGGCATCGCGCTGGAGTCCGGCTTGTACTCGAAGGATGAACTGCTGGATCTTTACGAGGCCACCCGCAAGCGCTGCTTCGCCGCCGCCGAAGATGCGGACTCGCGCCATCGGCTGACCTCGTTGGAAGAGGTCATGAAGCCGCTGGCACCGTATACGCCGGCAGCAGTGAAGGCCGAGGCCACGCGTGCCGACTACGCCGAGAAACGCCTCGAGGTATTCGGCGGCGAAGCGAAGCTGCCGGAAAACCTGCCGCCGCGGCACATGGCGATCCAGATCGGCCAGGCGCTGCACGACCTGCTGGCGAAGTATCCGCAGGCGCTGCTGTTCGGCGAGGACGTGGCGCAGAAAGGCGGCGTGTATACCGTCACCAAGGGACTCAACAAGACCTTCAAGGGCAGCCGCGTGTTCAACACGTTGCTGGACGAGACGATGATTCTCGGCCTGGCCCAGGGCTACGCGAACATGGGGATGCTGCCGATCCCGGAGATCCAGTACCTGGCTTATTTCCACAACGCCTGCGACCAGATCCGCGGCGAGGCGGCGTCGCTGCAGTTCTTCTCCAACGACCAGTACCGCAACCCGATGGTGATGCGTGTCGCCTCGCTCGGCTACCAGAAGGGTTTCGGCGGCCACTTCCACAACGACAACTCGATCACTCCGCTGCGTGACATTCCCGGTCTGGTGGTCGGTTGCCCCAGCCGCGGCGACGATGCGGCGATGATGCTGCGCACTCTGATGGCGTTGGCGAAAGTCGACGGCCGCGTCTGCGCGTTCCTCGAACCGATCGCGTTGTACATGACCAAGGATCTGTACGAGGCCGGCGACGGCCAGTGGCAATTCGACTATCCGGCGCCGGACCAGGCGATGACGCTGGGCGAGGGCCGCGTGTACAACGAGGCGGCGAATGATCTGGTGATCTTCACCTTCGGCAACGGCGTGCCGATGGCCTTGCGCGCCGCGCGCACGATCGAGAAGGAACTGGACTGGCAGGTTCGCGTCATCGACCTGCGCTGGCTGGCTCCGCTCAACGATGCGTTCATCGCGGCGCAGGCACGGACGGCCAAACGCATCCTGGTGCTGGACGAAGGCCGCAAGAGCGCGGGCGTGGGCGAGGGCGTGATCACTGCGGTCGTCGAGGGCGGTTGCGGCGCCACGCCGATGCAACGGGTGGTCGGTGCCAATACGTTCACCCCGCTGGCCGGCGCGGCCCTGCTGGTGTTGCCGGGCGAAGCGGACGTGGTGGCAGCGGCACAGGAACTGGCAAAGCGCTGAAGCGGCACCCAGCGCTACTCGCGCTTTTCCACGACATGCAAGTGGGAGCCGTGCGGTGCATTGGACGACACGTTGCCTTCGTGCAGACAAACCCGGTTGCGGCCATTGAGCTTGGCGTCGTACATGGCCTGGTCGGCGCGTTCGACCAGCGACTCCACATCGTCCCCTTCCCGCCGGAGGGCGACACCGATGCTGACGCTGAGCAGCAGCGACTCGTCGCTGGCGGGAATCTCCAGCCGGTGCACGCGTCGGCACAGGCGGGTTGCCACATGCATGGCCTGCTGCGGCATGGTGCCATCGAGCAAGGCAACGAACTCCTCGCCACCATAACGGCCGAGCAGGTCGGATGGTCGCAATTCGGTGGCCAGTGCCTTGGCCACGGCGATCAGCGCGCGATCGCCCGTGTTGTGACCCCGGCGATCGTTGAGCAATTTGAAATGATCCAGATCGAGGAACAGCAAGGCGATCGGCTGCGTCGATCCGCTTGCCAGCAGGGCGCTGGCGCGCTCCGTCCACGCGCGGCGGTTGAGCACATTGGTAAGCGCGTCGTGGTCGGCCAGCACGCGTACGATGTCGCGGTCGTGACGCAGGATGAGGGCGCGGTCGGCCAGGCCCAGGGACAACGCGATCGCCTCGAATGCACCGCCAGCCAGGCTGGCATCGTTGAGCCAGTCCAGCTGGGGCAGGGCGCCGCCGGACTGGGCACTGGTCGCCGCGGTAAGCAGCAGCAAAGGCGTCCATCCGATCAGGAAAAACCACGCTTGGCGCGAGCCTCGTGCAACGGCGACGATGGCGGCAACCAGCAGCAGCGCGGCGCCGATCATCAGCAGCGGATTGAGCAGGATCTGCGCCACGTCGATCAGCAACGCGATATGGCTGCAACGCATCAGCACCAGCTGGATCATGCCGACGGCCAACGCCGTGATCGGCACCCGCAACAGCGGCGCGTAGCGTTGCAGTTCGCAGAACCGCATCATGAACAGTGACGCGAACGCCACCGATAGCGCGACGGCAGCGGGGCCGGCCAGCGAGGCGATGCCGGAGAACCACATCCACTCCAGCGGATGGAACATGAAGCCGGTCTGGATACCCTGGATCAACGCGTAGCAGAGGATGTAGCCGGCATACCAGGCATAGGTGACATCGCGCAGCATCAGCGCGAAACACAGCGCCATCAGCACCATCGCCAGCATTACCGCAAAGCAAGCGCTTGCGAACACCAGCCAGCGGGCGTCCTGCTGCAGATATTCGTTCCAGGGCTGTATCTGGAACCGCACCGGCGCGCTGAGCGTCGGTGACGGTTCGAACCGGAGCAGGATCAGTGCCGACGCCGGTTGCGTCGCCGGCACCCGCCACGCCAGCCGGCCATGGCCGTGCAGCGTTTCGCCGAAGTCGTCGATTGCCAGGGACCGCGTTTCACTCGCAGCCAATACGGTAACCGTGCCCATCGGAGCGGGGTAAATCGTCAGCACGCGTTCGTCATCGTTCCATGGCGGCTGCGGCGCGATGACCACCCAGCTGCCGCTGCTGCTGCGCGGAAACTGCGCCAGCAGGGACGGGTCGAAATTCCTCAGCAGGCCGGCACGGTATTCGTCCAGCACGATCTGCGTCGTATCATCGGCGCGGACTTCACGCCATCCGCCATTCAGCGGAGCCGCTGCATGGGAGACGCCCAAGCCCAACAGCCACAGCAAGCCAAGCGCAAGGCCGAATCGTGGCCGCCCACGGCGCCCCCGTGCCGGAATTGTGATCAGCCTCTCCATTTGCCTCACTCCGTTCAGTCATCCTCTTGCGAGGTTGCCAATGAAATCTGCGTGCATTTGCCAGGTCATTGGTATGCGCCCACGGGTTTATCCGCGCTTGCCAACCACTCGATTCAACTGTCCGCCGACGCGGCACGCCGGGGTGGGTAATTGTTGAACCTGCATCATCGGCCGCATTCATGTCAAGCATGGGTCGTGCCAGTGCGAATTCGGGTAGTACAGGACATGACGACGCTCATCGGCCGGATCGGCGACGCCGCCGGGAGCTTCATTGCGCCACGACTGGTCGGGCCGGCATGAGTCAATCCGGACGCTGAGGGTCACTTCGGTACGATGCGCACGGCCCAGGTCGCCCTCCCAGGGCGCTCACGCTGGCCCGCAAGTCGCGCAGCGCGGTCGGACGCGGCAATCATCCAGCGGGTCTGCAACATGCCGGGTGTCAGCCCGGCCGGCGCGCACCCAGCAGAATCAGTATTTCCTGCGCGCTGCGGATGCGTTCGGTGGCGCCGGGGAGATCCAATGTGATCTTCAGTTTGTCCTGGCCGTCCAGTTTGTACACGCGCGGCAACTGCTGGATCAGTTTGATGATCGCCATGGGATCGACTTCCGGCTTTTCGCGAAACACGATGCGCCCGCCGGTGGCACCGAAGTCGAGCTTGCGGATGCCCAGCGGGGTGGCCATCAGCTTCAGTCCGGCCACGGCGAACAATTGCTTGGTGCTGTCCGGAAGCAGACCAAACCTATCGATCATCTCCACTTGCAGGTCGCGCAGGTCGTCCTCGCTGCGTGCGCTGGCGATACGTTTGTACAAGGTCAGGCGCGCGTGCACGTCGCCGAGGTAATCGTCGGGGATCAGCGCGGGCAGGTGCAGTTCGACTTCGGTTTCGTGTTCGCTGCTGAGGTCGAAGTCCGGGATCTTGCCGGACTTCAGCGCACGCACGGCGCGATCCAGCAGCTCGGTATACAGGCCGAAACCGATCTCCTGGATCTGGCCGGATTGTTCGTCACCGAGCAGCTCGCCGGCGCCGCGGATCTCCAGATCGTGGGTGGCCAGCGTGAAACCGGCACCGAGTTCTTCCAGCGAAGCCAGCGCTTCCAGGCGCTTCTGCGCATCGGCGGTGATCGACTTGCGATCAGGCACGACGAGATACGCGTAGGCACGGTGATGGGAGCGGCCGACGCGGCCGCGCAGCTGGTGCAATTGCGCCAGGCCGAAGCGGTCGGCGCGGTTGATGATGATGGTATTGGCCGAAGGTATGTCGATGCCGGTTTCGATGATCGTGGTGCACACCAGCACGTTGAAGCGCTGGCGATGGAAATCCGCCATCACGCCTTCCAGCTCGCGTTCCGGCATCTGTCCGTGGGCGATGCGGATGCGCGCCTCGGGCACCAGTTCCTCCAGTTCGCGCACGGTGCGTTCGATGCTCTGCACTTCGTTGTGCAGGAAGTACACCTGTCCGCCGCGCGACAACTCGCGTTGCAGCGCCTCGCGGATCGTCGCCGGGTCCCATACCGAAATGAAGGTGCGCACGGCCGAGCGATGCGCCGGCGGCGTCGCGATCAGCGAGAGATCGCGCAAGCCGGCCATCGCCATGTTCAGCGTGCGCGGGATCGGCGTGGCGGTCATCGTCAGCAGGTCGACCTCGGCGCGCAGCTTCTTCAGCTGCTCCTTCTGGCGCACACCGAAACGCTGCTCCTCGTCGACGATCACCAGGCCGAGATTCTTGAACCTGATATCCGGCTGCAGCAGCTTGTGGGTACCCACGATCACGTCGATCTGGCCGTCGGCCAGGCGCTTCAGCGCCTCGTTCACTTCCTTCGTGGATTTGAAACGCGACAACACGTCCACGCGCACCGGCCAGTCGGCGAAGCGATCGGCGAAATTGCGGTAATGCTGCTGCGCGAGCAGGGTGGTCGGCACCAGCACGGCGACCTGCTTGCCGGCCGTAGCGGTGGCAAACGCAGCGCGCAACGCCACCTCGGTCTTGCCGAAGCCGACATCGCCGCAGATCACCCGGTCCATCGCGCGCGGTGCGGCCAGATCGCCAAGCACGGCCTCGATCGCGGTTTCCTGGTCGGGAGTTTCCTCGAACGGAAACGTGCTGCCGAATTCCTCCACCAGCTGACGATCGATCGGCATCGATTCGCCGCCGCGCGCCTCGCGCTGCGCGTAGATCGCCAGCAGCTCCGCGGCGACGTCGCGCACCTTCTCGGCGGCCTTCCTGCGTGCGCGTTCCCACGCGTCGCCACCGAGCGAGTGCAGCGGTGCGAGCTCTGGCGCGGTGCCGCTGTAGCGGCTGACCAGGCCCAGCTGCGACACCGGCACATAGAGCTTGTCGCCCTTGGCGTATTCGATGGTGAGGAACTCGCCATCCATACCGCCCACATCCATCGAAATCAGGCCCTGGTAACGGCCCACCCCATGATCGACATGCACGATCGGCGCGCCGAGGGTGAGCTCGGTAAGGTCGCGGATGATGCTTTCCGGATCGCGCGCGGTACCGCGGCGTCGCTTGCGGTCGCGCTCGCTGCGCACGCGCTCGCCATAGAGCTCGCGCTCGGTGAGCACCGTGAGCGCGGGTTTGGTGAGTGCGAAACCCTGTTCCAGTCCGGCGATGGTGATGGCGAAGCGAGGTTCTTCTGTCGAAGCGATTGTGGGAGCGGCTTCAGCCGCGACGCTCTTGTCGATGCCGGTCGCGGCTGAAGCCGCTCCCAGAGGAGGTTTGGGCTGCAGGAACGCCTGCCAGCTCTCCACGTTTTGCGGCTTCAGTCCCGCCGCGGCCAGCGTTTCGATCAGCGCCTCGCGTCGGCCCGCCGAATCGGCGGTGATCAGCACCCGCCCCCGATAGCTGGACAGGAAATGCCGCAGCGACGTACCCGGCTCCTCGCCCTTGCGGTTGAGCGGCAACTCCGGTGCCGGCTGTGTGCCCGCGGCGACCGCATGTTCGTGGCCGGCGTCGACCACTTCCACGCGCAGCCGCTTGTTGAGCTGCTCGCGCAACTGCTCCGGGGGCAGGTAGAGCTCGGCCGGTGGCAGCACCGGGCGTTCGATATCGTGCGCACGCTGGTCGTAGCGTTCGGCGGTCTGCGTCCAGAACTGGTCGGCGGCGTCGCCGGTACCTTCGCCGAGCACGAACAGCGCGTCGTCAGCGAGGTAGTCGAACAGCGTGGCCGTCTGTTTGAAGAACAGCGGCAGGTAGTACTCGATGCCGCCGGGTGTCACGCCTTCCTTCATGTCCTGGTACAGCGGGCAGCGTCGGACGTCGATGGGGAAACGTTCACGCAGGTTGCCGCGGAAGTCCTTCGCTGCTTCCTCGGTCAACGGGAACTCGCGCGCGGGCAGCAATTCGATCTTCTCCACCTGCTGCTGCGAGCGCTGGGTTTCCGGATCGAAGCTGCGGATCGATTCCACCTCGTCGTCGAAAAGCTCGATGCGATATGGCTCGGCCGTGCCCATGGGGAAGATGTCGAGCAGCGCGCCGCGAACCGCAAAATCGCCCGGCTCGGCTACCTGCGGTACGTTGCGATAGCCCGATGCCTCCAGTCGGCGCTGTTCGGCATGAAGATCGAGCTTCTGGCGCCGGGCCAGCACCAGCCCGGAGCCGGTGATATGCGCACGCGGGGCGATCCGCTGCATCAACGTGGCCACCGGCACCACCAGCACGCCACGCTTCACGCCGGGGAGCTGATACAGCGTGGCGATGCGTTGCGAAACGATCTCCGGGTGCGGGCTGAACGCGTCGTACGGCAGCGTTTCCCAGTCAGGGAAATGCAGCACCGGCAGGCCGCCGGCAAAGATCTTCAGCTCCGCCTCCAGCGCATGTGCGCGCTGGGTGTCGCGAGTCACCGCCACCAGCAGGCCAGCGTGCGTGCGCGCCGCCTCGGCAATCAGCAATGCCCGTGCGGAGCCATGGGGTGGCGTCCAGTAGCGGCGTTGCTTGGGGGTGGTCGGCAGGGGCGGATGCTTGATCAGGCTGGACATAGGGGACGCGTGTTCAGGGCGCCGCCATCGAGCCGCGCCGGGGAAAGCGGGCAAGTGTAACGCGACAGCCCCGGCAGGCCGGGGCTGTTTTGTGCGTGCCTGGTGCGATCAGAGCTTCAGCGTGATCAGCGCGGTGCCTGGTTCGTCCGGGACCATCCGCTGGGTGAAGCCCAGCTCGCGGCACAGATCCAGCATCGGCCGGTTCTCCTGCAGCACATAGCCCCACAGCTCGGCGAGACCCCGGCGACGGCTGTCGTCCACCAATCGCTGCATCAGCAGCGCGCCCAGGCCGAGACGGCTCCAGTCCCGTTCCACCAGTACCGAGAACTCGGCACTGTCGGTGGTTTCGTCGACGTAGATCCGGCCCACGCCACGCATCTCGGCCGGCTGTACCGATTCGTCCATGAGTACATAGGCGGTTTCGAACGCCGGATCGATGCAACACAACCGCTGCGCCATCGGCGCGGGTAGTTCGGACATCGCATGCAGGAAGCGGCGGCGAATGTCTTCCGGCGACAAGCGGGTAAAGCAGCGCTGCATCGCCGCCAAGTCACCGGGTTCGATCGTGCGCAGCACCAGCTCGCGACCGTCCTGCGTACGCACCTGTTCGCCATCTGCCGAGGGTGCCACGCACGGACGAGCGAAACGCTCGCTGCTGCGCGGCGGCAACGGAGCGAATCGGGAGGGGGCGGAGAAGTCGATGGTAGGGATCATGGCAGTTCCATACTTTCGCGTATTGTGTGCAACGCAACATGAATTTGCAATGACGCGGTGGATGACCTGCCACACTTGGAATCGCACCGGTGTGGGCCATGTTGCAGCACGGGAAACCACTAAATCGAAAGACAGCCGTGATGGCACATCGCACAATGCGCGCTGGATTTCCATGGAGCACGGCATGGCCCGCAAACAGGCCAGCGGCCTCACCGCCGCCCAACTGGACGCGCTCTGCCGCCATTGGCCCGGCGTCACGCGCGACACCAAATGGGGTATCGACATGGTACTCAGCGTCGGCGGCAAGATGTTCGCCGTGATGCCGTCGGACGACAGTGAAGGCGGCCGACTCTCATTCAAGGTGGCGGACGACCGCTTCCTCGAACTCACCGACCAGCCCGGCATCATTCCGGCGCCGTACCTTGCACGCGCACACTGGATATCGATCACCGAGCCGCAGCGCTTCGCCACCGCCGAGCTGGCGGCGTTCGTTCTCGATGCCTATGTGCTGGTGCGCGCGAAATTGACCAAGAAACTTCAGGCAGAGCTGGGTGCGCTGCCGACACTCAAGGCAGATGAAAAATGAAACAGCATCTCGGCGCGCTGGCGCTGCTGGTGGCGGACTATGACGAGGCGATTGCCTGGTACACCCGCGCGCTCGGTTTCGAATTGATCGAAGACACCGACATGGGTGGCGGCAAGCGCTGGGTGCTGCTGGCACCCCCCGGTTCCCGCGAAACCCGGTTGCTGCTGGCGCAGGCCAAAGGGGACGAACAGGTCTCGCGCATCGGCAACCAGGCCGGTGGGCGCGTGTTCCTGCTGCTCCACACCGACAATTTCCAGCGCGACTGGCAGCGCATGCGTGCCGAAGGCGTGCACTTCCGCGAGGAGCCGCGGCACGAGATCTACGGCACGGTGGCGGTGTTCGAGGATCTGTACGGCAACGGCTGGGATCTGCTGGAACTGAAGTGCTGACGACGAGCTACCAGATCAGGTCGTCCGGCACCTGAAACTGCCTGTAGTACTCGTCGCCTGCGCCATCGCCGCTGCCTGATTCAGCGCGACCGTGATCGAGCACGATCGTCGCCGCATCACGCTCGTAGACCTTGTCCGCAGCGACCCGCGGCAGCAATTCGTAACCGTCGCCGTGACGCACGATCACCAGCGTGCCGCTGGCCAATTGCGCACGCAGCGCCTCGTTTACCAGCACATCCCTGATCCTGTCACCGTCGGTGAAGCGATAGGCAATCTCGCCCTCGCGCTTCACCTTATGCGCCTCGACGATCTGGCGAACCTGCGCGTGTTGCTCGTTTGCTCGCATCTGGGCATTGCGTGCGGCTGCCAACGTCCGATCCCGCTCGGCCTTCTCGATTTGCAAGCGCTGCGACTCCACCTGCTCGGCACTCGGCGCCGCCGGCCCTTTGCCCTTGTGTTTCTTAGCCTGCTCGCGCACCACCTGGGCAGCTTTGGCCTTGTTGACCAGACCGGCCTTGAGTAGTTGTTCTTGTAGGGGATTGCGCATACAGGGAGTGGAGGAGCGGGCGGAATTGCGGGTAATGATTGTAGCGCGGGCGTCCGCAATCATTCGCTGGCGGCGATGGCATTCGGGACTTCACCCCGCTGGAAATGTGCCTGTGTCATCGCAGTCACGATCCAGCCTCTGAGTATGCATCCCACGCCAGTTCACGTGATTTCCTGGTGGCAACGGGATCTGGTCCGCATTCAAGCAAGCGTCCCACTCAAGAGTGATAAGTGCATTCCTAGAGTATTATTTAATGTAATCAATATATTGCATATGCCTGTCATACGCTTTTTTGTATGCGCGCATACTTCTCAACCTTCGCGCTTTTGCGAAGAGAGGAGACAGCACAATCCATGAACTGTAGAGCGCAAGCTCTGAGGGAGGCTTTTATGAAAAGCATGAAACCCTGGATGATGTCGATGGTTGCACTGTTATGCATCACCGGCGTCCACGCAGCAGAAATGGGCAAGACGGATGTCATCCGGGATTACACCGATACCGTGGCACCTGCGGATCAGCAAGCCTACGAGGCCGGAATCAAAAACTACAACCAGTGCATGAGCCAGCATGGCTACAAATACAAGTGGACTGCGTTGTTGCATGAAACCGGGGATACGTATCAGTACTCGTACATTTCGGAGCCATCAACGTGGGCAAGCTTCGATGCGATGCATACGGCGGGCAAGGCGTGCGATCAAACGTGGCGGACGGCGGTGAACCCGCATCTGAAAAGCGAGACCAGCGCGTTTCTTGTGCGCACGCCTGAACTCACCTATATGCCTGGCGGCATGCCGATGACGTCGGCACTCACGGAAGTCACCTACTTCACGGTCAAACCAGGTCACGACGCGTCTGAGGCATTCACGGATGTGGCCAAGAAAATCGTCGTGGCCGCCGGGAAATCCAAGTGGTCCCAGCATTTCATGGTTTTGAAGGTCATGGATGGAGGTCAAGGCGCGCCAGATTTCATTGTGGCGAGCTATGCCAAGAGCTGGGCGGACTTCGGTGAGGATGCCAATCCGCCGTTATGGAAGATGGTTGAAAATGCTTATGGCAAGCAGGATGCCGCTGCGTTGCGCAAGTCACTCAATAACGCCATCCAGGAGGTGTCGTCACACGTGGACAGCTACAGCCCGGATCTGACTTATCAGCCCGCCGGCAAGTGATCCTGAGAGTCACCCAAGTGGCCCTCTCTCTCTGGAGGGCCACCTTTTTCCTGCGAGACGAGTCCACGCGAATCAGTCCGCACTGTCGGGTTCGAAGAAACTCCAGCGCACGTCACCGAACTCTGCCTTCATGGCCGCCTCGACGACATTGATCGCATCAATGAGCTTGTGATCGCTGGCTACCGGAACCATGCGCGCCTTCACCGCCACCATCACGTCGCCGCCCATCTGCAGGGTGATCAGGTTCAGCACTTCGGCGACTTCCGGGCGGCCGTTGAGAAAGGCCAACAGCTCGTCGCGCCGGCGCGGCTCCATGCCTTGGCCGATCAGCAGCGCCTTGACCTCGATCGCCACCAGCACGGCTACGACGATCAGCAGAACGCCGATGGCGATGGTGCCGGCGGCATCGAACATCAGGTTGCCGGTGAGCATGGTGGCGCCGACCGCCAGGGTGGCCAGGCACAGGCCGACCAGCGCGGCGAGGTCTTCGCCGAAGATCACCAGCAGTTCGCTCGAGCGGGTTTCGCGAAACCATGTCCACAGGTTCTGGTCACCGCGCGCCTTGTTCACTTCCTGCATGCAGCCGCGCATCGAGATGCCTTCGACCACGATGCCGAACACCAGCACGCCCAGTGCCAGCCACGGCCATTTCAGCGGTTCCGGTGCGGTGAGCTTGTGGATGCCCTCGTAGATCGAGAACATGCCGCCGACGCTGAACAGCAGGATGGCGACGAGGAACGACCAGAAATACAGCGCGCGGCCCCAGCCCAGCGGGAACTCGTCGGACGGCGGCCGCCTGGCCTGGCGGATGCCGAGCAGCAGCAGACCCTGGTTGCCGCAGTCGGCCAGCGAGTGCACCGCCTCGGCCATCATCGCGCCGGAACCGGTGACGATGGCGGCGAACAACTTGGCGACGAAGATGGCGAAATTGGCGCCCAGCGCCAGCAGGATGGCCTTGATCGGGTTGGCGGCGTGGCCGGACATGTTCGGTTCCTTCGACAATGGCCGTGAAGTGTAAGGCACCGCAGGAAATCACGGCCAGCGCCCATCGGCGCCGTGGCAAGATGCGCGCATGACTTATCGGGAATGCCCGCCATCGCCATGCCTGCAGGAGCTGATCGCTGCCTACTGGAGCATCGACAGCGCTGCCGGCAATGCGCTGGCTGCGCGTCGGATCCTGCCTGATGGTTGCGCGGATCTGATCTGTGACCTTGCCGGCGCATCGATGCGCTGGGTGGGTACGATGACCCGCGCCATCGTGGTACAGCCTGGTAGTCGTCTGGATCTGTTCGGGATTCGCTTCGCGTCCGGTGGATTGTTTCCGCTACTGGGCGCGCCGCTGTCGCTGCTGACCGACGACAGCGCCGAGGTTGACGCGCTGCCCGCGCGGGCATGGCGTCCGCCGTTGAGCGGGTGGCGCGAAGATCAAGACTTCGCCGCGCGGTGCCGTCGCGCCGATGCGAGCCTGATCGCAGTCATGCCCCAGTTTCGGCTCAACGGTACGGCCAGGCTGTTGCAGCAGTTGCAGGCGCGACCGGTACTGCCGTCGGCGGCAGCTCTGGCCGACGAGACGGGCATCGGCCTGCGCACGTTGCAGCGGCGTTTCATGGAGCATGTCGGCGTCAGTCCAAGGCAGCACCTGCGCTGGCTGCGCTTCGAACGGGCGCGGCAGCTGCTGTCGCGGCGCGATCATCGATCGGCTGATATCGCCATGGCCGCGGGCTACAGCGATCAGGCGCATTTCGTGCGTGAATTCCGCCGCTTCGCCGGCGTGACACCCGGGCGCTGGCGCTGACGCGTTCGTTCAATACAGCCACGTGGCACTCGGGCATGCTGGCTTCCCCACGTGCCCGAGGAGTTCCGTCATGGCGTTACCCGTTTGCCGCAAGGCCACGCCCGTGTTGTACGTCGAAACCATCGCGCCCAGCCTCGCGTTCTGGCGCGATCGGCTGGGTTTCGCGATCACCGCCGAGGTGCCGGGCGAAGGAGGGCCGGCGTTCGTGATCCTTGCCGGCAATGGCATCGAGCTGATGCTGCAGACCACGGCCTCGTTGGCAGCCGATCCGCATGCGGCGGCGATGGCGTGGCGGGGCGACCGCACTTGCCTGTTCGTCGAAGTGGACGACATCGACCTCCTGGCCTCGGTGCTGGAGGGTTGCGAGATCGTGGCACCACGGCACGACACGTTTTATGGCGCCACCGAGATCGGCTATCGCGAGCCAGGCGGCCACTTCGTCACGTTCGCACAATTCCAGCGCTGACTGGTGGCGGGCTGGCGTGGCGCCAGCCCGCAGGAGGCGTCAATGAATACCGACGCCCACGCCCACGCCGAAGCGGACGTTGTTGCGGCCCTTGTTCATTTCTTCGGCCGTCCAGACGTGCGACTGCGCCACGGTGACCAGCGGAAACACGTAGTCAGCCTGGCCGACCTTGCCGGCGCGGCTGCCATTGAGCTTGCCGCTGACCGTCATCAGGGCGCCGGCCGGGTAGTCGAGCGGTTCGGCGTAGCCGGGCAGCACCGCAACGAAGCGGCCGCTGCCGCTGTCGTTCGCCTTTGGCCGCTGCGAGGAATCCAGCGGATAGGAAAGCAGTTCGACCTCGCTGTGGTCGGGAAAATTCATCACCTGAACGATGCGGCCACCCCAGATCACGTCGCCGCCGGCATAGCGTTCGGGAGACTGCGCCACCTGCTGCGGCGTGGCGATAACCGCCTGGGGAGCCGGCTTGTAGATGGGCGCCGGGGCGCAGGCAGCCAGGATCAGCAGGACCAGCAGGGCGGGCAGGCAGAGCAGGGAGCGGGCGGCGTTGCGCATGGCGGACTCCGGTGGCGACGTGATGGGGGAAACTCGGGTCGATGGCCGTTACGCTACAACAAGCCGCGTCAGCGCAGCGTGTGCCGACAGCATCAGCGTCGGCGTGGGGGCGGCGTGGCGGGGCGAAGCAGCCGCGACGGTGGCAGCGGGCTTGGTGCCGCGGGTTCGGCACCTTCCTGCCGCAACCAGTCCAGCTTCCATTCGGCCGGGCGATCCTGCGACAACAGGCTCGCCAGCGCGCGTAGCGGTTCGCGCAGCACGTCGTCGAGGTTCCAGGGGGCGTTGAGGATCACCATGCCCGAGCCATTGAGGCGCAACGGCGAATCGTCCGGATGCACCAGCAACTCCACCCGCAGCACGCGTTTGGCGTCGTAGCGCTGCAGGCCACGCAGGAACGGCTGTACCTGGCTGCGCAGCTTGATCGGATACCACACGGCATACACGCCGGTGGGCCAGCGCTGCAGCGCCGATTTCAGCGCCTGCTCGATGTGCTTGTACTCCGCTTCCTGCGCCTCGTACGGTGGGTCGATCAGCACCAGGCCGCGTTTTTCCTTCGGCGGCAGCAGCGCCTTCAGCGCCTCGTAGCCGTCGCGCTGGTGCACGTGCACCTGCGGGTTGCCGCGGAAGAGGTCACGCAGCTTGGAGGCTTCCTCGGTATGCAGCTCGCACAATTGCGCGCTGTCGTCGGGGCGCAGCAGGCGGGCGGCCTGCAGCGGAGAGCCGGGATAATTCTTCAGTCCCTGTTCGTTGCCTTCGCCACCCAGAATGCTGGCGCGCCAGCGCTGCAGCAGCGGCGGCACTTTCTCGGCCGGATGCAGGCGACCGATGCCGTCCTTGTGCTCGTCGGTCTTTTTCGCCTCGAACCCGTCCAGCACATAGGAGCCGCTGCCGGAATGGGTGTCGATGTAGCAGAACGGCGTGGGCTTGGTCTGCATCGCCTCGATCAGCGCGAGCAGCACGGTATGTTTCAGTACATCGGCGAAATTGCCGGCGTGATAGGCGTGGCGATAGTTCATGGCGGTCACGGCGGGCGGGGAGACTCAAGTATAGATGTGCCGGCGCCGCGCTCCCGGCTCTGCATCACACAGTCAAATAACCTTTCCTGCACATCAGGCGGTGCAGGCTTCGCCTGTTGCGCAGTGGCAACCGGTCAGGCGCGGGTCCTGATTGCCCATCAAGCGGAGCACCTCATGAAGTTCTCATTGAAAATCATTGTTGCGACGGCCGCGCTCGGCCTGTGCCTGACTGCCACCACGGTATATGCCCAGGATACTGCAGGCATGAGCCCTGCGGCCGCCTCCAGCAGCATGGGCCCGATGCATGGGCGCATGATGCACAAGATGCAGCACGACAAGAACGGCAGCATGCACAAGATGCCGGCCACGGTGACCTCGGTCGACGCCACGACCGGCATGGTCGGCGCGGATGCCGGCGGCATGGCGCTGACCGTGCATTTCCCGCCGAAGTCGATGGCGGATCTCAAGGTCGGCGACAAGATCACCCTGCACATGGGCTACACGAAGTAATCCGGCCTGCTGCAAAGCCTCACGCTGCCAGTGCGATTGGCCACGGCCAGCCGCGCCGCATTCGCGTGGACGTTGGTCCAGAGTTGAGCGGTACTCTCGCAGCCCTTAAGCTGCATCGGTGAATCGAGCCTCGTTCCATATGATGCAGTCGCTGTCCCTCCGGGTGATGGCTGCGCTGGCGTGGCTCGTCCTGGTGGCAAGTCCCGTGCATGGCGCACCAGCTGCGGCAATGGGTGGCACGCCGCATGGTGGTCACGCGGTTTCTGCCGCGCGCGCCGTTGGACATGACGATCACCATACTGCCGCAGCCAGGACCGATGGCTGCTGTGACCATCGCGGTTCTGGCGGTGGCGGCCAGGTTCCTCACGATGCTTGCGCGTGTCCGTGCGCCTCGTTATGTACCAGCGTATTGCCGGCGGTAGCCATGGCGGGGCTGACGCGCATTGCCCCCGCTGCGCCGCCGGTTGCGCCACGCCGCCTCAGGGCGCCGCGTGGTGTGCATACCTCTCTGTTGCGACCTCCCGCAGCCTGACTTTCCTGCGTGTCGATGAGTCCGGTCACGATCGTGCAACTTGCGGCGAGCGTGCCGGGCAACCGTGATCGGCGTTGATATTCGACGCCGCCCTGGAGAGACCCATGAAAGCATTTCCCCCTTGCGCCACCGACCTGTCACGGCGGCGTTTCGTCCAGGGCGTTGCCCTGGGTGGCGCGGCTGGCGGCCTTGGCCTGCTGCGTCCGTCGAATGTCTGGGCCTTGACCAGCCCCGGCCAACCCATCGCACTGGGCGGTACCGATTTTGCGCTGGATATTGTCGAGGCGCCGGTGAACTTCACCGGCACTGGCCGGCTGGCCACGACAGTCAACGGCGGCGTTCCGGGCCCGCTCCTGCGCTGGAGAGAAGGCACCACAGTGAGGCTGCGAGTCGCCAATCGGTTGCGCACGCCGACCTCGATCCATTGGCACGGCATCGTCCTGCCGTTCCGGATGGACGGTGTACCCGGCATCAGTTTCGAGGGCATCGCGCCAGGGCAGACCTTTGTCTACCAGTTCCAGGTGCGCCAGGCCGGCACCTACTGGTATCACGCGCACTCGGGTTTCCAGGAGCAGACCGGGTTGTACGGCCCGCTGGTGATCGAGCCGGCCGGTGCGGAACGCAACCCGACCGATCGCGACTATGTCGTGATGCTCAACGACTGGACGGATGAAGACCCGCAGCGCATCTACACCCGGTTGAAAAAGCAGAGTGACTACTACAACTTCGCCCAGCCCACCGCGCCGGAGTTCCTTCGCGATGTGCGCGCGAACGGCCTGAGCCAGGCACTGGCCGCGCGCCGGATGTGGAACCGGATGCGCATGAACCCGACAGACCTGGGTGACGTCTCGGGTTACACGTATACCTACCTGATGAATGGTACGGCGCCGGCCGGCAACTGGACCGGCATCTTCCAACCTGGCGAGAAGATCCGGCTGCGTTTCATCAACGGCTCGGCCTCGACGATCTTCGACGTGCGTATCCCGGGCCTGAAGATGACGGTGATCTCGGCCGATGGGCAGGATGTGGAGCCGGTGCCGGTCGATGAATTTCGCATCTCGGTGGCTGAAACCTACGACGTGATTGTCGAGCCGCAGGACGCGCGTGCCTACACGTTGTTCGCCCAGTCGATCGACCGCAGCGGCCACGCCCGCGGCACGCTGGCGCCGCGGGCAGGCATGCAGGCTGAAGTGCCTGAGGTGGACAAACGCGTCTGGCTCGGCATGCAGGACATGATGGGCGCGATGACGATGGGCGGCACCGCCCATGGCAGCGGGCACGAGGCAATGTCATCGATGCCGGGGATGGACCAGCACGGCATGGCGGGCATGAACATGGGCAGCATGGCGTCGACGGACGCGACGCCTGTGGTGCGTCACGCGCGCACCGAATATGGCCCCGGCACGGACATGCATGTCGACACGCCGCGCACCAACCTCGACGATCCAGGCATCGGGTTGCGCGACAACGGCCGCCGCGTGCTTACCTATGCCGACCTGCACACCGTCGGCGGTCCGATCGATGCACGCGAGCCCAGCCGCGAAATCGAGCTGCACCTGACCGGCAACATGGAACGCTTCATGTGGTCCTTCGACGGCGTGAAGTTCGCCGATGCCAAACCCGTCCATTTCAACACCGGCGAACGGCTGCGCATCGTGCTGGTCAACGACACCATGATGAACCACCCGATCCACCTGCATGGCATGTGGAGCGAGCTGGAGAATCCGGACGGCCAGTTCCAGGTGCGCAAGCACACCATCAACGTGCAGCCGGCGCAGCGCATCACCTATGCGGTAACTGCCGACAATCCCGGTCGCTGGGCTTACCACTGCCATCTCCTGTATCACATGGAAGCGGGCATGTTCCGCGAGGTGGTGGTGTCATGAGCAGGCATCGTCAGAGGGCGCACGCTGGATTTGTCGCCGCGCTCGCAGCGGGCCTGCTGCTGGCCTGGTCATGCGGTGCTGCGGCGCAAAGTGCCGGTGCGCCGCCCGCTCCTTCGATGGCAATGGATCACGGCGACATGGCGGGCATGGCACCGCACACCGGCCACGATGCCGACCCCGAAGCGGAGACGCCCATGCCGAACGAACCGCTGCGCAGTCCGGACTATTCCGACGGCATCGGCAGCGGCACGACGGCGGGCATGGACATGCTCGATCGCCCCGTGGGCGCGCTCCTGATCGACCAGCTCGAAGTCACCCATGGCCAGCACGCCGATGGCCAGGCCTGGGACGCGCAAGGCTGGTACGGCGGTGACGTCGACAAGCTGTGGCTGCGCAGCGAAGGCGAACGCCGTCGTGGCCGCATCGACGACGGCCAGATCGAGGCCTCGTGGAGTCACGCCATCGCTGCATTCTGGGATACCCAGCTCGGCGTGCGCCAGGACCTTGGCGAGGG
>DHXA01000067.1:2026-4179 GCA_002413455.1 Rhodanobacter sp. UBA5168 | reverse complement strand
ATCTGCTGCAGCACGCCGGCGATGCCGGCACGCACGTCCAATGCGTCGGACTGACGCTGGCGCAAGGTCAGGTTGCTGCGCTGCAGTTGCAGGTCCGCCTGCACCGCGGCCATCTGCGCCTGGATGCCGACACCGAACGCCTGCACGCGCTGCTGTTCGACTTCGGTGCGATGCTGCAGCTGGTCCAGCGCGATCTTTTCCTGTTCGTACTGCACGCGCGGGATCAAATTCTTCGCCATCGCCTTCGCGTCGGCATCGCTCTTCACCCTGGCCGACGCGCAATCGGCCTGCGCCTGCGCCAGCGAGGAGCGTTCGTCCAGCAATTGCGATTGCAGCGCGGCATGCCTGGCGGCAACCTGCGCCACGGCGGCAGCAACCTGCGCCTGCGCGGTGCGCAGATCGTTCTCCACCTGCGGGCTGGTCAGCCGCAGCAGCACCGTGTCCGGCTCGACGCGCGTGCCGGGCCACACTTCGATCTTCGCCACTTGCGCGCTGGTCTGCGCCGCCAGCCAGTGGATGTCGCGCGGCACCAGCGTGCCCGGCGCGCGTACCTCGCGCAGCATGTCGCCACGCTGCGTGGTGTCGATCCACAGGCTGGAGCGATCCACCGTGGGCAATGCAGGACCCAGCCGCAACATGACGATGACGATGGTGACGAGCAGTAACGCGCCACCGCCCAGCATGATCAGGGTGCGGCGGCGTTTGCGTTGTTTGAAAACGGGGTTGGGGATATCCATGAGCCGGTCACTGCAAACCGTGTGCCACACCATGCCATCGGTGCAAACAGCTGTTTTCCACGACTTGCACCCGCATCGACGGCTGCATCGCTGTCTGCATCCGGACAGCAGCGTCCGAAGTCGTACAGGCGCGAAGCCTGCGAAGCGTGTCGATTTACGGTCAGCCGGTGTTCTGCAGCCCCTGCGATACGCCGTTGACGCAGGCGACCAGTGCCTGCAGCAAGGCATCGTCAGTGCACTCGGTGGCGCGCCAGCGCTGCAGCAGGTCGACCTGCAGCAGGCTCATCGGATCGACGTAGGGATTGCGCAGGCGGATCGATGCATCGAGCCGCGGATCGCCTTGCAGCAGCGCGTCGAGTCCCTTGAGCCGCAACAGCCAGTGACGGGTGCGAGCGAACTCGTCGCGGACCAGGTCGAAGAATTCATCGTGCAGCGGTCCGGACAGTTTCGAGAACGCCTCGGCGATGTCGAGATCGCACTTGGCCAGCACCATTTCGACGTCGTCCAGCATGTTGCTGAAGAACGGCCAGTCACGCGCCATCTCCGCCAGCGTTTCCTCGCCGAACTGCTGCACGCCCTGTTCCAGCGCGCTGCCGAGGCCGTACCAGCCAGGCAGGATGGAGCGGCACTGGGTCCACGCGAATACCCACGGGATCGCGCGCAGGTCGTGAACGCCGCGCATGCTGCGGCGGCTGGCGGGACGCGAGCCCAGCGTCATCCGCTCGATCACGTCGATCGGCGTGGCGGAACGGAAATAGTCGACGAAGTGCTCGCGCTCGACGAAGGCGCGGTAGGTTTGCCGGCTGCTCGTCGAAAGCGCATTCATCTGCTCACGCCAGCGCTCCTCGCGCGGCTCGGTTTCGCGTGGGCGCAGGCTGGCGCGCAGCACCGCGCCGACGGTCTGCTCGAGATTGCGCAGCGCCAGCGCGCGGATGCCGTACTTGCGATGGATCACCTCGCCCTGCTCGGTCACCCGCAGTACGCCGGCCACCGCACCGCGCGGCGACGACATCAGCGCCGGCGCGATGCGCGCACCACCGCGGCTGGCCGAGCCACCGCGACCGTGGAAGAACGCCAGATGGATGCCGGCCGCGTTCGCTACCTCGAGCAATTCCACCTGCGCGCGCTGCAGGCCCCAGCGCGAGGCCAGCGTACCGCCGTCCTTGCCGCTGTCGGAGTAGCCGAGCATCACCCATTGCTGGTTGTCGCGCGCGGCCAGGTGCTGGCGGTAGACCGGATCGTCGAGCAGCGCGCGCAGCGTGGCCGGTGCGTTCTTCAGGTCGTCGACGGTTTCGAACAGGGGCGCGATGTTGAGCGGTACGCTGTCGTTCTCGACCAGACCGCCATAGCGCGCCAGCGCCAGCACCGCCAGCACGTCGGCAGCCGAGCGCGCCATGCTGATGATGTACAGGCCGA
>DHXA01000067.1:0-1806 GCA_002413455.1 Rhodanobacter sp. UBA5168 | reverse complement strand
CGCTTCCTTGCCGTAGCGGCGACGGGAATCGCCCAGGGTGGCGAACACGTCGTAGAGCGAGGTGACCACCTCGGCGTGGCTGATCGGGAAAAGCGACCTGCCGCTGGCATAGTCGCGCAACTGGCCGGTGCGTTCGTCGGTCGCGAGTTGCGGCCATGCCGGGTTGTCCAGCAGCGCCGCCAGCGCATCGTCGTGCACGCGCGAGTCCTGCCGCACGTCCAGTCGAGCCAGGTGCAGGCCGAAGGTTCGCACGCGGCGGATCAGGCGCTGCACCGCGTACGCGCCGGCGTGCAGGCCGCAATGGTCGACCAGGCTGGTGGCGATCAACTGCAGGTCGTCGAGCAATTGGGCTGCGGTTGCATAGCCTTCCGGATGACTGTCTTCGAGGGTCGCCTCCAGGCGCGAGCCGATCACCGTGAGCAGGCTGCGGTAAGGCATGTCGGCATGCCGCGGGCGTACTTTTCTGGCAGCCACGGGGAAGCGGGCGCGATAGTCGTCCAGGCGCTGCTGCAGGCGCGCGTCGATGGCCACGCGGCCTTCGGTCTGGCTGAGCAGGCGGGCCAGCGAGGCCACGTCGGCCACGTAGTGCTCGATCACGTGCGTGCGCTGGGTCGACAGGCTGGCCGCGATGGTGTCCGCGCCGACGTTCGGGTTGCCATCCATGTCGCCACCGACCCAGGTGGCGAAACCGAGCAGCTGCGGCAATTTTGCGGCCACCCCGTAGACGGTCTGCAGCGCCTCGGCCAGCGATTCATACAGCGCCGGCACGATGCGATAGATCGGGTTGGCCAGGTAGAAACCCACATGATGGTGTTCGTCCTGCACGGTGGGCCGCACCGGCGAGGCCTCCGCGGTCTGCCAGCCGGAGGACAGTGCCATGTAGATGCGGTCGTCGTCTTCCTTGCGCTCCTGCGGCGTGCGGTGCTGGTCGAAACCGTCGATCAGCGAACGCACGATCGCCTGTTCCTTTTCCAGCAGCGAGCGGCGCACCGCCTCGGTCGGATGCGCGGTGAACACCGGCTCGATCCACAACCGGTCCAGCCAGCCCAGCAACTCGTCCGCACCGACTCCTTCCGCTTTCAGCCGGCCGAGCACGTCGAGCAGCGATTCGGGCTGCGGTGCGCTGCCCTCGCGCTGATAGTCGCGGCGGCGGCGGATGCGGTGCACCTGTTCGGCGGTGTTGACCGCCTGGAAATAGGTGGCGAAGGCACGTGCCAGCGCCCCGGCGCTGCTGGCCTCGAGCCCGGCCAGCGAGCCGGCCAGATCGGCGACCGAGGCACCCTCGCGACGGCGCCGGATCGATTCGGTGCGCACCTGCTCGACCCGTTCGAAGAACGCCTCGCCACCCTGCTCGGCCAGCATCCTGCCGACCATCGCCCCGAGCCGGCTGACGTCCTCGCGCAACGGGCCGTCGGGCGGCAGGAACTCGGCTTCGCGGTTTTCTTCCATGCGGTCGCTCCGGTGCTGGGTGAACGGCCAGCCTATCGAATTGCGCCGCCGGAGGCATCCCTCGCCGTCTCCCGCTACAATGACCGGCTTGTACTGCCCGCCGAGGGGCGCTGCGACCGTTCGACTGCGGATACACCCGCGGTCAGAAACTGGCCAGGCTCGGCGCGGCACGTTCCACAACGGCGCCCGGTTGCCTGTACGCGAATCCCTTCGCAGCAGACCGGCCATCCATGGCCGGACTCTTCGAAAGAGCTTCGCAATAAACCGGAGATACCCATGAACGCCGTCACCAAAGAAACCGCTATCCACGACTACAAGATCCGCGACCTCTCGCTGGCCGACTGGGGCCGCAAGGAA
>DHXA01000070.1:7676-7992 GCA_002413455.1 Rhodanobacter sp. UBA5168 | reverse complement strand
AGCTGGAACACCAGCGCCACCGGAACCTCCAGCGCCGTGCGGTCGAAGTGCGCGCCATCGGGGATATCGGCCAGATCGAGCATCGGCTCCCGCACCTGCTCGATGCGAAGCCCGAGCGTCGCGCAGGCCGCATGCCAATGGCTGTACAGATGCTGCGTATGCCGCACGGCGTAGCGCTCGCCGCCGGATTTGAAATCGCGCTGCCAGCCCAGCGCATGTCCGATCGGATGCACGTCGCTGCACAGCAGGGTGCCCCCGGGTCGGGTCACCCGGTGCAGCTCGGCCAGCGACTGTTGCAGGCTGTCGAGATGTCCGA
>DHXA01000070.1:0-7395 GCA_002413455.1 Rhodanobacter sp. UBA5168 | reverse complement strand
GCCGGCGCGCTCGAGCATCGGCGGCGAGAGGTCCACACCGATCACGCGCGCCGCGCCACGTCGCAGCGCATGCAACATGTAGCGTCCGCTGCCGCAGCCGACATCGAGCACGGCCTGTCCGTGCAGCGTGGCCGGCATCAGCCCGAGCATGGCGCGCTCCTCGGCCCGCATGACCGGATTGTGGGCGTGCGCCGGGTAACTGGGGGCCCACAACGCGTAGGCCGGGGCGGGTTCGAGCATGAGGTGGCGTGCCATCAGTAGCACCCGGCGTTGATGGTGAGATCGCGCACGCGCTCGTTCCGATCGACGATCAGTTCGAGCCCGGGTTCGAGGGCGAGCAATGCCGGCTCGGCCAGCGGCCCGGCCAGCAATTTCGGCTTGCCGTCCAGCATCACCGGTACGGCTTCCATGCCGGTGGCCGCAAACCATTCGGCGAAATCGGGATCGGCGATGCGCGGCACGCCGTCGCGCACCACGGCGCGAATCTGGCTGCGCTCGATGTCCACCAGGCTGCGCGCCTCGCCGCCCCGGTCCTCGACAATCACCATGTCCGCCGGCATGCCCGGCTCGAGGCTGCCGCGCAAGGGCAGACGCAGGATGCGCGCGGCCTGGGTCGTGACCAGCCCCAGCAGTTGCGCCGGGCTGAGCTCGCCGCGAGCGGCGACGCCACGCATCTCCTCGAGCAGGTCGCGCGCACCGCTGAGCCGCGAGTCGCTGCCCAATGCCAGTCGGCCGGCCGCGCACAGGCGCTGCGGATCGAGCGACCGCCCGAGCAGGCTGCGGTTGCTGGTCGGACACCAGACCACCGCGGCGTCGCTGGCGATCACCCGATCGACGTCTTGCTCGCGCAGGCCCACGCCATGGACCAGCACGCTGTTCGCCGCCAGGCAGCCCAGCTGGTCGAGCTGGGTCAACTCCGCCTGCGCGATCGCATCGGTGCCCTCGGCCAGATGGATCAGCCAGGGTCGGTCGGTGGGCGTGGCGGCAAAGCTTTGCTGGGCCGGCGGGCCATAACCGGGCCAGCCCAGCGCGTAGCTCCAGCCGTAGTCGCGCAGCAGCGCCACCGGAAAATTCGTCGCGTCGAGCGCCGGATGCCAGGGGTCGTGATGCACCACGAAGGTGGTGCCGGCGAGCAGGTTTTTCAGCGCGCCGTGGCGCAGCCGCAACGCCTTCGGCACCTGCAGCGCGGCGATGACGGCAGGCTCCTCGAAATGCGCCTGAAAGGCCGCTATCCAGGCGTAACTGTTGGGAAACGGCGCGCCGGTATTCAGGGGCGGGACGGCGTTGACGTGCAGATGCTCGTGCGCATTGATCAGGCCGGGGAAGATCAGATGATCGCGCAGGTCGACCCGATACGCGCGAGCGGCCAGCGACGAGCCGATCCGCCCCGCCCGGATCGGCAGCGGCGCACGCGAGCTGCCCTCCGTCGTGATCGAGACCGCGCGGCACAAGCTGACATCCATCGCTGCCTGGAGAATGTCCACGGCTTCAGCGCCTCCGCATCACGATCAGAAAGTGGTCGCCCATGTCGCGCAGCAGCGGCATCGCGCCAAGGCGATCGTCGAGTCGGCCCAGGCGCTCGCACCAGTGGCGCCGGCGACGGTAATAGTCCACCAGGTAAGGCGGTGGCATGAACAAGCTCAGTGCGCGGTAGCTCTGCAGCGAAAAATGTTCCGCAAAGGCGCGATAGAACTCGCGTGGCAGGTAGTAATAAGTCCAGATCGTGTGGTGGTTCATCCCCACCGCCGTCGCACCTCGCGTGGCGCGCACGCCGGCACGCTTGAACCGGCCCCGCAGCGCGTAATGCCCCAGCTCCCACGGGCAGATCCGGCCCATCACCGAAAAAACCAGGGTGCCGCCGGGACGCAGCAGGCGCGCGCATTCGGCGGCGACGGCAGCAAGATCCGGCGCGCAGTTCAGTGGGCCGAAGTTCGAATAGATGCCATCGAAGCCGCCATCGAGTTGATCGAGCTGCTGCACGCCAAGATGCGCGGCCGTCACCCGTGACTGCAGACCCGCGGCTTCGGCGCGCGCCTGGGTGCGCTCGACCATCCGCGGCGACCAGTCGGTGGCAACCACATGGAACCCGCGCCGCGCGAATTCGAGTGCGTCGATCCCGGTGCCGCATCCGAGATCGAGCAGGCGGGCACCCGCAGGCACCTCGCTGTGCACGGTATCCCACAGGGTCAGCCGCATGCGCTGGATCAGCTCGTTGTTGCCCCGCGGGCCGTCATAGTCGGCAGCGACGCTGTCGAAGGCCTGCTGCGTATCGAGCAACTGCGCGTCATTCAACGGCGCACTGCGCTGGCGCTGGTGAACACCCACGGCGGATGCGGCCTGGCGCGGGGTTTCAAACGTGTGTGGCCCACTCATTTCATCGATCTCCGTTCGCCGGGATGCAGCCATCCGCTCACCGGCGACAGCCGCGGCCTGTCGCCGGTAGCTCCGCGGTGCCAGCCCGGCATTTTTCACTGGCCTGCTCGGTGAGTGCCGGTATGTGCCGCTTTGGTTGAATGCAGCCGGCGAGCGGATGCCGGACTCCGCCGGCATCTCCCCGGAATTCGCGCCGCTACTGCGCCGCCCGCCGCGCGACGCTTCTTGCGATGGCCGCCGATGCGCCCAGGAAAAGGCTCAGCAGCACGCCGATGCCATAGGTCAACGCCGGGTTGGGAAAGGCCTGTTGATCGGGAACATAGACCGGCCACATCATCGATGTTTCATAGGTATAGGTAGGACCGAGCCGGTCGATGAGGTCACTCCGTGCCTGCTGCAGGTTGCGGATCTCATCGTTCTTCGTCGCCAGCAGCAAGCTGGCGAGCATCGGGTTCTGGACATCCTTGCTTCCCGCAGCACTCCCGTTCTTGGACGTGCTGGCCTGCTGGAGCCGCGCCCGGTCCGCCATGGTGGTCTGCAGATCGGCCTCGATATGGTCGAGGCGCGCGCGCGCCGACTTCAGCGGCAAGGCCTCGAGGCGCTGGTGCAGAGCCTGCAACTGGGTGACCGTCGCCGTGGCGAACTGACTGGCCTGCTGCCGCGAATAGGCTCGCACGTTCAGCCGGATGAGGGGGCCCGCATAGGGCAGCGGCTCCAGCTTCAGGCTTTTGCGGTAGAGCTGGGCCTCGGGCGAGCCGGGCGAGAAGCCGGCGCTTGCCATGATCTCGTTTTCGAACGGCACCAGTTGCAGCCGCTCGAGCACGCGCTGCAGTGGCTCGACCTTGGGATCCTGGCCCGACGGTACCTGGCCGACCTGCGCGATCTGGATCCACGCGGTCGCTTCCCACTGGCGCTTCACCAGATGCGCAAAGGCATAGGTGCCGGCGAGGGTGAGCACCAGCACGGCCACGAACCATTTCCACTCGCGGGTGAAGATCCGCCAGAGGTCGATCAGATAGATTTCGTCTTGTTCCATGGTTCTGTGCTCACTGAATGGATGGTGGAGACAGGATTTGCACGGCCGTCGTGGACGCGCCTCCCGGTACGGCGGGTAGCGGCTCGCGCGGTCTTCGGGTCGGCAGCCATGCGGCGAAGACCTGCATGAAAAGACACAGGCCGATGAAGCCGGCGTTGGTCCAGGTGAAGGCCTGCGGCGCGAAGGGCGACATCACGCACACGTAGGAAACGCGCAGGAAAATCAGCAAGGAAAACAGCGGCACCGTCGGGCGAAGCCGCTGCACGCTCCACAGCAGCATGCCGTACAGCACGCAGATCGCGGCCACCGCGCCAAACGGACCCAGCGCCAGCAGAAACGGAAAGAACTCCGTGCCCACGTTGATAGTCGGGGCATCCAGCGGGATATCGGTCCCGGCCGTGGCGACGGAGCCGCTCATGGGGACCAGCTGATTGATGAGGAAACTGGCGTTGGAGTAATGCTTGGCCAGCATGGCGCTGAAGTTGTAGGGACCCGCGCTGCCGTAGAGCAGCAGCCATTTGATGCCCTGCGGCGCCGCCCGGTACATGGTGCTGAAAGGCAGCGTGATGTGCTCGAGCGGGCCGGATCGCAGGATGCCCAGGATCGAGAAAATGCTGGTGCCCGCGAGCGCCAGGAAACCGACGCTTTTCCACGGCAGGGGTCTCGCTTCGTCCCGTCGCAACACGATGACGAGCGCAAACGAAAACACGGTGGCGAACAGCCGGTTCCGGTCGATCACCAGCACGGGAAACACGAAGCCGACGACGATGAGCGTGTTGCGCAGCCACCGGCTCCTGGCGCAGAGCAGCCCGATCGGCGGAAGCACCCAGCACATGTCGGAGATGTGCCGGACATGTTCGCGGCCGCCCGCCATTGAGGCATAGGACGATGGCTTGTCGAACAGCGGAATGGGAAACAGCGTGAGATCGAGCAGGCAGAACAGAACGATCCCGCCCGCAAACGCCAGCGCGACGAATCCGTCCCGGGTACCCGCGTAATGGCGCGAGCGGAATCGCACGGTCGGTGGAATCCTGATGCCGGCCTGCACGTCGAACAGCATGATCGCCGCTGCGACCACGGCGAGCAGCAGCAGACCTTGCAGGTAATCGACCGAGAGATCGTAGGTGAGCAACGTGAGCCCACAGGCAAGCAGGATCGGAAGTGTGAGCCAGGTCGAGGGAAGGCGCAGCAACGGCGTCATGGCGCTTCCACGTCAGCGTGCGTGGATGCCGGTCGGGCCTTCGCCACGGCGACCAGCCACAGATACGCCGCCAGGTGAAGCACCAGCGGCCCCAGCCGCCGCTGCAGGAACGAGATCTTGGCGCCGATGTAATGGGACTGCGCGTGGAGCAGGGTTCGGTACGGCTCACCGAACAGGCTTGCCCTGCGCAGCGCGACATGCTGCGACTCCACCAGATTGACGACGCGGGTCGCGGTATGCCGCGTCTTGCTCAGGTTGGTACCGTGCAGGCGGTACGCGCAGACGCTTACATCGATGAAGCCGAGCGCATCGCGCGCCGCCAGCCGCAGAAAGAGATCCCAGTCTTCGATGCGCAGGCCCTCGCTCCAGCGGTCGACGGTGTCCAGCGCGCTCTTGCGGATCAAGGCGACCGGTCCGCCGATGGCCCACTGGCTGATGACGGCGCGGCGTATGCCGTCATCGGATCGATAGAGAGACTTGTTGGCACCATGAAGATCGCACATGCCGCTGTCATGCACTTTGTTTCCGTCCTGATCGACCACGACCGAATCGCCGATCACTGCCCCCCGGCACGGATGCGCCAGCAGATAGCGGACCTGCGCATCGAGGCCGCCGGGCAGCAGATAATCGTCGCTGGCGCCCGGCCGCAGAAATTCCCCGCTCGCACGCGCCACCAGCTCGTTCAAGGTGGCAGCGATACCCCGGTTTTCCCGCCGCACGTACTCGATCGGAAGCTCCATGCAATGCGTCGCCACCCAATCGGCAATGCGCTCGCCGGTCCCGTCGGTCGAACCGTCATCGATGATGATGAGCTCCTTGGCCGGATAGGGATCCTCCAGCACGCTGTCCAGACAGCGCTGCACGAAACGCTCGTGGTTGAACGCGGGTATCAGCACGGACACCAGCGGCATCGCCGCCGGATGCAGCGACGTGTCCTCGGCCGTCGTCACAGCGCCCCCAGGTAACGTCGGGCAACCAGCACGTTGAAGGCGAGATACAGCAGGTAGTTGACCGCGAACGCATACATCGCGCCGACGAGGCCGAAGTGCGCGGTGAACACGTAGACCAGCGCGAAATAGCTGGCGGCGAACACGCATTCGGATATCACGAACAGCCGTGTCATGGCCTTGGCCAGCATGAGATAGGAAAGCATGAAGGAGGCGATCTTGATGACATCGCCCACCAGCTGCGGGCCATACAACACGTTGGCGGCGACGAAGTCCGGCGTGAACAGCAGGCGCGTCACCCAGCCTCTCAGCACATACACCGTGGCCGCCAGGACCACGACCGCGGGCAATATGTAGCGATAGGCATGGCGCAGTTCATGCAACAGCGCCGCGCGTCCGTGGGTCGACGCCAGCTTGGGCAGGTAATAGATGTTGATGGCCGTGGTGAGGAACAACAGGTACGCATCGGACACCTTGCTGACCGCCTGCCAGTAGCCGACCCGCTCCCAGCCGAACTGCAGCGCAAGGTGATCGCGCACCGCGATATTCACCAGCGGAGGCAGCAGGGCGGAGCTGATCGTCATCACCGAGAACGTCGCCAGCCGCAAGGTCATTTCGCGGTCGTAGCGCAGCCGCAGCATGCTGCGCCGGAAGTACGAGCTTCGCCACCACGCCGGCAAGCCGACGGCAAGCCACAACACCTGGCTCACGACCAGCGCCAGCAGCGCGCCGTACAGATGCAGCCAGCGCGACAGCCAGACCATCATCACGATGCCGACCACCGACCCGGTCACCTGGATGAAGGCCAGCCGGCGCACATCCATGAAGCCGTTGATCACGGCGAGGATGTAGTTCAGCAGCGCGATACCGAGCTGGGCGACGGCGAGCACACGGATCAGGCCGGCGTAGTGCGCATCACCCAGCAGCCAGAGCGCGAGCTGCCGGCTGAACAGCAATGCCACGCCACCCATCAGGCACGATGCGCAGAACGCGTACCACAGCGCGGCCGAGAGCAGACGCGACAGTCGTTGCGGGTCATCGCGGTATTCGGCGACGTACTTCACGATGGCCGCGCTGATGCCGCCGCCGGCCAGCACGGCCAGCAGCGACATGAGGCTCATGAACTGGCCGAGCTTGCCCACGCCCTCGGGTCCGGCGAACCACGCCACCAGCTTGATCGCCACCAGACCGGCAAGCAGCCGCGCGGCGGTGGCGGTGGCGGTGTAGAAGCCGGTGCGCACGATGTTCATGGCGGACACTCGAACGACTGGCAGGCTTCGATCACCCGATCCACTTCGTCATCGCGCAAGGTCGGTCCCATCGGCAGGCTCAGCACTTCATCGTGCAATCGTTCTGTCAGCGGCAGATGGGCATGTCGCAGGGATGGATACGCCGGTTGCCGATGCGCGGGCACCGGGTAATGCACCTGGGTCTGGATGCCGTGCAACTGCAGATGCTGCTGCAGTGCATCGCGCTGCGTGCAGCGAACCACGAACAGATGCCAGGCGTGCTGTTCTTCCCGCGTCACCTCCGGCACCAGGATCTGCGGATGACGGATGCCGTCGCGATAGCGCCGTGCCACGTGACGGCGCCAGGCGATGTCCTCGTCGAGATATTTCAGCTTCACCCGCAGCATCGCCGCCTGCATTTCGTCGAGTCGCGAGTTGAGGCCCTGGAACAGGTGGCGATACTTCACGTCGGAACCGTAGTTGCGCAGCGCGGCGATCCGCTGCGCCAGTTCGGTGTCGTCGGTCACCACCGCGCCGCCATCGCCCAGTGCGCCAAGGTTCTTCGCCGGGAAAAAACTGAAGGCCGCCGCGTCGCCGAACGCGCCGGCC
>DHXA01000219.1:34955-35080 GCA_002413455.1 Rhodanobacter sp. UBA5168 | reverse complement strand
GCCAGCCAGTTTTCCTCGCGGCCGCGTTCCAGCAGCAGCGGCTCCATGATCAGCAGCAGCTTGGCCCATTCGGTCTGGTGGCCGGGCTGGAAGCCCCACGGGCGGAACAGGTGTTTCGGGTCGTC
>DHXA01000219.1:16064-34584 GCA_002413455.1 Rhodanobacter sp. UBA5168 | reverse complement strand
CTTGCGCGGCCTGGCGCCGGGTCATGTGGTCGGCGAGGGTGTACGCGCGCTCCAGATAGCGCGGGTCGTCGCTGGCCTGGTAGGCCGCCAGCATCGCTTCGCACATGTGCATGTTCGCGTTCTGGCCGCGATAGTCGCTGAAGTGCCAGTCGGCATCGGCCTCGTCGCGGTACAGCCCGGCGTCGGCGTCCCAGAAACGCTGCTCCAGCAGGTTCCAGGTTTCGTCCATCCATGCGGCGGCTTCGGCGATGCCGGCCTTGCGCGCCGTGGCGTAGGCGAGCAGTACGAAGGCGACGCCGTAGGCGTGGTTGGTGCGGTCTTCCGGCTGGCCGTCGCGAATCGTCCACGCGTAGCCGCCGCTGTACGGATCGCGGTGTACTTCGCGCAGATAGCGCAGGCCGTGTCGTGCGGCGTCGAGGTATTCGCCGTGAAGAGCTGCGGAGTTCCCGAACTCGATCGACGCCATCGCGTAGTTGAAGACGAAACGCGTGCTGCTGACCAGGTGCCGGTGGTGGCGGTCGTAGATCGTGCCATCGTCCTTGTAGTAGTGGAAGAAACCGCCGGTCGGATCGATCGCCTGCGGGTGGTAGAACGCCATCGTCTGCGCGATGTGCTCGCGCAGGAAGCTGGCGGAACGGAAGTCGGGTGCCATGCTCATGCCTGTTGTTCCATGAAAGCCAGTACTTCGTTACCGCGGGGCATCGCGGCGAACGAGCCCTTTCGGGTCACGGTCAGTGCGCCGCAGGCGGCCGCGAAACGCAGCATCGCGTGCAGCCGCGGCAGTTCGGTAACCAGTCGATCGATCCGTTCGGCGCTGGCCTCCAGCTCGGCCAGACAGCACAGCAGACCGCCGACGAAGGCGTCGCCGGCGGCGGTGGTGTCGACCGCCGCGACCGGATAGCACGGCAGCTCGCCCTCGGCGTCGGGGTGGAACCAGCGCACCGGCTTGTCGCCATCGGTCACCACCACCAGCCGGGTGCGGCCCAGCCACAGCCGATCCAGCGCGGCCTGCTCACCGTCCACCGCCAGCCACGCGAATTCCTCGGCCGACAGTTTCACCACGTCGGCCAGATGCAGCGCCGGCCACAGCAGCGGAAGCGGGTCGGTATCGGCCGGCCACAGTGCCGGACGCAGGTTCACGTCGAAGCTGACCAGCGCACCCATGCCGCGAGCACGCTGCATGCCTTCGCGGGTGGTGTCGGCCAGCGCCGGATCGGTCATGCTGTTCGAGCAGACGTGGAACACGGCGACGTCGCGGAACGTGTCCGGACGAAAATCCGCTGGTCGGAACAGCAGGTCGGCCGAGCGCTCGCGATAGAAGCTGAAACTGCGTTCGCCGTGGGCATCGAGCGTGACGAAGGCCAGCGCGGTATTCGCCGCCGCGGTACGCACGATGTCATCGGTGCCGACGCCGGCCTGCTGCAGGCTGTCGAGCAGGAAATCGCCGAAACGGTCGCGTGAGAGCATGCCGGCGAAGCGGGCGTGACCGCCGAGTCTCGCGGCGGCGACCGCCACGTTGGCCGGCGCGCCGCCGGCGAACGGCACGAAGCTGGCGGCAAAGCCGCGCTCATCGTTGCTGTTGGCGTGCAGGTCGATCAACGCTTCGCCGAAGCACAGGATGGGACGTGGCGTCATCTCAATGGCTCCCGCTGGCATCCGTTGCCGGAACGCTGCGGAGCCGCGAGCCGCTGAGGCCGTAGAACACGATGTACAGGTAGCACAGCAGCGGCAGGAAGAAAGCCTGCTGCAGGCCGATGTGGTCGGCGAACAGGCCTTGCAGCGGCGGAATGATCGCACCGCCCACGATGGCCATGATCAGCAGGCTCGAGGCCTTGCTGGTCATCGGACCCAGCCGCTCGATGCCGAGCGCGAAGATGGTCGGGAACATGATCGAGTTGAACAGGCCGATCGCGATGATGCTGTACATCGCCAGGCCGCCGCTGCTCAGCATGGTGGTCAGCACCAGCAGTGCGTTGATCGCGGCGAACAGCGCCAGCAGCCGGCGCGGCGAAAACTTCGCCATCAGTGCCGAGCCGATGAAGCGGCCGATCATCGCGCCGCCCCAGTACCAGGAGACGTACTTCGCGGCCTGCTGCTCGCTCATGTGGCCGATCTCGGGCATCGACAGGTAGTTGACCATGAAGCTGCCAATCGACACTTCCGCGCCGACGTAGAAAAAGATGCCGAGCACGCCGAACAACACATGCGGGTGGCGCAACACCTCGGCGAAGCCGTGCCGTGCGTGGTCGTCCTTGTCGGTGGCTTCGGTCAATGCCGGCAACCGGAACAGCCACACGAAGATCGCGAGCAGGAACAACACCACCGCCAGCCCGATGTAGGGCCCCTGTACCGCCTGCGCCTGCTGGGTCTGATAGACCAGTTGTTCGGCGGGCGCCAGCGTTGCCAGCTCAGTCGGGGTTTTCACCACGTTGGACAGGATCAGCAGGCCGCCGAACCACGGCGCCAGAAAGGTGCCGAACGAATTCAGCGCCTGCGCCAGGGTCAGCCGGCTGGAACTGGTGCGCTCGGGGCCGAGCAGGGCCACGTACGGATTGGCCGCCACTTGCAGCACGGTGATGCCGGTGGCCAGCACGAACAGCGCGCCGAGGAAGGCCGGATAAAGATGCAGGCCGGCCGCCGGCCAGAAGCCGAGCGCGCCGATTCCGGCGATGGCCAGGCCGGCGACGATGCCCTTCTTGTAGCCCAGTGCGGCAACCAGCCGGCCAGCCGGCAGTGCCATCAGGAAATACGCGCCGAAGAAGGTGAACTGCACCAGCATCACCTGCGCGTAGCTGAGCTGGAAGATCGACTTCAGGTGCGGGATCAGGATGTCGTTGAGGCAGGTGAGAAAGCCCCACATGAAAAAGATGGTGGTGAGCACGCCCAGCGCCATCGGGTAATCGGTATAGCGCTCGCCGCGGGCGGGCATGTCGTTGTTGCCGGAGGTCGGTGACGGATGAGTGGTGAAGGCCATGCGGATTCCCCAAGGGTGAGTCAGTGGGCGGGCGGTGGACAGCTGCTTTCGCGCACCACCAGTTGTACCGGTGCGATGGTTTGCTGGCTGGCGGCCTGTGGTTGTTGCAGTCGCTGCATGAGCAATTGCGCCGCCTGTCGGCCGCGCTCCTGTGGCGCAGTCGACAAGGTGGTCAGCGGCGGCATGCCCAGCGCTGCCTCGGCGATGTCGTCGAAGCCGGTCAGCGCGAAATCCCGGCCCGGGCGCAGTCCGCGCTGATTGAGGCCGAGCATCAGGCCGAGCGCGACGGCGTCGTTGTAACAGACCGCCGCGGTCGGCACCTGGGTGGCGTCGAACAACACACTGGTGCGATGGGCCGCGTCGAGTCGGGTCGGTGCGCACTCCACTTGCCAGTGCGGCTCGGTGCGCAGTCCGGCAGTGCGCATCGCGTCGAGATAGCCGGCCAGACGCTGCCGGCATGAGCTGGAATCGTGGTGGCCGCCGAAAAACGCAATGCGCTGATGACCGCGGGCGATCAGGTGCTCAGTCGCCAGGCGCGCACCGTGCTGGTTGTCCAGCATCAGCTGATCCCAGTGCGCGTACTCGGGGAGGGTGCCGCCCAGTTCGCGGTTGAACAGCAGCAGCGGTACGCGCCGGCCGACCGCGGCCAGCACCTGGTGCGCCTCGCTGTGTTCGGCAGGGGACAGGATGATGCCGGCCGGGCCGTGCTCCAGCAGCGAGCCGAGCACCGCCTGCTCGCGCGCAGCCGATTCGCCGGTGCAACCGAGCAGGGTGACGAAGCCGGCGGCGCCCAGCGCCTCATCGACGCCGGCGGCAAATTCGGCGAAGAACGGATTGGCCAGGTCGTTCAATACCAGCGCGATGCTGGACGAGGTGTTGCGCCGAAGGTTGGCCGCTGCGCGGTTGTAGACGTAACCCTGCCGGCGCAGTTCGTCCTCGACCCGTGCGCGGGTGAGCTTGTTCACCAGGGGGCTGCCGCGCAGCACCAGCGACACGGTGGCGCGCGACACGTCGCAGCCGGCGGCGATGTCGTTCAGGGTGATCTTGCGCCCGATCGGGGTATGGCTTGACATGACGTTTGCCGAATTGGAACGATCCAAAGGTAAGTTATTGGCGCAGTTTGGCACGTCGCGGCGCAGCATGCCTTGCCGGCCGACGGATGGTAGCGTGCCTGTCTGGATCGTTTCAAAGGCGAAACAACAATGAGTTTCCGGATGCGTGATGTGCTTCCCTGTCTGCTCGGTGCCGTGCTCGGCATCGCGCTCGTCGTGCCCGCCGGCGCACGGCCGGCGAATTCTTCCGCGGCCCATGCGGCGGCCGTCGATCCGCGCATCGGCACCGGCGGCGACGGGCACACGTTTCCCGGCGCCACGGTGCCGTTCGGCATGATCCAGCTGTCGCCGGACACCGCGATGCCGGACGTCAAGCATGCCTACAAGTGGGCTGCCGGGTATCAATACGCGGATACCAGCATCATGGGTTTCTCGCACACGCACTTTTCCGGTTCCGGCCATTCGGACCTGGGCGATGTGCTGGTGATGCCGATTGCCGGTACGGTGAAATTCGAGCCGGGCGATCCGGCCACGCCAGGCAGCGGTTACCGCTCGCGCTTCTCGCACGACAGCGAGGTGGTGCAGGCCGGTTACTACGCGGTGACGCTGAGCGATTACGGCGTGCGCGCCGAACTCACGGCCGGGCGGCGGATCGGTTGGCATCGCTATACGTTCCCGGTCGGCAAACCGGCGCATGTGCTGCTGGACCTGCGCCCGAGCATTTACGACTACGCCGGCAAGGTGCTGTGGGCCAGCCTGCGTGTGCACGAGGACGGCACGGTCACCGGCTGCCGCACGACGCGTGGCTGGGCGCCGGGACGCGAGCTGTGCTTCGCGATGCGTTTCTCGCAACCGATGACCTCGCGCGAGTTGCTCAACCGGGAGACCGACGTTGCCTACAAGGGCTTCAAGGGGCCGGGCAATCAGGCTGAGGACAGCGACGCGCAGAACGGTCGCGCGCTGGTCGGCGTGTTCGACTTCGGCAAGCTGAAGCAGCCACTGGAAGTGAAGGTGGCGATTTCGCCGGTGAGCGAGGCGAACGCGATCGCCAATCTTGACCAGGAAGGGGCAGGCTGGGATTTCGACGCCCGCCGGGCCGAGGCGAAAGCCGCCTGGGACAAGGCGCTGGCGGTAATCGACATCGACGCCCCGGCAACCACCCGCACGTTGTTCTACACCGCGCTGTATCACGCGATGCTGTCGCCCACCTTGAGCATGGACGTCAACGGCGACTACCGCGGGCCGGATCATGCGGTGCACCGGGCAAAGGACTTCGAGTTCTATTCGACCTGGTCGCTGTGGGACGTCTATCGCGCGCAGCAGCCGCTGATGGTGCTGCTCAATCCCGGACGCAGTACCGATTTCATCCGTTCGCTGATCGCCGCGCAGCAGGCCAGTCCGTTCGGCATCCTGCCGGTGTGGGCGTACCAGGGGCTGGAGACGTGGTGCATGATCGGCTATCACGCCGTGCCGGTGATCGCCGATGCGTACATCAAGGGCGTGCGCGGTTTCGATGCGGACGCGGCGATGCGCGCAATGGTGGCCAGCGCCACCTATGCGCCGTATGGCGACCTCGCCGATTACATGAAGCTCGGTTACGTGCCGATCGACAAGGAACCCGAGGGCGCCTCCAAGACGCTGGAATACGCCTACGACGACTGGTCGCTGGCGCAGATGGCCAAGGCGATGGGCAAGCACGATGTTGCCGCCACCTTCACCCGCCGCGCGGCGAACTGGCGTCGCGCATGGGATTCCCAAACCGGCTTCATGCGTGCGCGACTGGCCGATGGCGCGTTCCGCGAGCCGTTCAATCCGGAAGCCGCCGGCTACGGCAGCGACTACACCGAAGGCAATGCGTGGCAGTACTCCTGGTACGTGCCGCAGGACGTGGCAGGACTGATCCACGCGATGGGCGGCGATGCGAAATTCATCGCCAAGCTCGATGCCTTGTTCGACGCGAAGGTCGATGCCTCGCATTTCAAGAACGTGGAGGACATCACCGGACTGATCGGCTGGTACGCGCACGGCAACGAGCCGAGCCACCACATCGCGTACCTGTACGACTATGCCGGTGCGCCGTGGAAAACGCAGCAACGGCTGAAGCAGATCATGGACACCCAGTACGCCGCCCGTCCGGATGGCATGGCCGGCAATGACGATCTGGGCCAGATGTCGGCGTGGTACGTGTTCAGCGCACTCGGTTTCTATCCGGTGACGCCGGCAAGCGACGAGTACGCGATCGGCCGGCCGTTTGTGGTCAAGGCGGCGATCCACTTGGGCAACGCACGTACCTTCACGGTCAGCGCGTCGCCACTGGACGACGCGCATCCATATGTCGGGGCCGTGACGCTCAACGGCAAGCCGCTGCAGCGCACGTACCTGCATCACGCCGAGATCGTCGCCGGTGGCGAGTTGCATTTCACCATGCAGGCAGAGCCGAACCGGACCTGGGGCGGCTCGGTGGCATCGAGGCCGGCCGCGATGAGTGGCTACAGCCGATGAATGGCGCGGGACCGCCACGGAGCCATCGTCAAAACATGCCAGAATGCCTGGATGCTTTCCCGAGGTGAGCCTGTGAGGTTGCCGGCAGAATGAAGACGAGGGGAATCCTGCGGTGGCGCACCGCCGGCCTGCTGTTGGCCGTGCTGGTCATCGTGGCATTGCCGTATGCGGTGACGCTGTTCGGTGCGGGCGATACGCAGCGGGCGTCCGCCTGGGTGACCCATTCCAGCGCCGTGAAGGCGCTGACTTATGAGCTGGCCTATCTGGCGCGTGACAGCGAGAGTGCCACTTATCGAATGCTGGCGGGCGACAGCAACGAAAAAACCCGTAAACGCGCCCTCTCCGTTGTTGAGCGCGGACCCACGCTGGTGCGACAGCTGCGTGCGATGACGCGGGACAATCCGGACCAGCAGATCCGGATCGGGGCGCTTGAGAGCAGCGTGAACGGCCGCATCGCGCTGATGGGCCAGGCACAGTCGAGACTGAAAAACGGTGACACGGCGGGTGCGCGGCAGTCGTTGCGCGATGCGGGCGACCTGTTCGTCATCAGCACTGAAATCGACGATATCGTCCACATCGAGGATCGCTTGCTGGAGGAGCGCCAGGCAGCCGCCAGGCAACAGATGGTCAACGGACGCATCGTGCTCACCGTCACCGCCGTGGCACAGCTGCTGCTGCTGATCATCATTGTGCTGATGTCCGAGCGGCAGATCGGACAGCGGCAACGGGCCGAGAGCCGCGAGGGTCGGGCGGTGCAGCGTTCGCAACTGATATTCCAGGCCGTGCGCGAACCGATTGCGCTGTTCGACGAGAACCTCAACAGCCTGCTGGTGAACAATGCCTTCAGCGAACTGTATGGGTTGGACGCGAAGCAGAGCTCGCGGCCGCTGGCCGGCATCGGCGACGGTGCATGGAGCGACCCCGCACTGCTGCAACGGCTGAGCGACGTGTTGCTGCGTGATCGCGAACTGTGGGATCACGACCTTATCCAGCGCACGGTCGATGGCGTGGAGCGTCACCTGGTGGTCAACGCCCGTCGGCTGCAGCAGCAGGACACAGAAGCCCCGGCATTGCTGTTGACCGTGAGCGACGTCACCACGCGCGCGCTGGCCGAACAGAAGGTCAACGAACTCAATCGCCAGCTGGAAGGCAAGGTGGCGCAAATTTCCGACGTCAATCGCGAGCTGGAGGCATTCAGCTATTCGGTATCGCACGACCTGCGTGCACCGCTGCGCCACATCGCCGGGTTTGCGCGCAAGCTGGAGCAGCACCTGGGCGACCGCGTCGATGACAAGGTCAGCCACTACATTGAGGTGATTGCCGGTTCGGCTCAGCGCATGGCTCAGCTGATCGACGACCTGCTGGTGTTTTCGCGGCTCGGCCGCGGCGCGCTGCGGCTGCAGGCGGTGGACATGCAATCGGTGGTGGAGGAGGTCCGCGCGCTGGCGGAATCGGGGATGGAAGGTCGACGCATCGTATGGACAATTGCGCCATTGCCGATGGTGATCGGTGATGAGAACATGCTGCGAACGGTATGGCAGAATCTGCTCGGCAATGCGGTCAAGTACACCGGACAGTGCGACGTGGCGCGCATCGAGGTGAGCATGCAGCAGGATCGCCATGGCGATTACGAATTCACCGTGGCCGACAATGGCGCCGGTTTCGACATGCAGTACGCGGACAAGCTGTTTGGCGTGTTCCAGCGACTGCACCGCGCGTCGGAGTTTCCGGGCAACGGCATCGGGTTGGCCAATGTGCGCCGGATCGTGGCGCGCCACGGCGGCCGTGTCTGGGCCGAGGCCGAACCGGGTCAGGGTGCCCGCTTTCATTTTTCGCTGCCGGCCACCGACATGGCTGGAGCACACACCTGAGGTCCAAGCATGAACAAAAAAGACCTGCGCACCATCCTGCTGGTTGAAGACAGCCTGGCCGATGCCGAAATGGCGATGGATGCGTTGGGCGAAGCGCACCTGGCCAACCCGGTGGTGCACGTGGAAGACGGTGTGGAGTGCCTGGACTATCTGTACGCACGTGGTGCATGGGCGTCGCGCGAACCAGGTGATCCGGCCGTGGTGCTGCTGGACATCAAGATGCCGCGCATGAACGGGCTGGATGTGCTGACCCAGATGCGCAGCGATGCGCGGATGCGGCGGATTCCGGTGGTGATCCTGTCCTCCTCGCGTGAGGAAAGCGATCTGGCGCGAAGCTGGGATCTCGGCGCCAATGCCTACGTGATCAAGCCGGTCGATGTGGACCAGTTCTTCGAGGCCGTGCGGACCCTGGGGCAGTTCTGGGCGGTTTTGAACCAGGCACCCGAGCAGGATTGATTCGCCCGTCGACAGGTTCAGCGGGTTGCAGGAAGCGCGAGCACGCGGTCGCGGCTCGTGGCGAGTGCGGGGGGTGACCAGGCAGGCACGGTGGTGAGAGTCAACATGTCCAACTCGCAACTTCGAACCTTGCCGACCATTCGTATCCTGCAGGTGGAGGACAGTGAGCTTGATGCCGAGCTGGTGCTGGCCGAACTCGATAGTGATGGCATCGCCTACGAGGTGTGCCTGGTCGATGACGAGGAACGCTTCGTTGCTGCGCTGAAGGAATTCAAGCCGCACATCGTGTTGTCCGATCTCAGCATGCCCGGCTTTTCCGGCCAGCGCGCGCTGGAACTGTTGCGCCAGAACGACGATGACCTGCCTTTCATCTTCGTCTCCGCCACGCTGGGTGAGGACGCCGCGATCGAGGCGCTGCGCAATGGCGCGACCGACTACATCCTCAAGCAGAATCCGGCCCGGCTGGCCAGCGCGGTGCGCCGCGCATTGAGCGAGGCGGATTCGCGCCGGGCGAGCCGCCGCGCCGAAGCCGAACTGATCCGGGCGCAACGCTTCGAAAGCCTGGCGATGCTTGCTGGTGGCCTCAGCCACGACCTGCGTAACCTGTTGCAACCGTTGTTGCTGGCCGGCGACAGCCTGCAGGATTACCAGGATGACCCGCGTCTGGCGCGGCTGGGCAAGCTGGTGCGCGATTGCGGCAAGCGCGGCCTGGACATGGTGCATTCGATGCTGTCGTTTGCGCGCGGCGCGCGGCGCGCGGAGCAGGTGCGGCTGGGCGCGCTGTTCAGTGCGTTCGGCTTGCTGATGCAGGGCAGCATCCCGCACACGGTGGCGATGGAACTGGCCATCGACGACCCGGAACTGTCGTTCGAGGGCAACCAGACCGAGCTGCAGCAGTGCCTGCTCAACCTGTGTCTGAACGCGATCCAGGCAATGCCCGATGGCGGTCACCTGCGCATCGAGACATCGCAGGTGGAACTGCCCGAGGATTTTTTCCTGGACGAAGAGCAGCCGCGGCTGGGCCGTTATCTTTGCATCAGCGTGATCGACAGCGGCCCGGGTATGGGCCAGAAAGTGCTGGAGCACCTGTTCGAGCCCTTCTTCACCACCAAGGAAGCCGGCACCGGGCTGGGCCTGCTTTCATGCAAGCGCATCGTCGGCAGTCACGGCGGCGTCATGCGGGTGGACAGCGAGCCTGGGCGCGGCACACGTTTCGACCTGTATATCCCGCTGGAGGAACTGATCAGCGACGAGCAGATGGAGATACAGGATGGCCTGGAAGGCTCCGCCGAGCGCGTGCTGGTAGTAGTGGAAGAGGCTGGCCAACTGTCCCTGCTGACCGATACGCTGGGTGCCTATGGCTACCTGGCCCATCCCAGCCAGAGCGGTACCGCCGCCTTGCAGTGGATCGAGGCGGGTGGTCTGCCTGACCTGGTGGTGCTCGATGCCGACATGAACCTGTTCACCGGTGTGCGCACGCTGGCCGCGCTGATCGAACAGGGTTATCAGGGCGGTGTGATTCTGCTGGCCCGTCCCGGGGCCTCGCCGGACCTGCACGAGCTGCCGCCGCTGGAGCACCTCTACGTGGTCGACAAACCGTTCACTACCCAGGTGCTTCTGCGCACGCTGCGCAAGGCGCTCGGGGGTGCTGGCGGCGGCGGATAAATCGGTCGCGGTGCGATCAGGCAAGGACAGCAATCCAGGGGAAAGACATGCTGGCGTATTACCTCGACATGGCTCTGCGCCATTGCCGGCGCAGCAAGGCGCTGACTGCACTGGTGGTTGTGCTGATGAGCGTGGGCGTAGCGACCTGCATGATCACTTACGCAGTGTTTCGCGCCACCGCGGCCGATCCGATCCCGTGGAAATCGAACCAGCTGTTCGTGCCGCAGATCGACAGCTTCGGCCCGGCGCACAACTGGAAAGGCGAGCCGCCGGAGTTGCTCAGCTACACCGACGCCGTAGCGTTGCTGCACGCGCGCCAGGCACGGTGGCAGGTGCTGATCTATGGCAGCAAGTGGACGGTACTGCCGGGTGACGCGCAACATCTGCCGTCTTCGCAGGAGGGCGATGCGGTCAGTCGTGACTTCTTCGCGATGTTCGATGCGCCGTTCCGCTACGGCGGCGGCTGGTCGGCCAGCGACGACGAGCAACGCGCGGCGGTGGTGGTGATCAGCAGCGCGCTCAACCAGAAGCTGTTCGGTGGCGCCAACAGCGTAGGCCGCGAGATCAACCTGGACACGCACAACTATCGCATCGTCGGCGTGCTGGACGACTGGAATCCCAGCCCGCGCTACTTCGATGTGAGCAGCTCGTGGTATCCCTTCAGCCATCCTCGTCAGCTCTACCTCCCGTTCAGCCGAGCCATCGACCTGCAGAAAGCCGCCGCCGGCAATTTCTATTGCAGCACGAACTCCGTCGATCCCGCCCTGCCGAACTGGGACAGCGTGTTGCACAGCGAGTGCGCATGGATCGCCGCGTGGGTGGAACTGCCCACGCGCGCTGACGTGGGGCGCTACCGCGACTGGTTGCGCAACTACGCGGCCGAACAGCAGCGCGTCGGTCGCTTCGCCTGGCCGCCGAACGTGCGCCTGTCCGATGTGGGGGAGTGGCTGCGCACGATGAACGTGGTGCCGAAGGCCTCGGCGCTGTCGATGATCGTCTCGGTGAGCTTTTTGCTGATCTGTCTCGTCAACGTGGTCGGCCTGATGCTGGCCCGCTTCATGCGCCGCGCGCCCGAGATCGGCGTGCGCCGCGCGCTGGGGGCGTCGCGCGGCGCGATCTATCGCCAGTTTCTGACCGAGGCGGCGGCGATCGGCTTGGCCGGCGGCGTGCTGGGGCTGCTGCTGACGGCACTGGGCATGGCTGGCATCGGTCATGTATTCGAGCCGGAAATTGCTCGGCTGGCAAAGCTGGATGCGTCGCTGTGGCTGCTGACGGTGCTGGTCGCGGTACTCACCACACTGATTGCCGCGCTGTATCCCACCTGGCGCGCCGCCCAGGTGCAGCCGGCGTGGCAGCTGAAGTCGAACGGATGAACGCCACGATGATCCAGATTCGACCGATCCTCGCCGCGCTGCGCCGGCACAAGATGGCCACGCTGCTTATCGTGCTGCAGATCGCGTTGACTCTGGCCGTGGTCAGCAATGCGTTGTTCATCGTCAAGACGCGTGTCGTGCATCTGTCGCGCCCGAGCGGCACCGACGAGGCGCATCTGTTCGCGATCAGGAACGAGTGGATTGGCCAGCCTGATGTGGTGCATATCGACGCGCAGATGCGCGCCGACCTGGCGACCTTGCGCAAGTTGCAGGGCGTGCGCGACGCGTTTGCCAGTCAGGCCTATCCGCTGGAAGAAGGCGGCGGCGGCCTGGTGCGCATCAAGCACCGGGTCGAGCAGAAGAAGCTGCAGCTGGCGCTTTCCTATTTCGCCGACGAGCACGCGCTCGACACGTTCGGCATCGCGCTGGTGGCCGGCCGCAATTTCCGCGCCGACGAGATCGGCAGCCTCGGCCCGTACGACAAGCTGGTGCCGGCGGTGATCATCATCACGCGCGACCTCGCCCGCAAGCTTTTCCCGGACGGCGCGGCGGTGGGCCAGCGCGTCTATCTCAGCGACGACGGCCCGAGCACGATCGTCGGCATGGTCGATCGGCTGGAAGGCGGTTACGCGGGCAGCAGCACGCGTTCGATCGATGAGGACACGGTGCTGGTGCCGGCGCGCTATGCCAGTGCCGCCGACGGGGCGGCCTATGCCGGCGGGACGGTTTATCTGGTGCGCACGCAACCGGGACGACTGGAGGCGGTACTGCGCGCGGCGCCGGCGGCCCTGGTTGCACAGAGTCGCCTGCGCCTGATCAGCCCCGAGGATGGCGTGGTCACGTTGGCGCAGGCCCGCACGAAGGCCTACGCCACCGATCGCGGAGTGGCGATCATGATGGGCGCGGTCTGCGTGTTGCTGCTGCTGGCGACGGCCGGTGGCATCGTGGGCCTGAGCAGTTTCTGGGTCGGCCAGCGGCGTCGCTCGATCGGCGTGCGCCGTGCGTTGGGTGCGACGCGGAGCGACATCCTGCGTTATTTCCAGACCGAGAACGCCCTGATCGTCGGCATCGGTGTGGTGCTGGGCGTGGTACTGGGCATCGCCGCCAACCTGTCGCTGATGACGCACTACGAATTGCCGCGGATGCCGCTGTGGGTGCTCGGCGTCGGTGCGCTGTTGCTGTGGCTGCTCGGCCAGCTGGCCGTGTTCGGTCCGGCCCGGCGCGCCGCCACCGTGCCGCCGGTGGAGGCGACGCGCTCGGTGTGAGGGCAACTTGTAGGAGCGCACCTTCGTGGGAGCGACTTCAGTCGCGATGCTCTTCAATCTGGCGAAAAGGCATCGCGACTGAAGTCGCTCCCACAAGAGCATCGCGCACAGGGTGGGCTCCTGCGAGAAACCGGGCTCAGTCGATGCCGAGCTTCTTCAGCTTGTAGCGCAGTGCGCGGAAGGTGATGCCGAGTTTGCGGGCGGCGGCGGTCTTGTTGTAGCGCGATTCTTCCAGCGCCTTGACGATGGCGGTGCGTTCGAGGTTGCTGATGTAGTCGTCGAGGCCGCCGTTGGCGCTGGCTGCTGCCGGTGCCGTGCCCACTGCCACGTCCTCATGCCTGATTGGCGTCACGGCGTCGGCGCGCGCGCCCCGCTGCGGCAGCATCAGGTCGGAGGCATCGATGACGGCCCCGTCGCACATCGCCATCGCGCGTTCGAGGATGTTTTCCAGTTCGCGCACATTGCCGGGAAAATCGTAGGTTTCCAGTGCGTCGCGTGCGGCCGCCGACAGCTGGCCGACGCTGTCACCGCTCTTGCCAGCCAGCGCCTTGAGGATGAACGCGGACAGCAACGGCACGTCGCCGCGACGTTCGCGCAGCGGCGGCACCCGCAGCTCGATCACGTTGATGCGATAGAACAGATCCTGGCGGAACTGGCCCTGTTCCACCAGTTGGCCGAGGTTCTTGTGGGTAGCGGAAAGGATGCGCACGTCGACCGGAATCTCGTCGCGGCCGCCGATCGGTCGCACCGCTTTTTCCTGGATCGCGCGCAGCAGTTTCACCTGCATGTGCAGCGGCAGTTCGGCCACTTCGTCGAGAAACAGCGTGCCGCCCTGGGCGGCCTGGAACAGGCCTTCCTTGTCGGTGCTGGCGCCGGTGAAGCTGCCCTTGCGATGGCCGAAGAACTCGCTTTCCATGAGCTCGGAGGGAATGGCGCCGCAGTTGACCGGCACGAATGGCCCGCTCGCACGCGGGCCCTGCTCGTGGATCAGCCGCGCCACCAGCTCCTTGCCCACGCCCGATTCACCGGCGATGTAGACCGGCGCCTGGTTGCGGGCCAGCTTGCCGATGGTGGCGCGCACCTGCTGCATCGCCGCCGAGTCGCCGATCAGGCGATCGCTGGAGTCGTTGGTTTTCGCCGCGGCGCCGCCATTGCGCTTCTCCTCCACCAGCCGCAGGGCGGTGCGCACCAGACCGCGCAGCATCTGGATGTCGACCGGCTTGGACACGAAATCGAACGCACCCGCCTTCAGCGCATTCACGGCGGCGTCGACGTTGCCGTAAGCGGTGATCATCGCCACCGGCATGTCCGGGTGATTCGCGGCAATCAGTTCGATCACCTCCTGGCCGTTGCCATCCGGCAGGCGCATGTCGGTGAAGCACAGGTCGTAACTGCGTTCGCCCAGCGCCCGGCGCGCTTCGGCCACGGTACCCACGGCGTCGACTTGCAGGTCCATCCGCCCCAGAGTGATGGTCAGCAGTTCGCGGATGTCGCGTTCGTCGTCAATGACCAGGACGGTCTGTGGGTTCATGGCACGGCGCGTGGCTATCGATACGCCAGAGAATACCCGGCCCCGCGCTGCGGGGCAAAGACTGCTAATGCCCCAGCTTGCGATCGAAGAAGCTCACCATCACCGCATAGGCCTCGCGGGATTCGGGCATGTCCGGGTCGGAGAAGAACGAATGCCACATGCCGTCCCAGACATGCAGCTCGGCGTCCACCCCGGCGGCGGTCAGCAGTGCCTGGCTGTGCAGCACCGAGCTCATGGTGAAGTCGCGCGTACCGGTGATCAGCAGGGTCGGCGGGAATTTCGCCAGCAGCGCGGGCGAGTTGGCCGGGAACACCAGCGGATCGCTGGTCCTGGCGTCCTTGAAGTACGGCAGATCGGCCAGCTTGAGTGGCCCGGCGGGCGATGGCTCGCCGTTGAGTATGGGTGCGATGTAGGTGGAGTCGCCGGCCAGTTCGCTGACCGAACCGCAGAACGTGCCGATCGCTCCCGGCACCGGCAGCTTTTTAGCGATGATCCGCGCCACCGCCTCGCCGGTGAGCACGCCGCCGGCCGAACAGCCGTAGATGCCGATGTTCTTCGCTGGATAGTGCTTCAGCAGGGCGCGGTAGACCGCCTCGACATCCTCGCTGGCCGCTGGGAACACGTGCTCCGGCCCCTGCCGATAATCGACGCTGATGACCTTGATGCGGCCGAGGCTGGCGATCGGTATCGATTCGACCAGGGCGCCGCTGTGCGCGCCCCACAGGAAGGCGCCGCCGTGCAGGTTGATCAGCACGCGATGCCGGTTCGCCACGGCGATGCCCTGCGCGGGCAACACCACATCGGTACCTACGCCGGCAACCGTTTCGCGATGCGTTGTCACCGGGTAGAGCTTTTCCATACGCGCCGCGCGGGCGCTGTTGAGGCGGTCGTAGAAGTCGCGGCTTTGCGCGATCGGCGCGCTCAGCGGCGGGGCCTTGCTTCCAGCGGCGAGCATCTGCGGGAAGAAGGCGCGTGCTTGCGGCGACGCGTACGTCGAGTACGGGATGGTCGCCACGGAGGTGGTCACGCTGCCGTCGGTCTGCACGCCAGGTGGTGCGTGCTGTGCGAGTGCGCCCGTGCAACACAGCGCCGTGCCGAGCAGTGCGGCGCTGAGCCGACGATTCCCGTGGGGTGTGGCGTGCATGGCTCTGTCCTTTGTCGGGAGCGGCGACGGATCGTCGGCGATGCGGTGCGGTGATGTCATTTCGCGTTGCCTGCCGCGGCAGCAGGCACAGCCCTGGCATCGGCGCGGTGCAGGATTTCCTGCATCTTCAGGTACACGCCATTGGTCCAGCCGAAGCCGATCACGTTCTGGCTGTAGCCGGCGCTGACTTTCACATCCGCATTGCCCAACGCCATGTTGTATTTCTCGCGGATGGTGCCGTCGTCGGCGAAGCCGCGGTCCACCGTGGCGGTGAACTTGCCGGCGATGCGCCGCGCGTCGTCGTGGAAGCCGTAGGCATCCAGGCCGGACACGGCCAGCCAGTTGGTCGGCGCCCAGCCGAACGGGTCGCCCCACTGCACGCCGGCAGGGCGGTTGTCCATGCTCAGGCCGCCCTTGCGTTCGAAGATGGCGAGCTTGCCGCGTACCGCGGCGGCCTGCTGTGCGGAGGCGGCGCCGGCCCACAGCGGATAGAACGTGGTGATGTAGGGATAGGGCGAGGGCTTGCCGGCCACGAAGTCGTAGTCGCGATACATGCCCGATTCCGGACGCCACAGGTACTTGTCCATCGCCGCCTTGCGCGCTTCGGCCGCCTGGGTCCAGCGTTCGGCGTCGCCAGCCTTGCCCAGTTGCAGGGCGAAGTCGTGCAGGTCGCGTTCGTAACGGTAGAGCAGGCTGTTCAGGCTCACGTCGGCGTAGTGATGGGTCGAGCCGCCGAAGGGTCCGAAATGCGCATTGGTGTCGAAGCCCGACTCACGCATGGCGCGGTCGCCGTGGTAGTAGTCGGCGGTTAGGCGGTAGCCGTCGAACCACGCGCCGGCGCAGACCTTCGAGGCAAGCACGTCGCAGCTCTCCCGTTGCAGGCGCGTCGCCTCGGCAGCATCCGGATGTTGCGGAGCCTTGACGAGATAGCCGGGGTCGTCCGCCGGATGCGCGCGCAGCCACTTGATGACGCCGAGGTAGTACTCGCTGTCGTGCGCCTCCAGCACCGGGCCGCTGCCCAGGTCGTAGTAGCGCGCGAGTCCGGTGTCGCCGGCGCGGTGTTCGGGCCGCTTCCAGATGTCGTGGTTGCGCACGGCCAGCGGATACGCATGCGCCAGCCAGGCACGCCTTGCCTCGGCATCGGGAAAACTCGCCGGATTGTCGAGCACGACGGCCATCATCGCGCTGAGAAACGGCGGCTGCGAGCGGCTGAGGTAATAGGTGCGGTTGGCGTTGAGCACGCCGCCGTAGTGCTCCACCTCGAACAATGCGTTGTCGACCATGTCCTTCGCCAGCGCGGTCTGCTGGTCGGCGGCCAGGCCGATCACGATGAAGTAGCTGTCCCAGCCGTACATCTCGTTGAAGAAACCGCCGGGCACGACGTAGGGGTGCGGCAGGTAGAGCAGGCCCTGTGCAGGTAGTTTCGTGGCGTCGATCTCGCCAAGCCGGTCGATGGCGCGCGGCAGCGTGTGCACGTCGACGCCGCAGCGTTTGCCGACATCGACCAGTTGTGCCGGCATGGGCAGCTTGGTCGGCAGGTACAGCACCGGATGACCAGCCACCTTGGTGTCGGTCAGCGAGCGGCAATCGTCCATCGAGCGCGTCAGGGTGGTCCAGGCCTTGTCGATATAGGCCCGCGTCTTCGCCGGATTCGGCGTGGCGGGCATGGCCGATGCTGCGGATGCGGAAAACAGCAGCAGCGTGGCCAGCCACGTCCTCGTCCGGCGAGCATGCCGGTGGGTGGCGTCAGCGGATCCGCGCGAGGGGCTGGAGGTGTGGGTCATGTCTGTTCTCCCGATTCATGGGGTGGTGCGCAAGGTGCGGGTCAACCGGGCCTTGTCGTCGGCATCGCGGGTGATCGCGATGTCGTAGAGCTTGCCGCGAAAGGCGATGCGCCTGAGCGTCAGCGATTTCCACTGCGGCGGCAGCACCGGTGCATAGGCCTCGACCAGTCCGTCCTGTTCGATGCGCAGTCCGGAAAAGCCGTAGACGATGTTCTGCAGCAGCCCGGCGGCGGCGGTGAGGAAGTAGCCGGTGTTGTTGTTCGCTGTCTCGGTGCGCACGTTGAACGGCGGCTTCAGCACGTTCGCGGTGATGTTGCGCTGGAACCACGCGCTGGCTTCGGCGCCGTCGCCCAGGGTGGCGGCGGCGATCGAGGTCGGCGCCAGTCCCATGCTGTTGGGGTCGCGTTGCGAGCGCCGGATCGGCGCCAGCGCATAGTCGAAGTCGCGCCGGCGCAGCGTCGGATCCATCGGCAGGTCGAGCGAGGGATACGCCAGCATCGGCAGGGCGCTGCCGCCCCACGAGTCGATGTCGGGCGTCACGCTGGGGTCGAAGTCCAGGTGATGGCCGTCCTTCGCGGAAAACGGCACATACATACGCGCAGCGATGTCCGCCCAGCGCGGATCGGGCGTGGCGCCCACCACGCTTGCGGCGGCGCTGGCGATGCGCAGTGCCTTGGCCGCGGAGACGTTGGTGAAGGTGTCGTTCGGCACGTCGTTGTAGTCCTCGTCGACCGAAGTGACGTGCAGGATTTCGTAGCGCTGCTGCGGCGCGTTGTACGTCACCCGGCTGGCCCAGAACTGCGCGACGGCGCGGATCACCGGCCAGCCATGCTGCTCCAGCCAGGCCTTGTCGCCGCTGGCCAGGTAGTACTGCCACTGCGCGATCGCGATGTCGGCGTTGAC
>DHXA01000219.1:1045-15934 GCA_002413455.1 Rhodanobacter sp. UBA5168 | reverse complement strand
GCGATCGCGATGTCGGCGTTGACGTGGATCTCGCGCTCGCCCAGCACGTACGCGAAGTGCGGGGTCTGCTCGCTGCCGTCCTGCGGATCGGCCTCCCACGGATACATCGCGCCGCGCAGGCCGCGTTCGCGCGCGCGTTGTTCGGCGGCCGGCAGGGTGCGGCTGCGGAACATCACCAGCGACTTCGCGCGCTGCGGATGCAGCAGCAAGAGCGCCGGGAACACCCACGAGTCGCTGTCCCAGAACGCGTGTCCGGCATAGCCGGTGGTCATGCCGCAGGCGCCGATCGGCCATGCCGTGTCGCGGGTCGAGTTGGCGAGGAGGTAGTACAGGTCGGAGTGCACGATCCGCTGTGCCTGCGGATCGCCGTCGATGCGGATGTCGGTCTTCCACAGCTCGTGCCATGCCGCCTGGTGCGCCGCGAGCAGTGCCGCAAAGCCTCCGCTGCGCGCATCCTTCGCCAACGCGAGGTCGGCCTCGGCATCGCCGCCCCAGCCTTCGCGCGACGCGGCGACGTACTTGGTGAAGGTGTAGGTGACGCCCTTGCGCACCGGCACGCGCAGGTTCAGGGCCAGACGGTAGTCGCTGCGGTAGAACCGCGATTCGCGTGGCGTCACCCCGTCCGGCAACTGGATCGCCGCGGCCTCGGCCATGGCCAGGCCCTGCTCGGCGCGGCCGTCGAGCTTGAGCGTCAAGTCGTGCGCGTCGCCATCGCTGGCGAGCACGTGGGTGTCGCCGTGATACCACAGCGGCGCGCGATCCGGCGTGGCGGGCGGCATCGCCTGCAGCTTGAGGTTGCGCGAGGCGACCTGTTCCTGCATCTGCTCGCCGCTCAACTTGCCCAGCGCAAAGCGCGGCTGATGCGGCGCCCAGGTGTTGAGTGCGAACGACAGCTCGACCTCGCCGTCGAAGTCCGGGGTGAGCGAGAGCTGCGTGGCGGCCAGGTGTGGCGAGGCCTGGCTGACGAAGGTCGTCACTTCGACCGCCGTGGTCTTGCCGTGATCGAGGTAGCGGTAGCGCGTGGTCAGGGTGGCGTCGTGGAGATCCAGCGTCTGCCGGTAACCCTGGAATACCGCGGGCGAGAGATCGACCTGGTTCATCCAGAAATGGCCGGCGGCGGACTGGCCGCTGCTGTAGTCGATCTCGGTCCAGCCGGGGACGGCCGCGGGCCGCGCGATGTCGTCCTTCGCGTAATCCATGAAGGCGACCAGGTAGGCGAGGTTGCCTTCGGTTCCGCGCGGTGCCGTCAGGGTCGAGAGATAGCCGTTGGCCAGCTGGCCCGGGAAATAACTGGTGAAGTCCTTCGCGGTGGCGGTCAGCAGGAAACCCGGATCGGTCTGCCCGTGCGCGATCGCAGCGAAGCCACAGGCGGCCAGTGCGATGAGCCGGCAGAATGTCTGGTGTCGCCGCTTCATGGTGCCATGCCTCCGCTGTTACAGCGCCTTTCGGGTCAGCCTTGCCTTGCCGCCGGCGTCGCGATCGATGCGGATGTCGTAGAGCTTGCCGCGGAACGTGATGCGCCTGAGCGTCAGCGATTTCCACCCCGGTGGCAGCACCGGCGCGTACGCTTCGGTCAGGCCGTCGTCCTCGATGCGCAGGCCGCTGAGTCCGTAGACGAAGCTCTGCACGAAGCCGGCCGAGGTGGCGAGGAGGTAGCCCGCGTTATTGGCCACGGTTTCCGTGCGCACGTTGAATGGCGGTTTCAGAAAGCCGACCAGGTTGCGCCGGATCCACTCGCCAGCGGTCTTGCTGTCGCCGAGCTCGGCCGCACCGACGGCGAGCATCACCATCATCATCTCGTTCGGGTCGTCGCCGTGCACCTTGAGCTCGTGCAACTGGAACGCGAAGTCGTTGCGGCGCACCTGCGGCGACATTGGCAGGTCGAGGTTCGGATACATCAGCCAGGCCAGCGACGAACCCATCCAGGTGATCTTGTCGTGCGGCACCGAGGCGTCGAAGTCGAGATGGCGCTGGTTCTTCTCGTCGAACGGGATGTACATCTTCGCGACGATCGTGGCCCATTGCGGATCGGGCGTGGCGCCGACGAGTTTCGCCGCCTTGATGGCGATCTGCAGCGACTTGCGCGCCGCGGCATTGGTGAACGAGTCGTTCGGCACGTCGTCGTAGGCCTCGTCGGGCGAGGTGACGTGCTCGATTTCGTAGCGATCCTGCGCCTTGTTGTATGTGACCCGGCTGACCCAGAACTGCGCGATCTCGTGGATCACCGGCCAGCCGTGCTGCTTCAGCCAGGCATCGTCGCCGCTGGCGAGGTAGTACTGCCACTGGGCGATCGCGATGTCGGCGTTGACGTGGATCTCGCGGAACACGCCATAGGCGAAGTGCGGCGTGTGGTCGACGCCGCTCTCCGGATCGGCCTCCCACGGATACATCGTGCCTTTCACGCCGTACTGTTTCGCCCGCTCGCGCGCAGCTTGCATCGTGCGCGAGCGGAACATCACGATCGGTTTGGCGCGCTCCGGGTGCAGCAGGAGCAAGGCGGGGAACACCCACGAATCGCTGTCCCAGAACGCGTGGCCCGCGTAGCCCGGGGTGAGCGCACAGGCGCCCATCGGCCACGCCGTGTCCACGGTGGAGTTGGACAGCAGGTAGTACAGGTCCGAATGCACGGCGCGCTGCACGTCCGGATCACCGTTGACCACGATGTCGGACTTCCACAGTTCGTGCCAGGCGGCCTGGTGTTCCGCGAGCAACGCGGCGAAGCCCTTGTTGCGCGCGGCACTGGCCAGCGCCACGTTGTCGCGGGCGTTGCCGCCCCAGTTCTGCCGGGAGGCGGCGATGTATTTGGTGAAGGTATAGGTCTTGCCCTTCTGCACCTTGGCGGTGAGGTTGAGCGACAGCTTGTGCGGGCCTTTTTCCAGCTTCACGCTTTCGATCGTGAGGCCCGGAGGCAGCCCGATCGCAGCAGCCTCGGCCATCGTCAGGCCGTGTTCGGCGCGGCCGTCCAGCCACAGCGTCAGCTCCTTGGTATCGCCGTCGCTGGCGCGTACGCGGGTGTAGCCGGGATACCACACGGCGGCGCGGTCGGGTGTCGGCACCGGCTTGTTGTCCAGCGTCTGGCCGCTGGCGATCACCGCGGCGATCATCTCGTCGCCGCTCATGCTGGCGATCGGAAAGCGTGGCTGGTGTTCGGACCACAGCCGGATCGGAAAGGTCAGCTGCACGGAGCCGTCGAACCGCGGCGTGATGGAAAGCTGCGTCGCCGCCAGGTGATTCGACGCCTGGCTGACAAACGTGGTGACCTTGATGTCGGTCGACTTGTTGGCGTAATCGAAGCGGTAGCGGGTGCTGAGCGTACCGTCGTGCATGTCGAGCGTCTGCGCGTAATCGGCGAAGATCTTCTTGTCGATCCGGGTCGAATTGAGCCAGCCGCCGCCGGGGTTGTAGTCGATCTCGCTCCAGCCGGGGATCGCGGCGGGACGCGCGATGTCGCCGGGCTTGTAATCCATGAACGCGACCATGTATGCACGGTTGCCTTCGGTGCCGCGTACCGAGGTCATCGTGGAGAAATAGCCGTTGGCCAGGTAGCTGGGGAAATACGTGCCGAAATTTTCCGCCGTGCCGGTGAGCAGGAAGCTGGGGGCGGTGACAGCGCGGGCGCTTGCACTGGCCAGCAACAGGCCGAGCGCGATGCCGGGAAGCAGGTGGTGGCGTAGCGAAATCATCTCGACATGGCTCCTCGGGTCGGGGCGCAGGGCGGCAGTCGGCATGCAGTTCGAGTAACGCCTGCGGCGAACCTGTCGGCCAGGAATTCATGGCGACTGAGGCTCATGGCAGCGCTTCCGCCGGCGAGACAGCCAGGACGGCAGCGCGATCGGTCTCGCGCTTGAAGAAGAACAGCGTGATCAGGATCAGCGTCATCGGCAGCAGCGAGAAGTAGAACGCGTGGATGCCGTCGAAGCTGGCGAACACCCGCGCCGTGATGTACGAGCCCATGGTGCCGCCCAGCGCGGAGAACACCACGATCAGCCCGGTCATGGCCGCGTGCATCGGTTTGGGCAGCGAGCTCAGCGCGACCGAATTGATCACCGGGTAGATCGGTGCCATCAGCAGACCGAGCAGCGGGATCAGGTAGGCGGCGGCCGGTGCGTTGAACCAGCCCACGTGCGGCCGTGCCACCACGCCACTGGCCAGGGGCAATACCAATACCACCAGCACGCCCATCCCCACCACGCATACGTTGAGCAGCGTGTGCCAGCGCACGCGCTTGAGCACGACACCTGCGCCGATGCGACCCAGTGCGGTCATGCCGGCGAGGATGCTGGCGAACTGGATGCTCATCGCGTTCGGCAGCTTCAGGATCTCGTTGTTGAACGTGGGCAGCCAGGTGCCGAAACTCTGTTCGATCAGCACATACAGGAACGCCGAGGCCAGGAACACATACACCAGCGGCCGTACGAACAGCCGCAGCATCTCCAGCAGCGAGTCGGAGAATGAATTGTTGTGCCCGTGTGCATGCGCCGCGCTCTCGTCGAGCCGGCTGCCGGCCAGCAACACAATCACCAACGCGCAAGCGGCGGACAGCAGCCAGTACACGTTGAACCAGGCCGGATTGCCCGGGTTGGCCGAATCGACGAAGGCGCTGAAGATCCAATTGCCGGCGAGCACGCCGACCATGAACAGGCCCTCGATGGTATTGGTCAGCCGCGAGTGCGCGACGCGGTCTGCGGTGAGCAGGCCGATCGAGGAGTACACGCAGACCTTGGTCATCGCGAAGGCGATGCCCACACAGGCGAACAGCAGCCGCGTGGTCAGAAAACTGGGGTAGAGCGGCATCAGCAAACAGGCGCCGCCGACGATGGCCAGGGCCAGCATCATCGAACGCCGATAGCCGAACATCGGCAGGAACGAGGCGACCAGGAACGAGGTGACCGCGATGGTGAGATCCTTGTAGCGCTCCAGCGCGCTGGCCTCGGGTTTGTCGATGCCGAAGGTGGCGATCGACTGCAGGATCACCGTGCCGACGCTGTTGAGCAGGATTGCGAAAATCATGTAGATCAGCGCCAGCGCGACGATCATGCGGATTCGGTTCACGGCCACCTCGACGAAGTCACGATGTTTCGGACATGGCGTGGTCCGGATCGCCCCGAGGGTTCGATCCGGACCACGCATCCTGCAAGAACTTCAGACTCAGAACAGGTATTTCACCTCGAAGTTGACCTCGCGACCTTCCAGTGGCCGGGCGAGGATCACGCCGCCGGCAGCGGCCGTGCCGAAGATACGCGAATTGCTCTCGGTCAGGCCCAGCTCGTTGGTGATGTTGGTGCCCTGCAGACGCAGCTGCCAGTTCTGCTGGACGTTGGCGATCACACCGAAGTCCCACGTCTTGTAGCTGCCAAGCTGCTGCAGGCCCGACTGATCCTGCGTATGCGGGCCCACATGGGTGAAGGTCACGAAGGCGGTCACGTCACCCCACGAGAAGGGAATCCGGTAGCTCGGCGTGAACGCATAATGGACCTTCGGCTGGCGCTGCAACTGCTCGCCATTGATGAACTGGCAGCCGCTGACGCCGGTGACCAGGTTGGTGAAGATGAAGCAGGAATTGTTGTGCGAGTAGTGGCCGTCGAGGTAGTTGGCTATCAGCATCAGCTTCAGGTTTTCGATCGGGGTGATCGCACCGGCCAGGTTGATGCCCTTGGAGTCGGAACCGTACAGCGCCGGCGGGCCAATCGGCGTGCCGGCCCCGTCCGTGGGCTGGAACGACAGGCCGTTGAACTGCTTGTGATAGATGCTGATGTCCGCGTAGAACAGGTCCGACTGGTATTTGAAACCGCCCTCGAGATTCTGGATCTTCTGCAGCGGTGCGGTGTTGCCGGTGGTGGCGCCGCGGATGCCGTTGTCGAAGTCGGCAAAATGCACGCCCTTGTTGGCACGCACGTACACGCTCATGTTGCTGGCCAGCTCGTAGTTGGCGCCGACGGTCCACGAGGTGTGGGTCTTGTTGTAGCTGGTATGGGCGAACGTGCCGTTACACACCGGTACGGAGTTGTTGTAGAGCGTGTTGGGATCGCCGTCCAGATCGACGTTGGTGAGATTGCACACGTTGTTGGTCGCGTCCTGGTTCTCGAGACGCGCCGAGGCATCGAACAACCAGGGGCCCACGCGCCACGAATCGGACAGATAGAACGCCTTGTTGGTGGCCTTGCCGTGCTGCGCGATGTTGAAGCCGCCGTTGTCGAGGAAACCCTGATTGTCGGTCAGCTGCTTGGTGGTGCCGGCGTCGTTGTAACTGACCATGATGGGACGCGCATTGGGCGTGTTGGTCATCAGCATCTGGTTGCCGAGCGCCCACTTGTCGTCCATTGTGTAGTGCGCCAGGTACACACCCGCCGTCAGCGTGTTGCCCTCGAAGATCTCCTTGCTCAGGCGGAAGTCGTTGTTGATGTTCTTCAGGTGCTTGTGGATGTACCACCAGCCCTGGTGGATCACGCTCTGGTTCGGGTCGACCGCGCCGCCGCCACCTGGGCCGGCGTAGGTTGCCGTCGCCGAACCGGCCGGCAGCTCAAAACCGCCCTGGCTGGAAGGCGTGTTGTAGAGCTCGTCGTTAAGCGACGCCGGGTTGGTTCCCGAAAACAGCGCGTTGGTATCCATGTCGCCGCCATCGAGCAAAAACTTGTCGCTGAGCGTCCAGCCGCCGGGCAGGTTGAAGTCGAAGTTGCCACCGAAGAAATTCACCTTGGCGCCGCGACCGTTGGCCAGATCCGCGTTGGTGCCGCCGCCCGGGTAACCGGCGAGATGGACGTGCTGGATGTACTTGCTGTTGTACGTGGACGTCAGCGGATCGAAGCCGGGATAGGCGCTGAAGTTATCACTGCCGGTCTGGATCAACGGAATCGGCGTGATGAACTGGTTCTTGTCGTTCAACGCGCGCGCATACAGCGTCATCGAGCCGGTGTCGAAGTCGTGCGTCAGCGTGGCGGTGAACTGGCCACCCTTGTCCGCCGGGAACTGCGGGTCGCGCACGCCGTCGGAGTCGCGGTAGAAACCGCCGACGCTGCCGTACCAGTCCTTGGCGATCGGGAACCCGTAAAACGCATCGACGCGGCGCAGGTTCTCGTTGCCGTAGGTGACGCCGATGCTTCCCGAGGGAACCTCGGTGCCCTGCTTGAGGATGAAGTTCTCGCTGGCACCGATCTGGCCGTCCGCGAACACCACCGACGGGCCGCCCTGGATGATCTCGACGCGGTCGACCGTGTCGTCGAGGCGGAACATCGAGGTCTGCTCGAAGAACGACAGGGTCGGCATGCCGTATAGCGGCGAGCCCATCATCTGCACCGTGTTGAACGGCGCGTCGCCGCCGCCCGGGAAGCCGGCGATCTCGATGTTGGCGCCGGTCTGGCCGCCGGTCGATTCGGGCCACAGGCCGGGGGCGATCTTCAGCAGGTCGGCGGTACTTTTCGGGTTGGCCATCTTGATCTGTTCGGCCGTCGCAGTAGTGAGCGTGTAGCTGGCGTCGATCTTTTTCACGCCGGTGGCCGAACCGGTCACCACCACCTGCTGCAGGGTTGTGGTGGTCTTGGCCTCGGCCGCTTTTTGCTGCGGAGTTTTGCGGGCGCCCGTCGGCGCGGTCGTCGTCGAGGTGTCCTGTGTCTGCGTGCTGTCCTGGGCCATGGCCGTGGCGGACATGAGAATGCCCGTTATGGCCGCCGACAGCATCAATCGGGTTATTTGCTTGTTGTTGCCCATGTCATGTCCTCCCCATCAGTTTCAGTTTTAGTCGGCAAATCAAGCGGCATGTCAGTGCCAGTTCGCCGTTCGGATTGTGGTAACCATGTGAATATCGAATGCTGCGATGCCCGGTAACACCAGGTCTGCCTCGGTCAATGCCCGTGCATGGCCGATTCCCACCGCCGCCATCCCCGCGGCGTGAATGCTGGCAACGCCAGCCACGGCGTCTTCGACGCCAATACACTCGTCCGGCGCCACGCCCAAAGCGCTTGCTGCAGCGAGGAAGATCTCCGGATCGGGTTTGGAGCGGCTGATCCGGTTGGCGTCGACGACGATGTCGAACAGATCGGCGATACCCAGGCGCTGCAACAGCAAGCCGGCGTTGCGACTGGCCGAAGCCAGCGCCACCTTGAGCCCGGCCCGGCGCACCGATTCGATCGCCTCGCGTGCGCCGGACAGCAGGTCCTGGGGCCCGAAACGCTCGATCTGGTCGCGGTAGTAATCGTTCTTGCGTGCAGCCAGCGTGTACTTCTCGGCTTCCGTATAGGTGCGGGTCGCGGCTTGCAGCAAGATTTCCAGCGAGCCACTCCGGTCGACGCCCTTCATGCGTTCGCCGGTGGCCTCGTCGAACGGCACGCCGATTTCGTCGGCCAGTTTTTTCCAGGCCGCGTGATGCACCACGGCGGTGTCCGCGATCACGCCGTCCAGGTCGAAGATCACGGCTTTCAATGGCCGCGGCGGTGCTGGCGCAACATGGGTGAAACCAACGCACGGCAGGCGCAGCGGCTGGCCCGCATGCAACCGCTGCGGCAGGCCGTCATGCAGGAAGGTGAGGGCGCTGCCCTCGGTCAGCGTGTACAGCACGCCGTCGCGGTCGACCTCGATGCGCAGGTGCGCATCGCGCCAACGAAGGCCGAAGCGATAGCTCTTCCATGCCACCGGCAACTTTGGCGCCAGCGCCGGCAGGCCACCGTGCACCCGCAGGCCGCCGAAGCCCCAGGTCAGGGCGAGCCAGCTGCCGGCCATCGCCGCCATGTGCAGGCCATGCGCCGCGTTGCCGTGCAGGTCGTCCAGGTCGACCCGCAAGGTGTCGAGAAAATAGCGATGCGCCTTGTCGGCATGGCCCACTTCGGCGGCGACTACCGCGAAGGTGGATGCGGACAGGGTGGAGTCGTGGACGGTGACGCCTTCGTAGTAGTCGAAGTTGCGGCGCTTGGCGGCGACATCGACCTGCTCGCCCGCCAGCATCAGCGCCAGCAGCGTGTCGGCCTGCTTGCATACCTGGTGGCGGTAGATGGTGAGTGGGTGCAGACGCAGCAGCAGCGGCTGTCTGCTCGAAGGGGTGGCGAGCATGGCTGGCAAGCGCGGCTTGTCGAGAAAGCCGTCATCCTGCGGAAAGATGCCGAGCGCCGCGTCGACGGGCAGATGCATCGCCTGGGCGGCACGGCGCCACTGGGCAGCCTCGTCCGCATGCAGATCGATCCCTGCGCTCAGGACGGCATATTCGGCCGGATACATCAAAGCCATCCAGTCGGCGACGGCGGCGGCGTCGTGCAGGTGACGTTGCGCCAACCGGTTGGTGTAATGGTTGTTGTCGACCAGGGCGGAATATTCGTCCGGGCCGGTCACTTCGTGGATGCAGAACGCGCCGTCGTGGCGCGCGCTGAAGTGCCCGATCTCCAGCCAGACGCGCGCGGTCTCGAAGAGCATCTCGGCGCCGCATTCGAGCAGGAACGCGTCGTCGCCGCTGGCATCGGCGTAGAGGCGGATCGCCCACGCCACCGCGGCATTGATGTGGTACTGCGCCGAGCCGCTGGGGAAATACGACGAACACTCGTTGCCGCTTATCGTGCGCCATGCGTACAGCGCGCCGCGTGGATGGTTGAGTTCGCGCGCGTGGCGACGCGCATTGTCCAGCGTGCGGTGGCGATACGTCAGCATCGCGCGCACCAGTTCCGGCGCCAGGGTCGCCAGCACCGGCAGCATGAACACCTCGGCGTCCCAGAAATAGTGGCCTTCGTAGCCTTCGCCGGTGAGGCCCTTGGCCGCGGTGGTGCCGTGACTGTCGCGGCTGCTCGACTGGAACACATGAAACAGGTTGAAGCGCAGCGCCTGTTCGGTCGCCGGGTCGCCATCGATGGCAAGATCGGACCGCGCCCAGAGTGGGGCCAGCGCACGGACCTGCCGCGCCAGCAAGGCCGGGTAGCCGAGCGCGATGGCCGTGTCCAGCGAGGCCTGCGCCCGCCCGAGCAGGCTGTTTGCCGGATCCCCGGCGAACGGGGTAGTGAAGGCGTAGGCGACGTACTTGTTCAGGGTGACCGTTTGGCCGGGTGCGAGGACGCCCTCGTAGACCTGGGTGACGCCATGGGGCGCCAGGTTGGCGTAGCGGAACTGCAATTCGCCGGCATGCTGGTGCCGTTGCGCGCAGATCAGCTGGATGCCGCTGTGGGTGGTCTGCTGACCGACCCAGGCAAGGGCTTCCTCGGCGCGGGCGTCATAGGTGCTGAGGCCGCCATCGATGCGGCTGCCGATGCGCGGATCGAAGCCCTGTTCGGCGGCTTCGCGCGCCGTGCTGATCGATGACTCCAGCGTGATCGGGCCGGTGTAGTCGAGCGAGCGCACGCGATAATGGATCGCCAGCAGCCCGGCATCCTCCAGGCTCACGATGCGCTCGGCTTCGATCTCCAGCGTGGCGCCTTCGGGTGATCGCCAGCACAGTCGACGCCGGTAGCAGCCGCTGCGCAGGTCGAGCACCCGCTCGAAATGCAGCCACTCGCCCTGGTCGAGCCGCACCGGCGTGTCGCCCAGGCGCAAATGGATGCGGGCCGCGTCGGCGACCGGGATGCGTGTGTCGGTGTGGCTGGCGAAGCCGGGGAAGCGCTCGTGATAGTCGATCGGGGTGCGTTCCCATACCGCGGACAGCAAAGTGGCCTGGCTGGGGCTGTCGCTCTCCTCCAGATTGCCGCGTACGCCTAGGGTGCCATTGGCCAGCGCAAACAGGCTCTCGTCCTGCGCGAAGCCGGCCGGATCGGTGCCGTGCCGGGTCAACAGCCACGGGTCGGCCGCTGCCGTTCCGCCGATGGTCGGCGCCTCGGTATCGAGCGGTACCACTGCGTAGTGATCCACAAATAAACCCCCAATCTCTGCGCCCGGCGTGTCAAGCCGATTGGCCCCCACGGGCTGCGGCTGGCGGCGAGCTTGGCATTAAATGTTATCGGTATCAAGATATCGATAACATTTCGTTTGGACGGCTTTAAGGAAGCGGGTTTTGGGGAGGTGGGCGGGAATGAATTCTTATCATTGGACCGCCTCGGCCCGTTTGCCGAGGGCGCGCCGCGACGGTGCATGGCGAGGTTGCATCGGCGGGGCGAATGTCGACACACTGCAAGCGTCGATTCGGGTCATCGCTGCAGTCCGGCAGCGTCGCGGCACCGGATCGGCCAGACCAGCAGGGGTCAGATAGTTGAGCAAGAGAGGCGCGCGCAAGAACGCGTCAGGCGGCCTGACCATGGCCGATCTGGCACAGCTGGCCGGGGTATCCAAGATCACGGTCTCGCGTGCGCTGGGCGACAGCCCGCTGGTCAACCCGGAAACCCGCGAGCGGATCCAGGCCCTAGCGCGCGAGCACGGCTACAAGCTCAACATCAGCGCTCGCAACCTGCGCCTGCGCCGCAGCCATACCGTGGCCGTGATCGTGGAAATGAAGCCGTCCACCGATCGCACCATGTTCGACCCGTATCCACTGGTGCTGCTGGGTGGCATTTCGCAGGAACTGACGGCGGCCGGCTACAGCGTGCTGCTGACCACCCGGCAAGGAGCCACGGCGGCGGCGGTGCAGGCCGCCGATGGCCTGATCCTGCTCGGCCAGGGCGTGCACCAGGACGCAGTGCGCCGGTTCGACAAATTGCGGTTGCCGATGGTGGTGTGGGGCGCGCGCTCGCAGAGCGATGCCCATGTGGTGGTTGGCAGCGACAACCGCCTCGGCGGGGCCTTGGTGGCCCGGCATTTCATTGCGCTGGGCCGGCGCCGGCCGGTGTTCATCGGCAATCCCAGCCACCCTGAAATCTTTGAACGCCTGAGTGGCTTCGTCGATGCGCTGGCGGTGCACGGGATCAAGCCGCTGCTGATGCGGCGCGATGATTTCACCCTGGATTCGGGGATGGACGCGGTGCGCTCGCTGCATGCACGCAAGGTCGGATTCGATGCGATCTTCGCCTGCAATGACCTGCTGGCGATGGGCGCGATCCGCGCCACACTTGACCTGGGGCGCTCGGTACCGGCGGATGTCTCGGTGGTCGGATACGACGACATGCCACTCGGCGCCAGCTTCCTGCCGCCGCTGAGTTCAGTGCGGCAGGACTGGCAGGAGGGCGGCATGCTGCTGGCGCGCAAGGTGCTGGCGCTGATCGAAGGCGAATCGGCCAACTCCGAATCCCTGGCGGTCAGCCTGATCGTGCGTTCGACCTAGATTTCTCTAGCGCGTGGCGGCCTGGGTGGTTTCGGCCGCGTCGGCCGGGCTGCGTGCCGGCGGCGTCAGCACCAGCCGGAAACAGCTGCCGCCACCGGCCACACGGACATATTCCAGGGCGGCCTGGTTGGCGTCGCTCATTTGCCGGGCCAGATACAGGCCCAGGCCGGTGCCGTATTCATGGGTGGTGTAGAACGGCTCGAAGATCTGCGCGGCCACCTTCGGTGCGATGCCGGGGCCACGGTCGATCACTTCCAGGATCGGCACGCCGTGCTCGCCTTGCCGGGTCACCACCATCACCCGTGCCGGTTCGCCCGGCAGGCGGCCGTAGCGCAGCGCGTTCTGCACCAGGTTCCACACCACCTGCTGCAGTTGTTGCGGATCGGCCACCGCCGCCACCGGCGCGCCGTTGCTGGCGATCACCCGCAGCGAATCGGCGCCCAGATCGTTGCCCTGGCTGTATTCCTCGACGAATGCCTGCGCCCATTGGCCCAGATCCAGGGTTTCCGGTCGCGAGCGCTCCCTGCGCGACAGCTGCAGGATGTTCTCGATGATCTCGTTGAGCCGGATGCAGTGGTTGTTGATGATCTCGACCATGCGCTGGTCGGTGCTGTCCATGCTTTTGGATTCGGCCAGCAACTGCGCCGAGTAGCGGATGGCGGCCAGCGGATTGCGGATCTCGTGCGCGATCGAGGCGGACAGCCGGCCCAGCGAGGTGAGCGTGAGTTCCTCCGCACGGCGCGACAGCAGCGAGGTGTCGTCGAGAAAGATCAGCACGTGCGAATCATCATTCGGCGCGAGGCGGGTAAAGCGCGGCACCACCTCGGGCACGCCGTCGGCGAGCTGGGTGGCGGTTTCGTCCAGTTTTCCGGACGTCATCCAATGGTAAAGCCGGCGCGACAACTCCGGCGCCAGCTGGCCGAGGTCGCGTTGGTCGGCGCCCGGGTTGCCCATCAGCATCCACGCCGACTCGTTGATCTGGTGGATGCGGTTGGCATCGTCGACCAGCAGCACGCCGGTTTTCATGCGGCGAATGATCAGCTCGTTCACCTGGGCCAGGTTGGCCAGATCGGTGCTGCGTTGCTCGGCCAGCGCCTCGGTGGCACGCAACTGCCGCCCGAGCACATGGCACAGCGTGGTGGTGGCGAAGTAAGCCAGGCCGAACAGCGCCGCTTCGAGCAGGTCGCGGTCGCCGGGGCTGTTCGTCGACGTACCGAACAAGGTGTGTCCGAGGATGCCCAGCGTGGCGAGCGCCGCAAAGAAGCTGGACAGCCGCAGCGGCAGGATCAGCGCACCGGCGCTGAGGTTTACCGCCAGCATCATCGCGATGCCGATGCGCGCATCGTGCATGGCGGCGATGGCCAGCACGGCCGCGGCGATGTCCACCACCAGGGTGGCCGCCACCGCCGTTCGGGCGTACGGCATGCTGCGCCGGTTCAACAGCACCGCAACCAGTGCAAAGAGGAGGTACACCATTGCCACGGCGCGGGCGAAGCTGGGGGTCGCCAGTTCAGTCCAGCCCATGCTCGCCGGGCCGAACGCCAGGCCGACATACACCAGCGCCTGCACCATCCGGAATCCGTTGAGGAACGACAATTCGTGACGGACCGTCGTGGCGCCCGCGGTGGCGGCAGCGAAAGATGGTGTGCTTGACACGTTGCTGGGCACTCCAGGGGCGATTCCGGCCGAGTATAGACGGGCTGATCGGCGATGTGCCGGTGCGTCAAAGCGCATGAAACCGCGCCGCGCGGGCGCAAAGACAACATGCCCTTTCCATTGCCGCCCGCTTCCGCGAAAATGGGCGGCCGTGTTGCGCGGTTTCTGCCAGCTCGCAGGGCAGGCGCGTTGCATGCCGGCAGCGCGTCGATCCGCCGTCCGACCTTCCTGACCCACGCCGATATGCAAGCGTGCGGCCGCCATCGTTTTTCCGTTCGCTCGAGGTATCGAATGAATTTCCACGAATACCAGGCCAAAGAACTGTTCGCGCAGTACGGCATCGCCGTGCCGCCGGGCAAGATCGCCAACTCTCCCGACGCTGCCGTCGATGCCGCCAAGGCGCTGGGTGGCACGCAGTGGATGGTCAAGGCGCAGATCCATGCCGGTGGCCGCGGCAAGTCCGGCGGCGTCAAGTTCTGCCGCAGCTTTGATGACGTGCGCGCCGCCGCCAAGGGCATGCTCGGCACGCACATGGAAACCTACCAGTCCGCCGGCCGCGCGCTGCCGGTGAACCTGGTGCTGGTGACCGACGCCACCGACATCGCCCGCGAGTTGTACCTGTCGATCCTGGTCGACCGCGACTCGAAATCGGTGTCGTTCATCGCCTCCAAGCATGGCGGCGTGGACATCGAACAGGTCGCCAAGGACACGCCCGAAGACATCCATACCATCGTGATCGACTTCGTCGAAGGGCTGCAGCCGTACCAGTGCCGCCAGCTCGGTTTCGCGATGGACCTGACCGGCAAGCAGGTCAACCAGCTGACGAAAATCATGCTGGGCCTGTACAAGCTGTTCAACGAGCAGGATCTGGCACTGGTGGAGCTGAACCCGCTGGCGATACTGGAAGACGGCAACCTCGCCGCACTCGATGGCAAGGTCAACTCCGACGACAACGCCGAGTTCCGTCATCCGAATCTGGCTGCGATGCGCGACCTGACCCAGGAAGACGCCGCCGAAGCGGCCGCCGTGCAGTACAACCTCAACTACGTGACGATGGACGGCTCGATCGGCTGCATGGT
>DHXA01000219.1:0-790 GCA_002413455.1 Rhodanobacter sp. UBA5168 | reverse complement strand
AACGGCGCCGGCCTGGCGATGGCCACCATGGACGTGATCAAGCTGGCGGGCGGCGAGCCGGCCAACTTCCTCGACGTCGGCGGCGGCGCCACCAAGGAGCGCGTGACCGAGGCGTTCAAGCTGATCCTGTCCTCGGACAAGGTGCGCTGCATCCTGGTCAACATCTTCGGCGGCATCGTGCGCTGCGACCTGATCGCCGAGGGCATCATCGCCGCGGTCAAGGAAGTGGGCCTGAAGATCCCGGTGGTGGTGCGCCTGCAGGGCACCAATGTCGATCAGGGCCGCGAACTGCTGGCCAACTCCGGCCTGGCGATCACGCCGGCGGATGATCTCAACGACGCGGCCCAGAAAGCCGTGGCTGCCGCGAAGGCCTGAGGAGTAATCGAATGAGCGTTTTGGTCAACAAGAACACCAAAGTACTGGTGCAGGGCTTCACCGGCCAGCAGGGCACCTTCCATGCACAGCAGTGCCTCGACTACGGCACCAAAGTGGTGGGTGGCGTCACTCCGGGCAAGGGCGGTTCCGAACACATCGGCCTGCCGGTCTTCAACTCGGTGGACGAGGCCGTGCTCGAGACCGGTGCCGACGCGTCGGTCATCTTCGTGCCGCCGCCGTTCGCGGCCGACTCGATCCTGGAAGCCATCGACGCCGGTATCAAGGTGATCGTGGCGATCACCGAAGGCATCCCGGTGCTCGACATGCTGCGCGTCAAGAACGTGCTGCAGCAGCATCCGGAGATCGTGCTGATCGGGCCGAACTGCCCTGGCATCATCACGCCCGGCGAATGCAA
>DHXA01000190.1 GCA_002413455.1 Rhodanobacter sp. UBA5168 | reverse complement strand
CTGCTGTAGATCAAGGCGAGGCCGCCGACTGGCCGGTCGGCATCGCCCCGCAGCGCCGGCAGGACCCGTTGCATGGAGACCTCGCGAAGCCGGGCGTTCGGGGCGCGGTAGCCCGAAGCCGCCGGCGCGGATGCGCCCGGACCGCGCCAGTGAACAGGCCGGGCCTGGCCGGATGCCCGGCGGCTGTCAGCTGGCGCGGTGCCTGCGCCCGGAGGTCGGCCGGGTGCGCCGGTTCTTCGCACCGCGCGGACCGGCATCCGTTGCGCAGTAGATGTCGTACAGCGAGGCGATGATGACATGCGCGGGACCCGCAGGCAGGGTGTACCAGACGGTTTGCGCCTCACGCCGGGTACCGACCAGACCTTCATTGCGCAGCCGGGCCAGATGCTGGGACAGCGCCGACTGGCTGAGTTCGGGCAATTGTTCGTTGATCTGCCCCACCGACATCTCGCCGTCCAGCAGCAGGCACAGCACGCGCAGCCGCTGTGCGTTGCCCAGGGTCTTGAGCAGTTGCGAAGCCTCTTCGGCGCGCGCTTGCATGAGGTTCAGATCCGCATTGGCCGGCATGTTCATCGGTGGGTATTCCTCGCGGGTGCAGTGGTCCGTTCCGTGAGCTTGACTTTACCATGAAAGTCTAATTAAGATAAATCTAATTTAGAAACATTTAAATAAAGTGAGTTGCACATCGGTTTCGATCCGCCACGGGAGTTTCGTCATGAATGTCGATCGCGTCGTTCTGGGTTTCGCCGGCACCGTCGTGCTGCTGGGTATCGCGCTGGCGCAGTTCGTGGCGCCTGGCTGGATCTGGCTGTCGGTGTTCGTGGGTGCCAACCTGCTGCAGTCCTCGTTCACCGGCTTCTGCCCGCTGGCGATGCTGCTGCGCAAGCTGGGCCTGAAGCCCGGCTGCGCCTTTCCGTCCTGAGTGTCGTCGTCCGTCTGGCGGAGGTGAGCCATGTACTACATCGTCGAAACATCCAAGACGCCGGAACAGGCCGCCGGCGACCTGGCCGAAGCCGTTACGCGCAATGGCTTCAGCGTGCTGCACGTGCACGATCTGGGTGCCGCCCTGCGTGGCAAGGGCATTGCGTTCGAGCGCCAGTGCAAGGTGTTCGAAGTGTGCAACCCGCGGCAGGCGGCCAGCGTGCTGGCGGCGGACATGCGGCTGAACATGGCGCTGCCCTGCCGCATTTCGGTCTACACCGACGTCGGCAAGACCTGGATCGGCATGATCCGGCCGGTGCCGATGCTCGGTCTGCTCTCGACCGACCCCGCCCTGGTGGCGACGGCTGGCGAAGTGGAGCAGGTCGTCACACGCATCATCGACGAGACCAGGTAGCACCGTGGCCATGTCGGGAAATCCGTGCGCGATGCCCGCGCCAATCCGGCTTGTCCGGTTTGGCGACGACAAGCCATCGCCCGTTGACTTGACCAGGCTCAAGTCCAGCCAGGCCCGGACAGCGCACGCTGTCAACAACCCTTAGCAGGAGTCGGCCATGTGCGACGTCGTCATCGTTGGTGCGGGTCTGGGCGGCATGAGTGCCGCCTATGAAATCAAGGCCGCGTTGGGCCGTGCCCATCGCGTCACGGTGGTCGGTGAGGGTGGCCTGTTCTCGTTCACGCCGTCCAACCCCTGGGTCGGCATCGGCTGGCGCGAGCCTGCGGACGTGCAGATCGATGTCGCGTCGGCGCTGGGTCGGCACGACATCGCGTTCGTCGACTCCCAGGCCAGCGCGGTTCGTCCGACGGAAAACCGCGTGCTGCTGCAGGATGGCCGCGAGCTGAACTACGACTACCTGGTCATCACCACCGGCCCCCGGCTGGCCTTCGACGAAGTTCCGGGACTGGGGCCACTCGAGGGGTTTACGCAATCGGTCTGCACCACGGCCCATGCGACCGCAGCCTGGCAGGCCTACGAGGCATTCCTGAAAACGCCCGGTCCGGTGGTGATCGGTGCCGCGCAGGGTGCGAGCTGCTTCGGCCCGGCCTATGAGTTCGCGATGATCCTCGACACCGATTTGCGCCGGCGCAAATTGCGCGATCGGGTGCCGATGACGTTCGTCACGCCGGAGCCGTACATCGGCCACATGGGGCTGGGTGGCGTCGGCGATTCCAAGGGCTTGCTGGAGAAGGAGCTGCGTCAACGTCATATCAAGTGGATTACCAACGCACGCATCGACAAGGTCGAGCCCGGAGTGATGCAGGTCAGCGAGTGTGACGCGCACGGCCAGGCAACGGAGACGCACACGCTGCCCTTTGTCTACTCGATGGTGATCCCCGCGTTCACCGGCGTGGCCGCGGTACGGGGCATCGAGGGCCTGGTCAATCCGCGCGGCTTCGTGTTGATCGACAAGCACCAGCGCAATCCGGCGTTTCCGAACATCTTCGCCGCCGGCGTGTGCGTGGCGATCCCGCCGGTGGAGGTGACGGCCGTGCCGACCGGGGCGCCCAAGACCGGTTTCATGATCGAATCCATGGTCGGCGCGCTGACCGCCAACATCAAGGCCACCATCGACGGCAGCCCCGCTACCGCCGAAGCGACCTGGAACGCGGTGTGCCTGGCCGACATGGGCGACAGCGGCGCGGCGTTTGTGGCCCTTCCGCAGATCCCGCCGCGCAATGTCACCTGGGCGAAGCAGGGCAAGTGGGTGCACCTGGCCAAGATCGCGTTCGAGAAATACTTCATGCGCAAGATCCGTACGGGCAACACCGATCCGATCTACGAAAAATACGTGATGAAGGCCCTCGGCATCGAGCGGCTCAAGCCGGGGACACAGCCCGGTGGCGCGAATCAACCTCGATGAAATCTGCCCCATGAAATCCACCCGATGACACGTCGAGAGTCCGTTGCCATGAAGTCTTTGCTGCGTCATGTCGCCTTGTCGCTCGTTGTCATCGCGCTGGCTGGCTGCGGCAACCGGAATTCGCCGATCGCCACGCAGAGCCCGCCACCGGCGCTGGCCAGCGTGGTCGTGCATGCGCAGGCGGCGCATGACGAACAGGTCTGGGATGGCGTGGTGGAGGCAGTGAACCAGGCCACGATCACGGCGCAAACCAATGCACGGGTGCTCGAGCTGCCGCATGACGTCAACGATGTCGTCGCCAAAGGCGACGTGCTGGTGCGCTTTACCGACGTCGAGCAGAAGTCGGCACGCAGCGCGGCACAGGCGCAGGTCGCTTCGGCCGCGGCGACCTACAAGGAGGCCGCCGCGTCGTACCAGCGCATCCAGGCGGTCTACGCGAAGGGCTTTGTCTCCGCGGCCCAGCTGGATCAGCAGCGCGCCCTGCGCGATGCGGCACAGGCGGCGCTGGCGTCGGCTCGGGCCCAGTTCAATCAAGTTGGCCAGGCGCTGGACTACACGGTGCTGCGCGCGCCGTATGCGGGCATCATCACCCGCCGCTATGTGCAGGTGGGTGAGGCCGTGCAGGCCGGTCCGCCGTCGCCGCAGCCATTGATCGCGATGCAGGCGCTGGACAACCTGCGGGTCAACGTGCAGGTGCCGCAGAGCGCGGTCGATGCCATCCGCCATTTTCATGCGGCCGATGTGCTGCTCGGCAGCAGCGGCGCACGACGGATCGCCGTCAGCAGCGTCAGCGTGTTTCCGTATGCCGACCCGAATACGCATACCTTCAATGTGCGGCTGCAGTTGCCCGCTGGCGATACCGGCCTGTACCCCGGCATGACGGTCAAGGTCGCCTTCGCCACCGGTGAGGCGAAACGCCTGCTGCTGCCGGCCAGCGCGCTGGTGCAGCGTGGCGAGTTGCTGGGCGTGTACGTGGTCGATGAACACGGTGCAGCCTTGCGCCAGTTGCGTATCGGTCATCGCTACGCAGACCAGGTCGAAGTACTGGCCGGGCTCGACGACGGCGAACGGGTCGCCACCGATCCGGCCGCCGCCGCGCGCTGGCTGATCGAGAACCGGCCGACCGGGAACAAGCACGGAGTCGCGCCATGAGCGAGCCACGGCTCGGCTTCTCCGGTCGCATCGCCCGCACATTCCAGCGTTCGCCGCTGACGCCGATCCTGGCGATCGCGGCGCTGCTGCTTGGCCTGGTCGCGGTGATGATCACGCCGCGCGAGGAAGAGCCGCAGATCGACGTGACCATGGCCAACGTGATGGTGCCGTTCCCCGGTGCCGACGTGCGCGACGTCGAGAACCTGGTGGCCTATCCGCTGGAGCAGAAGCTGGCCGAGCTCGAAGGCGTCAAGCACGTCTACTCGGTGAGCCGGCCCGGCATGGCGGTGATCACGGTGGAGTTCCAGGTCGGCGTGCCGCGGCAGACCGCGATCGTGCGGCTGTACAACCAGGTGTTCCAGAACCAGGGCTTCGTGCCGCCCAACCTGGGCGTGGGCCAGCCGCTGGTGCGGCCGATGGGCATCGACGACGTGCCGGTGATGGCGCTCACGCTGTGGAGCGACGATCCCGCGCAAGATCCGACCCAGCTGGCCGAGGTCGCGCATACGCTGGAAACCGAATTGAAGCGCGTGCCCGGCACGCGCGACGTCTACACCATCGGCGCGCCCGAGCGGGCGGTGGTGGTGGAGCTGGATGCGGCGAAACTGGCCGCGTACGGCATGGCGGTCGGCGACCTGGCGAACGCCTTGCACGCGGCCAACGTGGTGACCCAGGCCGGCGATCGCGTGACGGGCAACCGCGATGTGCCGGTGACCGCCGGACGCTTTCTCGCCGACGCGGCGGATGTGGCGCAGCTGGTGATCGGCCTGAAGAACGGCCAGCCGGTGTTCCTCTCCGACGTGGCGACGATCCATCAGGGCGCCGACCTGCCCAGCCGCTATGTCTGGTTCGGCGCGCCCGCCGGCAAGGCGGGCCCCGCCAGCGGCAACGCGGCGGCAGTGACCATCGCGGTGGCGAAGAAGCCCGGTACCAACGCTGCCGACATCACCAGCGCGATCAGCGCGCAACTGCATGTGCTCGAAGGCGTGGTGATTCCCGCCGGCGTCCACGTCACGGTGACCCGCGACTACGGCCAGACCGCCACCGACAAGGCGGACAAGCTGATCCACAAGCTGATCTTCGCCACCTTCTCGGTGGTGCTGCTGGTGCTGCTGACGATGGGTTGGCGCGAGGCGATCGTGGTCGGCGGCGCGGTGATCATCACCCTGGCGCTGACCTTGTTCGCGTCGTGGGCGATGGGCTTCACCATCAATCGGGTCTCGCTGTTCGCGCTGATCTTCTCGATCGGCATCCTGGTCGACGATGCGATCGTGGTGGTGGAGAACATCCACCGGCACATGGCCGGATCGGAGACGACTCGGGGCGGGCGCACCCTGCGCGAGGCGATTCCCGCGGCGGTGAGCGAGGTCGGCGGGCCGACCATCCTGGCCACCTTCACGGTGATCGCCGCGCTGCTGCCGATGGCCTTCGTGTCCGGCCTGATGGGGCCGTACATGCGGCCGATCCCGATCAACGCCTCGGCCGGCATGCTGCTGTCGCTGGCGGTCGCGCTGATCGTGACGCCATGGCTGGCGCTCAAGCTGCTCGGCCATCACCGGCACACCGAGGCTGCGCCGGCCGACAGTCATGCCGCGGACGGCGGCCGCCTGCATCGCGTCTTCCATCGCCTGATGCTGCCGTTCCTCGACGGCAACCGCGCGCCGCGCCGGCGCCATCTGCTGTTTGCCGCGATGGGCGTGCTGGTGCTGGCCGCCGTGGGCCTGGTGGTGATCAAGGCGGTGGTGCTGAAGATGCTGCCGTTCGACAACAAGTCCGAGTTCCAGATCGTGGTGGACATGCCCGAGGGCAGCACGTTGGAGCGCACCAACCGCCTGCTCGGCGAGCTGGCGCAGAGCCTGGCCGGCGTGCCCGAAGTGAAGGACTGGCAGGGCTACGCCGGCACCGCCGCGCCGATCACCTTCAACGGACTGGTGCGCCAGTACTACCTGCGCAGCGGTCCGATCGTCGGCGACCTGCAGGTGAGTCTGGTCGACAAGAGCGAGCGCTCGCGCCAGAGCCACGCCATCGCGCTGGCCGTGCGGCCGGCGCTGGCCCGCATCGGCGCACGCTACGGTGCTTCGGTGAAAGTGGTCGAGGTGCCGCCCGGCCCGCCGGTGCTCGCACCGATCGTGGCCGAGGTCTACGGGACCGACTACGCCAGCGTGCGCCGCACGGCGCTAGAGCTGGAGCGGAAATTCAGGGCCAACCCCGACATCGTCGATGTCGACACCAGCGTGGAGGCCGATGCGCCACGCGAGGTGCTGGTAGTCGATCGCGCACGCGCGGCGCGGCTGGGGCTGGACCAGGCGTCCATCGCGCAGGTGTTGCGCACCGCGCTGTCCGGTGACGATGCGACCTGGCTGATGGATGGCCACGCGAAATACGCGGTGCCGATACGCCTGCGCCTCGACGCCGGCGACCAGGCCGCGATGAACCAGTTGCTGGCGTTGCGCGTGCGTGCGCAGGGCGGTGCTCTGGTGCCGTTGTCCGAGGTGGTCAGCGTGCAGGCGGCGAACTGGGAGAAGGCGATTTATCACAAGGACCTGCTGCCCTATGCCACGGTCACCGGCGACGATGCCGGCGCCACCGACAGCCCGTTGTACGGCATGTTCTCGCTGGTCGGCGAACTTCGCCACGAGCGGCTGGACGGCCAGCTGCTGCAGCAGCACTTCATCGCGCAGCCCACCGACACCACCCGCGCCGCGGTGAAGTGGGATGGCGAGTGGCAGATCACCTTCGAGACGTTCCGCGACATGGGGCTGGCCTATTCGGTCGGCCTGCTGCTGATCTACCTGCTGGTGGTCGGTCAGTTCAAGAGCTATGTGGTGCCGCTGATCATCATGGCGCCGATCCCGCTGACCGTGATCGGCGTGATGCCGGGACATGCCTTGCTGGGCGCGCAGTACACCGCCACCTCGATGATCGGCATGATCGCGCTGGCCGGCATCATCGTGCGCAATTCGATCCTGCTGATCGACTTCATCAACCACGCGCTGGCCGCCGGACAGCCGCTGCGCGAAGCCGTGATCAACGCCGCGGCGGTGCGCGCGAAGCCCATCGTGCTGACCGGGCTGGCGGCGATGATCGGTGGATTCTTCATCCTCGACGATCCGATCTTCCAGGGCCTGGCGGTGTCGCTGATCTTCGGCATCCTGGTGTCGACGGCGCTGACCTTGCTGGTGATTCCACTGCTGTATTACGTATGGCTGCAGCGCCATCCGCTACCCGAAACATCCAGCGCCGAAGGAGCGTGAGCATGAGCGAGACCCAGGAATTCACGCTTACCCTGACCCAGGAATCGGATTACGTATTCCGCATCGAATTCGACGACACCGCGATCCCCGCGCTGCACGCCGACGAATCCGCGCCGCTGGGCAACGACACCGGTCCGAACCCATCGCGCATGCTGGTCGCCGCCGTGGCCAATTGCCTGAGTGCGAGCCTGTTGTTCTCGCTGCGCAAGTACAAGAACGACCCGGGCAGCATCGTGACCCGGGCGAAGGCGCGGCTGGAACGCAACGAACAAAAACGCCTGCGCGTGGCGCATATCGACGTCGCGATCGAGTTGCCCGGAGCCGCCGCCGGCTACGCGCAGATCGAGCGGCTGCTGGCGCAGTTCGAGGATTTCTGCATCGTCACCGAAAGCGTGCGCCAGGGCATTGCGGTGGACGTCATCGTGCGCGACGGCAGCGGCGCGCAAGTGCATCCGGCGCTGTCCGCTTGAGGTGCGCGTAACCGGGCGGCGCCCACGCGGCGCCACCCGCCCTCGCCGCGGATCAGGGCGTGCCTGGATCAGAAGCGGTAGCCGAAGCTCAGGCCGTAGACCCAGGGGTCCACCTTCGCCGTGCCCACGTTGGCGCCGCCGACATGCACATCGCCCTCAATGCCGATCCAGCGCACGTCGGCGGTCAGCAGCCAGCGCGATGACAGCTTGACGTCCACGCCTGCGTGCGCGGCCGCGCCCCAGCTGTTGTCGATCTTCACCTTGGCGCCCTGCAGCAGGCCTTCGCCCCTGGTGCTGAAGAAGCGCGTGTAGTTGATGCCGGCGCCGACGAAAGGCGACACCTGCGCGTCAGGCATGAAGTGATAGTTCACGCCAAGCACGGGCGGCAACTGCTTGGTGCTGGCCGCCTTCTGGCCATCGAGCCTGATTTCGTGCTTGAACGGCAACGCGGCGAGTACCTCGACGCTCCAGGACGGCGCGAACAGGTATTCGAGGCTGGCGGTCGGCTTGGTGTCGCTGTCGATGCTGGCCTTCATGCCGGCGAGATGACCGTTGTCCGACTGGGGATTGATGGTGTGCGCCCCGAAACGCACCGCCCAGGAATCGGTGTCGGCGGCGTGCGCGGTGGATACTGCGCCGACGGCGAGGGCGGCGGCGATCAACAGGGGAAGCAGGGATTTCACGTGGTTGTCCTTGGTGGGTGCGTGCCGCGCGCATTCTCCGAGACGGCACCTGAGGACAATTGACCCAGGTCAGTTTCACTGGCGGGGAGCCAGAGTTGCGACGTTACGCCACGGGTCCGCGTCCGCGGCAGTTCGCCATCGTGCGCGGAAATCTGCCGGCGACTTGATCGTGGTCAAAATCAATCCGGGCGGAAGAGGAACAATGAGCGGCATCGGGCTTCACTCATCCGGCTTCACTCATTCGGGCCTCACTCATCCGGACTTCATTCATCTTGGTCAGGACGCTACGTCATGCATGACATCAACGTTGTCGATCTGTCGCGTCTGCAATTCGCGCTCACGGCGCTTTACCACTTCCTGTTTGTCCCGCTGACGCTGGGCCTGTCTTTCCTGCTGGCCGCGATGGAGACGGTTTACGTCACCACCGGCAAGCCGATCTACCGGGAGATCACCCAGTTCTGGAGCAAGCTGTTCCTGATCAACTTCGCTCTCGGCGTGGCCACCGGCCTCACCATGGAGTTCGAGTTCGGTACCAACTGGTCGTTCTATTCCAGCTTCGTCGGCGACATCTTCGGCGCGCCGCTGGCGATCGAGGGCCTGATGGCCTTCTTCCTCGAGGCCACCTTCATCGGCCTGATGGTGTTCGGCTGGAAGCGGTTGAAGCGGGGACAGCATCTGGCGGTCACCTACATGGTGGCGTTCGGCTCCAACCTGTCGGCGTTGTGGATCCTGATCGCCAACAGCTTCATGCAGACGCCGACGGGCGCGAGCTTCAACCCGGTGACGATGCGCATGGAGCTGAGCAGCCTGACCGAGCTGATCTTCAATCACGATGCGCAGGCCAAGTTCGTGCATACCAGCATCGCCGGTTACGTCACCGGAGCGATCTTCGTGGCCGGCGTCAGCGCCTGGTATCTGCTGAAGCGGCGTCATGTCGAGTTGGCCCGCCGCTCATTTCGCATGGCCGTGCTGTTCGGCGTGCTCGCCACCGCCGGGGTGATCACCCTGGGTGACGCGCTGGGCTTCATCGGCGGCCAGGCCCAGCCGACCAAGCTGGCGGCGATGGAAGGCCTGTGGAAGAGCGAGCCGGCACCGATGCCGTTCAACCTGGTCGCGTTTCCCTCGCAGAAAGATCAGGTGAACCGCGGCCAGCTGCAGGTGCCGTATGCGCTGTCGCTGCTGGTCACCCACTCCATGGATGGCACCGTTCCCGGGGTCGACCGACTGGAGCTGGACGCGATCGCGCGCATCCGCAACGGCATCCCCGCGGTGGCGGCCCTGCAGTCGCTCTCCGCCGCGCCCGGCGATGCCGCCGCGCTGGCCACCTTCCACGCGCACGAGAAGGACCTCGGCTATGGCTTCCTGGTGCAGCGTTACGCAGCGGACGTGACCCAGGCCACCGATGCGCAGATCGCCACCGCGGCGCGCGAGACCATTCCGCAGGTGGCACCGATCTTCTGGTCGTTCCGCGTGATGGTGCTGATGGGTCTGCTGATGCTGGCGTACTTCGTGCTGGCGGTGATCTACAGCATGCGCAACAACATCGAGCACCAGCGGTGGTTCCTGAAGATCGCCGTGTGGATGATCCCGGTACCCTTCCTGGCCTGCGAGATGGGCTGGCTGGTGGCCGAGCTGGGACGCCAGCCGTGGACGGTCTACGGCATGCTGCCGACCTGGATGTCCGCGTCCACGCACGGCGTCGGCTACATGATCTTTTCGTTGGTCGGATTCGTGGGCCTGTACACCGCATTCATCATTGCCGAGATGTATCTGATGGTGCGCGCCATCCGCATCGGCCCCGATGCATCCCATGCCGGCGAGGGCGCCGGCCCAATCACAGACACGTCGCAGGCCGCCCGCTTGGCCGGCTACGCGCAGGAGGCTTGAGCGATGGACACGTACGCACTGCTTCAAATCACCTGGTGGCTCCTGCTCGGCGTGCTGCTGATCGGTCTGGCCGTGATGGTAGGCATGGACATGGGCGTGGGCACCATCCTGCGCTACGTCGGCCGCACCGATCTCGAGCGCCGCGTCGCGCTGAACATCATCGGTCCGCACTGGGAGGGCAACCAGGTGTGGTTCGTGCTCGGCGGCGGCGCGGTGTTTGCCGCCTTTCCGCTGATCTATGCCACCGCGTTCTCGGGCTTCTACGTGGTGATGATGCTGCTGCTGTGGAGCATGATCATGCGTCCCCTCGGTTTCGAGTACCGCAGCAAGCTGCCGTCCGAAGCGTGGCGCAACACGTGGGACTGGGCGCTGCTGGTCAGCGGCCTGGTGCCGATGGTGGTGTTCGGCGCCGCGTTCGGCAACCTGTTCCACGGCGCGCCGTTCCACTTCAGCTGGAATCTGACCTCGACCTACACGGGGTCCTTCCTCGGGCTGCTCAATCCGTTCGCGATCCTGTGCGGTCTGCTGTCGGCGGCGTTGTCGGTATTCATGGGCGCGGTCACCGTGATGAACGGCGCCGAGGGCGTCATCCACGCACGAGCCCGCACCTTGGCCAGGGTGTCGTCGGTGCTCGCGATCGTGCTGTTCGCGATCGGCGGTTTCTGGGTGCGCGGCATGCAGGGCTTCGTGCTGACCAGCAGCCCGGCCGCGGGTATCGCGCAGACACCGTTGCAACAGAACGTGTCGCTGGTCGATGGTGCATGGTTCGCCAACTTCCAGGCCCATCCGGTGCTGTGGCTGGTGCCGGCGCTGGGCTTTGCCGGCATGCTGCTGGGCCTGCTCGCTGCCGGTGCAAGACGCTCGCATCTGGCCTGGTGGCTGGGCGCGGTGGCCTGGCTCGGCGTCATCGGTACGGCGGGTACGGCACTGTTCCCGTTCCTGCTGCCGTCCAGCAGCATGCCGGCGCAGAGCCTCACGGTGTGGAATTCCAGTTCCAGCCAGCTCACCCTGACCTGGATGGTGGGCTTTGCCGCAGTCTTCGTGCCGCTGGTCGTCTGGTACACCAGCTGGGCTTTCTACGTGATGCGCGGAAAGGTCAAGGCCGAACATGTCTCCGCCGACGAACACGCCTACTGAGGATCCGCCATGAAAACTTTTCTGCAGTTCATTCTCTTCATGGTCATTGCGGTGGTGGTAATCCTCATGGCCATCGTGCTCGGCGAGCTGGGCGCATGGTATTTCGCCTGGCTGGTCGGCACCGGCATGATCGTGCTGATCACCGCGGCCGGCGGCGCGTTGCTCGACGCGCAGGATGAGCATGCCGCGCACGAGGCGGGCATCGGCAGCGTGGATGCGTGAAACCCGCCCCTGAACTAGAGTGTGCTCGTGGGAGCGACTTCAGTCGCGATCGTCAAATGTCGCGCAAGCCCTGTCGCGACTGAAGTCGCTCCCACAGCATCGCAAGAGTTCAGAGGCCCCTGCAGGCCGAAGTCCTCCGATGCAGCCGCAGCTATGTGATTGGAGGCCGGCTTGGTGCCGGCCTCCGCATTCTGGAATCCTCGATGGCCATCTCGCCGACTACCTGGCTGCGCGAACAGTCCCGTCCCGTGCGTCGCCTGCTGACGACAGGCATCGCCGCCGGCGCCGTGCAGGCGGTGCTGATGTGCGGGGGCGCCTGGCTGGTGGCCCACGTGCTGGCCGAGGCGATCTTCGCCGGGCGTGGCCTTGGCGAACTGTGGCCGGCCGTGGCCGTGCTGCCGCTGCTGGCCGCCGCCCGCTTCGCGCTCACGCTGCTGCAGCGACACGTCACCTTCGAGGCGGGCGCGCGGGTCAGCGCCGGCGTGCGCTTGTCGCTGGAGGAGCGCATGCGCCGGCTGGGGCCGCGCTGGGCCGCGCAGCAGTCGAGCGGCGAGATGGTCACGCGTCTGGTCGACGGGGTCGATGCGCTCATCCCGTACTACGCCGGCTATCTGCCGCAGGTGGCCTTGGCCGCGCTGATACCGGCGGTGATTCTGCTCGTCGTGCTTGCCGCCGACCCGTGGTCGGCCCTGGTGCTGCTGCTGACGGCGCCGCTGATCCCGCTGTTCATGGTGTTGGTGGGACGCGCCGCCGAGCAGGCCAGCCAGCGCCGCTGGCTGCGCCTGCGCCGGATGGGCGCGCGATTCATGGATGCGCTGTCCGGCCTCACCACCTTGCGTCTGTGCCGTGCGACGGCGCGCGAGCAGGCGCTGCTGGAAGCCACCGGCGAAGCGTACCGGCAAGAGACCATGGCAGTGCTGCGGATCGCCTTCCTCTCCGCGCTGGTGCTGGAGTTTTTCGCCACGGTCAGCATCGCCGTGCTGGCAGTACTGATCGGCTTTCGCCTGATGTGGGGCACGCTCGCTTTCGGGCCCGGCCTGTTCGTGCTGCTGCTGGCGCCGGAACTGTTCATGCCGCTGCGCGCACTGGGCACGCAGCGGCATCGGCGAATGGACGCGGCGGCCGCGGCCGAGGACCTGATCGCGCTGCTGGCTGTCCCCGCCGAGGCGGCGGCGGCCACGGCCGGCCCGTCGCTGCCTGGGTTCACCGCGGCTCGAATCGGCATCGAGCTGCAGCAGGTCAGCTTCGGCTACACGTCCGATCGCCAGGTGCTGCACGAGCTCGGGCTGAGCGTCGACGCCGGTACGCGGCTGACCGTGGTCGGCGCCAGCGGCAGCGGCAAAAGCACGCTGTTCCATCTGCTGATGGGGTTTGCCGCGCCGCAGGGCGGCCGGATCCTGATCAACGGCGAGGACCTCACGACGCTGGCGCTGGCGTCGTGGCGCCAGCACATCGCCTGGGTGCCGCAACGCGTGCATGTCTTTCACGGCACGCTGCGGGACAACCTGCTGATCGCCGCGCCGCAGGCCGATGCCAGGCAGCTGGAACGGGCGGTGCAGGCCGCAGCGCTGGTGCCGGTCATCGCACGCCTGCGGCAGGGGCTGGATACGCCGCTGGGCGAACACGGACAGGGGCTGTCCGGCGGCGAACGTCAGCGACTGGCGCTGGCCCGTGCCTGGCTGCGCGATGCACCGCTGCTGCTGCTGGACGAGCCAACCCAGCATCTGGACGCCGCCACGGCGGCGGTCATCGATCGCGCCCTGGCCAAGCTGGCCGAAGGCCGTACGGTGATCCGCATCGCACACCGGCTGGATACCATCGCCGCCGACGAACAGGTGGCGGTGATGGCGGACGGGCGCATCGTGGAAACGGGTACGGCGTCGGCGCTGCGTGCTTCGCATGGCGCCTTCGCGCGGCTGCTGGCGGCGGATCGCGCGGCATGAACGGTGGTCCGCGTGATCCTCGCGACACGCCGCTCGCCGATTCCGGACAGGTACTGCGGCGCCTGCTCGGCCTCGCGCGCGGCCATCGTGGCTGGATGGCGGCCGGCGCCGCGATGGCGCTGCTGAGTACGCTTTCAGGTATCGGCCTGCTCGCCGTATCCGGCCACTTCATCACCAGCATGGCGCTGGCTGGCGCCAGCGGCGCCGCGATCAACTACTACACGCCGGCGGCGCTGATCCGGCTGCTGGCGATCCTGCGCACCGGCGGCCGTTACGCCGAGCGGTTGATCACCCATGAGGCCACGCTGCGGGTGCTGGCACGGTTGCGCACATGGCTGTTCGGACGGCTGGTGCCGCTGGCGCCGGCCGGGTTGGGCGGACTGCGTAGTGCCGAGCTGTTTTCCCGCCTGCGCGCCGATGTGGATGCGCTGGAACATGCTTATCTCGGGGTGTTGATTCCGCTGTTGGTCGCGGTGGTGGTGACAGGCATCGTGCTCGCCACGGCGCTGCTCTATCTGCCTGTGCTGGCGCTGTGGCTGCTGTTGCCGATCGGTCTCGGTGGCGTACTGCTGCCGCGATGGGCGATGAAAAAAGGCGGGGCGTCGGGTGCCACGGCGGTGGAGTGTGCGGAGACCCTGCGCACGCTGGCTGCCGATGGCCTGCGCGGACGCGCCGAGCTGGCGCTCTACGGTACCGAGTCGGCGCATGCCGAACGGATAGCTGCCGCCACCGTTCGGCTGCAACAGGCACGCCGGCAGACCAACCGGCTGGAGGCCATCGGCGGCGCCGGCGTGGCCCTCGCGGCGCAGCTCGCCGTCGTCGGGGTACTCGTGTTTGCCCTGCCGGCCGTGCACGCCGCAACGCTTGCGCCGCCCGACCTGACCATGCTCGTGCTGCTCGCCATGGCGGCGTTCGATGCGATTGCTCCGCTGCCGGAAGCATGGGCGCAACTTGGCGCAACGATGGCCTCCGCGCGCCGCGTGTTCGCGTTGGCCGACACGGCGACCCCGGTGATCGAGCCGCAAGCGCCGTCACCGGTGGTCCATGACGATGGCTTGTCCATCCGCCGCTTGCGGCTGCGCTACGGTGCGCTGGAACCATGGGTGCTGGATGGCGTGGATCTCGACCTGCCGCAGGGGCATCGCCTGGCCGTGGTCGGCCCATCGGGGGCCGGCAAGAGCAGTCTGGTCGGCGCACTGCTTCGGCTGTATCCGTACCAGGGATCGATCACGCTCGGCGGTACGCCGCTCGATGCCTGGCAGGGCGACGACGTGCGTGCCCGCATCGCGGTGGTCGACCAGCAGCCCTACCTTTTCGATGCCAGCCTGCGCAGCAACTTGTGCATCGCGCGTCCCGATGCCACCGACGAGCAGCTGAAAGAGGTGATCGTGCAGGCTCAGCTGGATGGCTATGTGGCGAGCCTGCCGCAAGGCCTGGATACCTGGGTCGGCGAAAACGGCGTCCGTGTTTCCGGCGGTGAAGCGAGGCGCATCGCGATCGCCCGCGCGCTGCTCGCGGATGCGCCGATCCTGGTGCTGGACGAGCCCACCGAAGGCCTGGATGCCGGCACCGCGGCGCAGCTTTACCAGGCGCTTGCCGCGGCCATGGCGGGACGCAGCGTACTGCTGATAACGCATCGGCTCGGCGGCCTGTCCACCCTGGTGGACGAAGTGGCGACGATGCGCTGTGGCCGCATCGTCGAATGCGTTCCCACAGCCGCCTATCTGGGCGTTTCCTCCGGTGCAGCGCGCGCTTCTGCCGTCTCGCCGGCCGGCCAGATCACGGGCATCTGACAGCTGGCGTTCGGTGTGCTGGCTATGTTCGTCAATGCGACGTGGACGATGCGCTGCGGCAGGATGAATGTCTGCCGCTTCCGGCCTACCGACCGGATCGTGCCGGGCCGATGGCGGGCATCGTGTTTCTGGCCAAGACCATGTTCTACTTGTAGCCGTCCATTCATGTGCGAGGTGTGCGATGTCCAGTGTCACGTTCAAGGGTCAGCCGATCAGCGTCGATGGCCAGTTTCCGGCGGTCGGCAGCAGGGCGCCGGCGTTCCGCCTGGTCGGCGGCGACCTGTCCGATGTCGCGTTGTCGAGCTATGCCGGCAAGCGCAAGGTGCTCAATATCTTTCCCAGCGTGGATACCGGCGTGTGCGCCACCTCGGTGCGCCGCTTCAACGAGCTGGCCGGCGGCCTGAGCAATACGGTGGTGCTGTGCATCTCGGCCGACCTGCCGTTTGCGCAGGCCCGTTTCTGCGGCGCCGAGGGGCTTGACCAGGTGATCAACCTGTCGCTGATGCGCGGCCGCCAGTTCCTCAACGATTACGGCGTGGCAATCGCCAGCGGCCCGCTGGCCGGGCTGGCGGCGCGTGCGGTGCTGGTGCTCGACGAGCACGACAAGGTGATCCACTCCGAACTGGTCAGCGAGATCGGCCATGAGCCGAACTATGACGCGGCGCTGAAGGTACTGGGCTGAGGCAGATCGTTGCGGCAGCGTGCTGGATGCAGCCGCTAAGAGTGGCGAATATCCACGATCGGCACGCCGAACGTCCGTGCCTGCGGATGCAGGCCGAGGCCCAGCTTGAGGCTGCGGCCGATGCGTTCGGCGTACTCCAGCATCAGCGCGGCGTCGGTTTCGTCCAGTGCTTCGGCGCAGGTTTCGCGCCATAACGCGAGCCAGTGGTCGAAGTGTTCGGCGCGGATCGGATGCGGTCGATGCGCGGCCATGGGGTTGCCGCGGTAGCTGCCGGCGCGCAACGCCACCGATGACCAGAACGAGGTCAGCAGGGCCTTGTGTTCGTCCCAGTCGTGCACGGCCGCGATGAACACCGGGCCGAGCTGCGCATCGACGCGCACCTTCTCGTAGAAACGGTCGACCAAGGTGGCGATGGCGCGCTCGTCGAAAAGCAGCGGTGGGTTCATGTCTGACATCGTGGATCGATTGGGCGGTTGAGTTGCAAAGGTGACCGATCACGCGCCCGGCACGGTGTAGCCTGAGGCGTGATGGTGGGTCAAGCTTACTTGCCCAGGCTCAGCGTGCCCTTCATCAGCGCGGCGTGGCCGGGGAAGGTGCAGAAATAGGCATAGGTTTCGCCAGCCTTGAGCTTGGCCACGTTGAACGTGGCGGCATCGGATTCGCCGCCACCGATCAGTTTGGTGTGCGCAATGATGCGGGTATCCGCCGGCTTCTCGTAGTTGCTGGTCGCACCGGCCTTCATGCCGTCGGCCACCACGCCGGCTTCGTCCGTGCTGTGGGCGAGTACCCAGTTGTGGCCCATGGCCGTCTTCGGCAGCTTGCCGGTATGTTTCAGGGTCACCGTGAAGGTCTTGCAGGTCTTCGGCACGGTGATGGTTTTCTGGTTGTACTGCATCGCGTCGCTGCCCTCGATGGTGGTCGCGCATTCGGCGGCCATCAGTGGCGTGGACAGCAGGCCGAGCAGGGCGAGGGCAATCAGTTTGCGCATGATCAGGGTGCTCGGGTGGGAAGGGAATGGGACGCTCGCGCATTCTGCGTCAGCGATGCCAGGCCGGCCCTGATCTGGGTCATGGCTGCCGCGGGCGTGCTGCCCGACACTGTGCCTACGCACCGCCCGGCGCCGGGAGGAGACACGATGACGCACGTCGTCACAGACAACTGCATCAACTGCAAGCACACCGATTGTGTCGAGGTGTGTCCGGTGGATTGCTTTCACGCCGGACCGAATTTTCTGGTGATCGATCCGGACGAGTGCATCGACTGCACCCTGTGCGTGGAGGAGTGTCCGGTGGGCGCGATCTTTCCCGAGCTCGATGTCCCGGCCGGGCAGGAGATCTTCATGTCGATCAATGCGGAGCTGGCCAGGGAGTGGCCGGTACTGACCCGCAAGATCGCCGCGATGGAAGACGCCGCCCAATGGGACGGCGTGCCGGACAAGTTGCCGCTGCTGAAGCGCTGAGCAAAAAAAACCGGGCATTCGCCCGGCTTTCCGTTTTTTGCGGCAGCGACTCTATGGTGGGAGCGACTTCAGTCGCGATGCTCTTCCACCACGAAACGGAAAGGCATCGCGGCTGAAGCCGCTCCCACAGGAGCGGCGGCTTACTTCGCCACGACTCGCACCATTTCCAGGCACTTGTTCGAATAGCCCCACTCGTTGTCGTACCAGCTGACCAGCTTGACGAAGGTGCTGTCCAGCGCGATGCCGGCGTCGGCGTCGAACACCGAGGTGCAGGTCTCGCCGCGGAAGTCGGTCGCCACCACCTTGTCTTCGGTGTAGCCGAGGATGCCCTTCAGCGCGCCTTCGCTCTGCGCCTTCATCTCGGCGCAGATCTCCGCATAGGTCGCGGGCTGTTCCAGTTCGACGGTGAGGTCGACCACGGACACGTCCGAGGTCGGCACGCGGAAGCTCATGCCGGTGAGCTTCTTGTTGAGCTCGGGGATCACCACGCCGACGGCCTTGGCGGCGCCGGTGGAGGAGGGAATGATGTTCTCCAGGATGCCGCGGCCGCCGCGCCAGTCCTTGTTGCTCGGACCGTCGACGGTCTTCTGGGTGGCCGTGGTGGCGTGCACGGTGGTCATCAGGCCGCGCTTGATGCCCCACTTGTCGTGCATGACCTTGGCGATCGGCGCCAGGCAATTCGTGGTGCAGCTGGCGTTGGAGATGATCGCCTCGCCTTTGTAGGCCTTGTCATTGACGCCATAGACGAACATCGGCGTGTCGTCCTTCGACGGCGCCGACAGGATCACCTTCTTCGCACCGGCGTCCAGATGCTTCTGCGCGGTGACCTTGTCCAGGAACAGGCCGGTGGATTCGATCACCACGTCGGCGCCCACCGCATCCCACTTCAGGTTGGCCGGGTCGCGTTCCTGGGTGAGGCGGATGGTCTTGCCATTGACCACCAGGTGGCCGCCCTCGATCTTCACGTCACCCTTGAAGCGGCCGTGCACGGAGTCGTAGCGCAGCATGTAGGCAAGGTAGTCCGGCTCAAGCAGGTCGTTGATCGCCACGATCTCGATATCGTTGCCGAAGTTCTGCACGGCAGCGCGCAGCACGTTGCGGCCGATGCGGCCGAAGCCGTTGATGCCGACCTTGATGGTCATGAGGGAACGTCCTCCTGAGGATGATGGGATGTCGCGAATGGGGCTGCCACGGGGCTGCGGTGCCGGTATTTCAACCGTGAAATCTTACAATGAAAGCGCCGTTGCCGCCCGCGTTCGATCGTCGCTATGGCAGACTGCGGCCTTTATGTCGGAGTTGCCATGTCCCGCCCACGCCGTTCGATCGCCTTCGTCTTGGCTCTGCTCGCGATCGCGCCGCCGGCTGGGGCGTGGGGGCCGCTGGGCCACAGCGTAGTGGCCGAACTGGCGCAGCGTCACCTGAGTCCCGCCGCGGAGGCCGAGGTCGAGCGGCTGCTGGCCCCGGAGCACACGCGCTCGCTGGCCAATGTCGCCAACTGGCCCGATCAGATCCAGGACGATCCGGCGCGCGCCGCGCTGTGGAAGCAGACCCGCGGCCAGCATTACGTCAATTTTCGCGGCGGCAGCGACTGTGATTACCAACCGCCGCGCGATTGCCGCGACGGTCGCTGCGTGGTGGCGGCGCTGCAGTATTACGTGGGCGTGCTGAGCGATCGCAGCCAGTCCGATGGCGTTCGTCGCGAGGCGCTGAAATTCGTGGTGCATTTTGTCGGCGACATTCATCAGCCGCTGCACGCCGGCTATCGCGACGACAAAGGCGGCAATGCGTATCAAGTGCAGTTCGACGGCAAGGGCAGCAACCTGCACAGGGTGTGGGATTCGGGCATGTTGTACGGCCGCGGGCTCGACTGGCAGACCTATGCGCACCAGCTCGACTCGGCGATACCGGTGGCCGAGCCGCCGCCGATCGCGCCGCTGGAGAACCCCTACGCGCAATGGGCCGAGGAGTCCTGCCGGATCACCGCGCAAGCCGGCTTCTATCCGGACGGCCACAAGATCGATCCGGCGTACGTCAAGGCCGAACTGCCGCAGGCCGAGCTACGCCTGCGCCAGGCCGGCCGACGCCTGGCCAATGTCCTCAACCTGGCGCTGACACGCTGACCTGCGGCATCGTCGTGCGGGCGAATCTGTGCGGGGCATCGCCTCCAGGCATACGGACGTCCATTGCATACGTTTGCAGCGCTGGCAGCGGGGCTCACATCTGCTAGCCTCGACCGCATGACCGATACCACTCTGCGCCGCACCAAGATTGTCGCCACGCTCGGCCCCGCCACCGACGCGCCGGGCATGCTCGAAAAACTCATCGCCGAAGGCGTCGACGTGGTTCGGCTGAATCTGTCGCACGGTGTGCCGGACGACCATCGCGCGCGGGCCAATGCCGTACGCGCGGCCTCGGCGGCAGCCGGGCGCGAGGTCGGCGTGCTGGCCGATCTGCAGGGTCCGAAGATCCGCATCGAAACGTTTGCGAACGGGCCGGTGGAACTGGTCGATGGCGCGTTTTTCGTGCTCGATTGCCGCCCCGATGCCCCGCCGGGCGACGTCACCCGCGTCGGCGTCAGCTATTACGGCTTGCCGCAGGATGTGCACACCGGCGACGTGCTGCTGCTGGATGACGGCCTGGTCGCGTTGACCGTGCTGGACGTGGTCGGCGCCGAGGTGCGTTGCCAGGTGCTGATCGGCGGCAGGCTGTCCAACCGCAAGGGGCTGAACCGGCAAGGCGGCGGGCTCTCGGTAACGGCGCTGTCGGACAAGGACAAGGCCGACATCAAGCTGGCCGCCGAAATCGGCGCGGACTTCCTGGCGGTATCGTTCGTGCGTTCGGCCGAAGACATGCACCAGGCCCGCCGCCTGCTGCACGAGGCGGGCGGCAACGCCGCGCTGGTGGCCAAGATCGAGCGCGCCGACGCGATTCCGGTGCTGGGCGAGATCATCGATGCGTCCGACGTGGTGATGGTGGCGCGCGGCGATCTCGGCGTGGAGATCGGCGATGCCGAACTGCCTGGCCTGCAGAAGAAGATCATCCGCGAGTCGGTGCAGCGCAACCGTGCGGTGATCACCGCCACGCAGATGCTGCAGTCGATGGTGCGCTCGCCGATCCCGACCCGCGCCGAGGTGCTCGATGTAGCCAATGCCGTCATCGACGGCACCGACGCAGTGATGCTGTCGGAGGAAACCGCCGCCGGTGCGCATCCGGACAAGGCGGTGGCCGCGATGCGGCGGATCTGCCTCGGCGCCGAGCGCCAGTTCGAGCCGAAGGAAGATCTCGCCGCTGGCGGCCATCGGCTGGACCGCACCGACCAGGCGATCGCGCTGGCGGCGATGCTGCTGGCCGGCGAGCTTGGTGTGCGCGCGATCGTGGCGCTGACCGAATCCGGCGCCACCGCTCAATGGCTGTCGCGCTATCGCACCGCCATACCGATCTACGCGCTGTCGCCTCTGGCCGACGCCCGCCGGCGCATGCTGCTGCTGCGCGACGTGCGGCCGGTGGCGTTTTCGCACGAGGGTCTGAGTTCGGCGGCGACCGCCCGCGCCGCGGTGCAGCAGCTGTTTGCCCAGGGTCGTTTAACTGAAGGCGACCGCGTGGTGCTCACCCACGGCGATCACGTGGGCCAGGGCGGCGGCACCAACACGTTGAAGCTGCTCTCGGTGGGTGCCGACGGCATGGTGGAGAGCCTGCGCAACCTTTGATGCTGACGCCGGGCATGCATGAAGTGCCGCCGAACGACAGGGCGGCTACACTCTGGGCACGCGCCATCCGGCCCGGGAGGTCATCATGAAATCCATCTTTCGCCCGCTTCGCCAGGGTCTGCTGCTGGCATTCTCGCTGGCGCTTGTAGCGCCGGCATTTGCACAGTCACGCAAGGTCGATCAGCAGGATCTCTACCGTTCCTGGATCCTGCTCAATACCAAGGTGCAGATGGATGCGCCCAATAGCGGCTTGAACCTGGACAAGCCCGGTTGCGCGGCGGTGACCTACACGGTCGGCTCCGATGGCGTGCCGATGGATGTGCAGGTGGTCAAGGTCGCGCCCAGGAGCGACCTGGGCCCGGTGGCGCGCAGCGCGGTATCCCATTTCCGTTATGGTCCTTCGCTGAGCAACCGCGTCGGCGAGCCGGTGGCGACCTATTACATCGTGCCGTTCAATGCGCCAAAAGACCCGGTGCAGCGCCAGCAATTGATGGATGCCTGCAAGTTGCCCGGTTACGGCGCCTGAGTGGAGGCTGATGCCGGTGCGGTGCGGGCCTGAGCATCCGGCTCGCCAATCTGGCCTATAATTGACGTTTTGAACCATGCCGCTTCGGTCTCGAGGCGGCTTCAACCTTGTGCTGGCGGGCCATGCCCTCGCACCACGGAGTCGTCATGAGTATTGAAGATCTCGAAAGCATCGCGCTGGCGATGGTTGCGCCCGGCAAGGGCATCATCGCCATCGACGAGTCGACCAACACCATCAAGAAGCGCTTCGAGGCCGTCGGCATCGAGAATACCGAGGAAAACCGTCGCGCCTACCGTGAGCTGCTGCTGACCACGCCGGGCCTGAACGAGCACATCTCCGGTGCGATTCTGTACGACGAGACGATCCGTCAGTCGACCAAGGACGGTGTGCCGTTCACCCAGCTGATGAAGAAGCTCGGCATCATCCCCGGCATCAAGGTCGACAAGGGCCCGCAGCCGCTGGCCGGCTTTCCCGGCGACGTGGTCACCGAAGGCCTCGACGGCCTGCGTGAACGCCTGCAGGAATACGCCCGGCTCGGCGCGCAGTTCGCCAAGTGGCGCGCGGTGATCAACATCAGCGAAGACAACCCCAGCTCCACCGCGATCGAGGCGAACTGCCACGTGCTGGCGCGCTACGCCGCGCTGTGCCAGGAAGCGGGCCTGGTGCCGATGGTCGAGCCCGAAGTGATCATGGACGGCGACCACAGCATCGAGGTCAGCTACGAAGTGCATGAGGCCGTGCTGCGCAGCCTGTTCAACGCGCTGTACGAGCAGAACGTGATGCTGGAGGGCACCATTCTGAAGATCAGCATGGTGATCCCGGGCAAGGACTCGGACGAGCAGGTCGACGTCGAGGAAGTGGCCGAGGCCACGGTGCGCGTACTCAAGTCCACCGTGCCGGCCTCGCTGCCGGGCATCGTGTTCCTCTCCGGTGGCCAGACCGATGAGCAGTCCACCGCCCATCTCAATGCGATGAACCAGATCGGTCCGCATCCGTGGCCGCTGTCGTTCTCGTACGGTCGCGCCATGCAACAGGCGGCGTTGAAGCTGTGGTCGAAAGACATGAAGGCGAACTACGCCGAGGCACAGAAGACCGTGTATTCCCGCGCGCGCGACAACGGCATGGCAGCACTGGGCCAATGGAACGGTTGATCGCAAAAGCGCCTCGTTTGACGACGCGAGAGCGATCGAGCAAAAAAGGGCGCCTTCCGGCGCCCCTTTTTTTGGTGCAGCGACCTTCTGTTACGCGATCAGAAGCGGTATTCCGCACTGACTGAAACCATGTCGGTGCTCAGGTTCACGCGATCCTTCTTCGCGTCGTAATAGTCGTAATTCAGGCCGAGGCTGACGTTGTTGCTGAAGTCGTAACCCACACCGGCGCCGGCGTACCAGCTGGTGTCATCCAAGCCCTTGCGCACCGGGTTGGCGTCGTTGCTCAGGCCGTGACCCTTCCAGCCATAGATGCCGGTGCGCGCGCTGACGTACCAGTTCGGGCTGACGTTGAAATGGCCGTTCACACCGGCCGTCCAGCCATGCAGCTGGGATTTGTTGCCAGCCACAACCGGCTGGCTGTTGAAGATGTTCTTGGCGTGGATGTTGCCCAGGTCGTTGTAACCGACCTCGGCACCCAGCGCGACGGAGGGGCTCAATGCCCAGCGGTAGCCACCGTTGACGCCGTAGCCAGTATCGCTGTCGTTGTATGCGCCGTGGTTGATCGACGTTTTGCCCACGTTGCCGTTGATGAACCAGCCGTCGTTGTGGGTCGGCGCACTCTGGGCAAACACGGCTGGAACGGCCAGCAGTCCGGCGGAAGTCAGGGCGAGGGCAAGCAGGGCTTTTTTCATTTTCATGGGGGAGTTTCTCCTTAGTTGTCATGGCAGTCGGCCCGTAAGGGGGATTGGCCGCTGCTGAAGTGCGCTGCCCAATCAGGCGGCGACACATGGACGCTTA
>DHXA01000265.1 GCA_002413455.1 Rhodanobacter sp. UBA5168 | reverse complement strand
GTGGCCAAGGTCATCAAGTAAGAGCTTTTGTGAAAAGTCCGGCATGGATGCCGGGTTGATCTTTGCCATCAGGGAGGATGGCTGAAATAATCCTCACGGGGCGAGCGGATTCAAGCCGCTCGCCGTCGTGTTTCAAGTTCAAGCCATGTACGCCAGTAGCTCAATTGGCAGAGCAGCGGTCTCCAAAACCGCAGGTTGGGGGTTCAAGTCCCTCCTGGCGTGCCACTTCCCCGAGGATCGAGACGGGTGACGATGGCAGGGTCGGCCGCAAGGCACGGCATGCTGCTGACACCTGATCACTAGTGCATGAATACCAAGGCAGAACAGTCCAAGGGCACGAACGCCGCCGACATCGGCAAGCTGGTACTGGCGGGGCTGGTGCTGGTTGCCGGTATCTTTGCCTATTCCTGGCTCGGCAGAGACGGCAATATTTCCCCGTCGGTGCGCATGCTTGGCGTGCTGGCCGCGCTGGTGGCTTCGCTGGCGATCGCCGCGTTCACGGCGCTGGGACGCCGGGTCCGGAATTTCATCGCCGAGTCGCAGTTCGAAATGCGCAAGGTGGTCTGGCCCACGCGCGACGAGACAATCAAGACGACCGGCATCATCATCCTGGTGGTGATCGTGCTGTCGCTGCTGTTGGGTCTGATCGATCTGATCCTTAAGTCGGTCATTCTCGACTGGCTGCTGAAGTTGGGTGGCTGAGGTGAGCATGAGCAAGCGCTGGTATGTGGTGCACGCCTATTCGGGCTTCGAGAATCAGGTGAAGCGGTCCCTCGAGGAGCGCATCAAGCGCGCCGAGATGGAAGAGAAATTCGGCGAAGTGCTGGTGCCGACCGAGGAAGTCATCGAGATGCGCGGTGGCCAGAAGCGCCGCAGCGAGCGCAAGTTCTTCCCCGGTTACGTGCTGGTGCAGATCGAAACCAATACCGAGGGCAAGGCGCCGCGGATCGACGATGAGTGCTGGCATCTGATCAAGGAAACCCCGAAAGTCATGGGTTTCATCGGCGGCACCGCCGACCGTCCATTGCCGATCAAGGACAGCGAGGCCGAGGCCATCCTCAGTCGCGTGCGTGAAGGCGTCGAAAAGCCCAGGCCCAAGGTGCTGTTCGAGCCGGGCGAGATGGTTCGCGTCACCGAGGGTCCGTTCAACGATTTCAACGGCGTGGTCGAGGAAGTCAACTACGAGAAGAGTCGCCTGCGCGTCGCGGTGCTGATCTTCGGTCGTTCGACCCCGGTCGAGCTGGAGTTTGGCCAGGTCGAGAAGGCCTGAGGTCGAATCTCGGGCTGGTCTGATCGGGGCGGCCCTGATCGTTCATTCGCCCCTGTCGGTCGGTTCCTGGCACGGGGATTGCTGACGATCCAATAAATCTCTATACTGCGCGGTTCACGCTGGGTCTTTTTTGATCCGGCGTGCCCGCGTTTTCAGATCTGCACGAGGCAGATCTTCCTTCCATCCATGGACCGGTGAACAGCGAGGAGCCGCAAGGCGCCTGGACTCGCGAGGAAAATCCAATGGCAAAGAAAGTTGTCGGTTACATCAAGCTGCAGGTCAAGGCCGGTCAGGCCAACCCGTCGCCGCCGGTGGGCCCCGCCCTCGGTCAGCGCGGCCTGAACATCATGGAATTCTGCAAGGCGTTCAATGCCGCCACGCAGAAGCTGGAGCCGGGGCTGCCGATTCCGGTAATCATCACCGCGTATTCCGATCGCAGTTTTACCTTCATCACCAAAACCCCGCCCGCCACGATCCTGCTGAAGAAGATCACCGGTGTCGCCAAGGGTTCGCCGAAGCCGAATACCGACAAGGTCGGCAAGGTCACCCGCAAGCAGCTGGAAGACGTGGCAAAGCAGAAGGAGCCGGATCTGACGGCTGCCGATCTCGACGCCGCGGTGCGCACCATTGCCGGTAGCGCCCGCAGCATGGGCCTTGTGGTGGAGGGTTAAGACATGGCAAAGCTCACAAAACGTATGAAGTCGGCTACGGCGGCCGTGCAACTGGGCAAGTTCTACGGCCTGGAAGAGGCGTTGAAGATCGTCAAGGACAACGCCACGGCGAAGTTCGCCGAGTCGGTGGATGTGGCCGTCCGTCTTGGCATCGACGCGAAGAAGTCCGATCAAGGCGTGCGTGGTTCCTCGCTGCTGCCGCACGGCACCGGCAAGACCGTCAAGGTTGCGGTGTTCTGCCCCCCGGGCGAGAAGGCCGAGGCTGCCAAGGCCGCTGGTGCCGATGCCGTCGGCATGGACGACCTGGCTGAACGCATGCAGGCGGGTGATCTCGACTTCGGTCGTGTGATCGCCACGCCGGACGCCATGCGCGTGGTCGGCAAGCTCGGTCAGCTGCTCGGTCCGCGTGGCCTGATGCCGAACCCGAAGGATGGCTCGGTCACCGCTGACGTCGCCACCGCGGTCAAGAACGCCAAGGCCGGCCAGGTGAAGTTCCGCAACGACAAGGCGGGCATCATCCACGCGACCATCGGCAAGGCCAGCTTCGAGGCGTCCCAGCTCGCGGAGAACCTCAATACGCTGATCGCCGACCTGTTGAAGGCCAAGCCGTCCACGGCGAAGGGCCAGTTTCTGCAGAAAGTGGCGTTGTCCAGCACGATGGGCGTCGGCGTTGCCGTCGATACCTCGTCGCTGACCATCGCGACCAAGTAAGACTCAAGCCCCGCGCCGGCGATAACGCCGGTGTGGGCAGTTTTTGAAGGCAGCTCCGGCCGCAAGCCGGTGCCGCTGTCAAAGACCGCAGGCGCGCTCAGCGCGCGATGACGACGGGCAGGGAGCTCGCTCTTGGCAAGGAGTCGCCGTCATCGCCAGCGGGATCGCTTAATCGGGTTTCGATCGAATCCGGCCTGCGCAGATGGTGCTGCCCCTTCTGGAATTGTTCGATGTGTTCTGGAAAGGCCAACACCCGGGACATCCGTGTCCCCGACGTCAGGGACGGCGTCGCCCAGGACCGCAAGCGGCAGGAGCCGTGAGCGGAGTTCATTTGGAGGAGTGCAATGGCTCTAAATCTGTCTCAGAAGCATGAAGTAGTCGCCGAACTGGCAGAAGTTGCCGCGAAGGCTCACTCCTTGATCGCTGTCGAGTATGCGGGCACCACGGTCGAGCAGATGACCGCGATGCGCAAGAAGGCTCGCGAATCCGGTGTGTACTTGAGGGTTGTCAAGAACACGCTCGCTTCGCGCGCCGTGGCGGGCACCGAATTCGAGGTCGTCAAGGACGTCCTGGTCGGTCCGCTGCTGTACGCGTTCTCGATGGAGGAGCCCGGTGCTGCCGGGCGTCTGATCAAGGAATTCGCCAAGGGCAATGACAAGCTGAAGGCGAAAGTCGTCTCGGTGGAAGGCAAGTTGTTCCCGGCTGAGCACGTTGACGTGCTGGCCTCGCTGCCGACCCGCGAACAGGCTTTGGCCATGCTGGCCCGTCTGCTGGCTGAACCCGCCTCGATGTTTGCCCGCGCCGTCAAGGCCGTGGCCGACAAGCAGGGTGGTGGCGAAGTCACAGCCGAGGCTCCGGCCGAAGCCGAGCCCGCCTAAGTTCGACGTCTATATAAACCGAATCCATTTCCAGAGGTAAATCAAATGTCCCTGTCCAACGAACAGATCGTTGAAGCCGTAGCCGCCAAGTCACTGATGGAAGTGATGGACCTGGTGAAGGCCATTGAAGAGAAGTTTGGCGTGTCCGCTGCCGCCCCGGTCGCCGTGGCCGGTCCGGCCGCTGCTGCGCCGGTTGCCGAAGCGCAGACCGAGTTCGACGTCGTGCTGAAGACCGCCGGCGCCAAGAAGGTCGACGTGATCAAGGCTGTCCGCGCCATCACCGGCCTGGGCCTGAAGGA
>DHXA01000251.1:25280-26323 GCA_002413455.1 Rhodanobacter sp. UBA5168 | reverse complement strand
TTGTCGCGCTTGTCCAGCAGCACACGTACCGACAGGCGCTGGTTCTGGCGCAGCTGTTTCGGCGTCTCGCCGGCAAAGCGCAGACGTGCGGAGACTTCGCCATTCACCACTTCGGGCGAGATCGCACTGACCAGGCCTTTCCAGATATTGCCATTGCCGCTGATCTCGCCGGACATGCCGATGCCGAGATCACGCGCGAAACTTTCCGGTACCTGCATCTCCACCTGCAGGGCGGACAGGTCGATCACGCTGAGCAGCTGCGCATCCTTGGCCACGGTGGCGCGTTCGGCGATGAACAGCTGACCGACCTGGCCGTCGACCGGCGATTTCACGTTGAGGTTCTCGACCTGGCGCTGCAGGTCCTGCACCACCAGCATCTGGTTCTCGTGGGCGAGCTTCTTGGCCTGGATGTTGAACTTCAAGCTGTCACCGCTGATGCCGATGTCGGATTTGGCATGCGCCAGCGTGATGCGCGCCTTTTCCAGCGCGTCTTTGGCCTGGTCGACTTCCACCCCGGTGGCGGCGCCGGCGGCGCTGGCCTTCTGCTCGCGATCGAGGTTGGTCTCGGCGCTCTTCTCGTCGATCTGCGCGTTGTCCAGCGCCTTCTGCAGTTCGCTGCGCTTGCTGCGCGCGTCCACTTGCGCCTGCAAATAGTCGACCTGCATCGCATCGCCCTTGGACTGCTCCTGCGCCAGCTTGTTGTGCAGTTCCGGGCTGTCGACGACGGCCAGCACCTGGCCCTTCTTCACCGTGTCGCCCGCGTGCACCTGCAGCGTTACCGCGCCACCGTAGGTGGCGTACATCGTCGGGCTGACCGCGGCGACCACCTTGCCCTCGGCGGCGATGTCGCGCACGAACAGGCCGCGCTCGACAGTAGCGAATGCCAGCCGTGAACTGCTTACCGATGCCGAGGCTGAAAACAGCCGTCCGATGCCCGGTGCCAGCCAGGCCAGCAGGCCCAGCACGATCACGCCGGCACCGAGCATGATCAGCTGGCGCTTGCGGTTGGATTTGACTTCGACCAAGCGGTCTTGTGCGGAAGT
>DHXA01000251.1:17247-25016 GCA_002413455.1 Rhodanobacter sp. UBA5168 | reverse complement strand
TCGCGAATCATCATGCCGTTCCTGACCGCGTACAGCGCGGTTGCACAGGGGTCTTTGCAAGCCGTGTGCCATCCCGGAACGGTTGAGTAATTCTATTTATTTCAATAATTTGAAATGTGTCGACGGCGGCCTCCGAGTGTCCGCGGACAATCCACGGACACCCGGACGAACAGCGGACGAACAGCGGACGTGTCCGCTCAGCCACTCGCCACGGGCCGCAACGGCACGGCTTCGGCACGGGCGATCTGGCTGGCCAGATGCGTGCTCGGCGGCGACGCCTGCGTGGCGACCTCGCCGCCCAGTACATGCAGGCCGCCAAGCCAGCGCGCGTGAAAGCACAGCAGCAGCGCGCAGGTCGGTCGCGAGCGCTGCAGCCACTGTTCCGGCTTCGTTGCTGTCGCCTGTTCACCACGGGCAAAGCAACGCATCCCAGGCGAAGTCAGTCTGCTTCGACGACCTGCCGGATTCGCCGGGCAACCGCCGTATCCAGCCGCGGCAACACGTTCAGCGCATCCAGGTTCTGCTCCAGCTGCTCACGTCGGCTGGCACCGAGCATCACCGTGGACACGTGTTCGTTGAGCAGACACCAGGCGATCGCCAGCTGCGCCAGGCCGACGCCGAGCTCAGCGGCGATGGGCTGCAATGCGCGTACCTTGCCCAGACGCTCGTCGCCTTCGCCCAGCACGCTTTCGCGCAACCACTCGTAACCGGGCTGAGCCAGCCGCGAGCCGGCCGGCACGCCGTCGTTGTACTTGCCGCTCAACAGGCCGGATGCCAGCGGCGACCAGATCGTGGTGCCCATGCCATAGGTCTCGTACAACGGGGCATATTCCACTTCCACCCGCTCGCGGTGCAGCAGGTTGTACTGCGGCTGCTCCATCGCCGGCGCATAAAGGTGGTTCTCGCGGGCGATCCGATGTGCCTCGTGGATCGCCTCGGCCGGCCATTCGCTGGTGCCCCAGTACAGCACCTTGCCCTGGCGGATCAACGTATCCATCGCCGCCACGGTTTCTTCAATCGGCGTGTCCGGGTCGGGCCGGTGGCAGAAATACAGATCAAGGTAATCGACACGCAGGCGCTGCAGCGCCTGCGTGCAAGCCTCCATCACATGCTTGCGCGACAACCCGCGCTGGGTCGGCAGCGGCTTGTCATACGCACCGAAGAACACCTTGCTGGAAACGCAGTAGCTGTCGCGCGCGAAGCGCAGGTCGGCCAGTACGTCACCCATCACCTGCTCGGCCACGCCGTTGTTGTAGGTCTCGGCGTTGTCGAAAAAGTTGACGCCGCGATCGTGCGCCAGCGCCAGCAGCTCGCGCGCCTGCGTACGGCCCACTTGTTTGCCGAAGGTGACCCAGGCGCCGAAGGACAGCGCGGAAAGTTGCAGACCGGTCTTGCCGAGGCGGCGGTATTGCATGGTTTGTCTCCGGGAAACGGGGTTGGGAATCGTGCTGCCAGCTTGCGCGGCTGTCCATCCACTTTACCCTGCACGATCTCAAGACCGGGCGAAGATCCACAGCGCACGGGAAAACCGCCTCGTAGAGGTCCCCCATGTGCTTGGATGTAACGAGCGGCTGCCATCGACGCGACCGCCACTTCAGCGGCGGTGGCTGCGGCAACGGCCTGCGCTACTGAAGGCTCCCACAAATCAAGCGGCGGCTCGCCCACATTTTTCTCCGGACGGCAGCACACGAAGGCGGTGATGAAACGAAGACCGAGGCCAGGCGAGCGCCACTCCCTGCCAGCCCTCTCACTGCCATGCCACGCTGATCCGGTCCACGATGGCCTGCCTGGGCAGCGGGACGATCGCCGTTCCTTCCTTGGCATGCCATGTCCACTGATCGATCTTGCTGCCGTTGACGGATATCGAAGGCGGCCTGTTCGCCGCGTGGATGCGCAGTTCGTAGGAGCGCGCCCGCACCTGGCCCGCATAGGAGCCGCGGGTCGGCTCGATGATGAGCTGGTGGGAACCGCTGCTGCTCGTGGCATAGCTGATCGGCGTCAGCGCGTACTGGCCATGGGCGTAGGCGAGCGAAACACCATCGTCCTCGTACAGGTCGAAATGACCCATGCCCGATCCGTAGACGTTGAGAATGAGCGTGTCCAGCGGTTTGGCGTCGGAGTAGTCGCTTGCCGCCTGTTCGGGAACGATCGATCCTTCGCGAACGAACACCGGCGTTTCGTCCACGGCATAGTGGGCGGTGAACGTGCTGCCGCCCTGGTAGCGTTTGCCGGTAAAGAAATCCATCCATTGGCCCGGCGGCAGATAAATCGTCCGGTTGCCGCTTTCGTCGAGCACGGGAGCGACCAGCATCTCGTCGCCGAAGAAGTATTCGTGGGGGTGCCGGTAGGCTTCCTCCAGCTCCGGATATTGCAGGTAGAGCGGCCGAAGGATCGGCATGGATTCCTTGTGCGCCCGCCAGGTGTATGTGTACAGGTAGGGAATCAGCTGGGTGCGCAGGGTGAAGTATTTCTTCATCAGCGCCATGCCTTGCTCGCCATACACCCAGGGCATGCGCACATTGCCTTCGCGCGGGTTGGCATGGGCGCTGTGCATGCGCAGGATCGGGCTGAAGGTGCCGAACTCGATCCAGCGCGCATACAGGTCGAAGGCGATCTTCGCGCCGTGGAAGCCACCGATGTCGTGGCTGATGTATGGCACCAGCACGTTGCCGCCGCGGGCGGTGTACGCGACTTCGTAGGTGAGCACCGGCCACTCCGAGTAGGTGTCGCCGGTAAAGAACGCCGGATAGCGCTCGCTGCCCCAGTCGCCGTAGCGGCCGAGGATGAAGCCGCGCCGGTCGGCTTGCTCCTGCCCGCTCTTGTGCAGGCCGCTTTCTTGCGATGTGTAATCGTAAAAGACCTTGTTGGTCCACAGCTGCTTGTTCAGCCCTGGCATGTCCACGGCGCCGCTGCCGCCGTCGACCCACCAGACGTCCACGCCTTTCTGCATCAGTGGCTGGTGCAGGTCGCGCATGAAGATCTCGGCCTGCGCCTTGTTCGACAGGTCGAAATAGATCCGCTCCGGCGGCAGGACGTTCCTGATCGCCACCGGTCCGCTCAGGATGCCGCCACCGTCGTTGCCAGGTACGACGCGCAGGGCGATCTCGGTCTCTTGCCCGGCTTTCACGTACGGCGCAATGTCGGTCGTGGTCAACCGTTGCGGCCACTGGATCCGGCTGTGCGGTACTTCCCTGCCGTTGACGAAGATCCGATAGGTCTTGCCGACCTCGCCCAGGTACACATACAAGGCCGCGGGCAGTTTTGCCGGCAAGCGAACCGATGTCCGATACCATGCGACGCCCCGATAGGTCTCGTAGCCCTGCGCCTGCCAGGGCAGGCCGATGCGGATCGGCTTCCAGCGGCTATCGTCGTGACCCGCCGCGAACCAGTGCTGACCGAGACCCTGATCGTGCGGATCGGTGGAAAACTTCCACTGCTTCGAGATATCCATGTCGAACGAAGGCTTGGCCGGCAGGGATCGCCCCAGATCCTTCAGCACTTCCGGTGCGTGGCTGTCTTTGAACGAGAGGATGCTTTCGTCGGTGTTGGCATAGCCCGGATGATCGTTGAGGCTCACCTTGACGCCCTGTCCATGCAGCCAGTTCAGGAGCTGATCCGGATGCGGTATGAGCGGGCTCCAGTCGTAGCCGCCCTCCCAGCCGTAGTTGTGCCAGGCGAAATCGAGCACCAGCACATCGAAAGGAATGTGGCTCCGGCGCAGCCGGGAAACCTCATCCACCAGGTGCTGCTGGTTGTACCGTTTGAAGTCCGGCCGGTTGGACGCCGCGCTGTCCGGGAAGTATTCGAAATTGAAATCCGTGATCCACGGGCCGAGCGTGTAGCGAGGAATCATCGGGATCGGCCCGCACAGCTGCGCGTATTCGTCGAACACCTTCTGGTAGTCGTGGTTGTACGTGAAGAGATACCAGTCCTGACCGTTCTGCTCCTGACGCGGCTCGATCCACTGTTTCTGCACGTTCCACAGCGGCGTGCGGCTGTCGTCGATGAACGCGTAGCCGCTGCGGCTCAACAGGCCGGGCTTGGCCTTTTCGAGCGGCACCTCGATGCCTGGAATGACCACGTTGACCGGACTTTCGAGTTCCTTCCCCTCGGGCAGGTTGGCCTTCTTGACGTCGTCCAGCGAATAGGTGAGACCGCCCAGGTTCAGCGGATCCACGTCGCCGGGATGCCAGTCGCGTGAGTTGCTGCCCGGGTTGCTCCAGGTGACCTTGAGGTTGGTCGCGGTAAACGGACCGGATCGCAATTGGTAACGCAAAGTCATTGCGCCGGTGCTGGCGATCAGCCAGCCATCCTTCTGCGTCGACTGGACGTCGACCGCCGGCCAGTCCCGCTTCTGCACGACCGCCGTGGGCGCGTCGACAAAGGCTCCCGAAGGCGAGTACTCCATGCGCACCAGCGATGGGGTCAGAAATTCGAAGCGGGCATGGCCGACCGTGATGGTGGGTTTGCCTGGCGTTTCGGCGTGGGACGCCAGGACCGGAGTCAGTCCGATGAACAGCCACGTCGTGGCGAGGGCAAGGATGCGGCGAATGCTCATTCGGGAAGCTCCCTGAGTGATGCAAGATTGGGTTCGATCCAGCGAGTACACGGCCGATCGCCGCTACCGGCGGTGCGGCACAGCCCATGTGCCGTCCCATCATCGCAGTGATTGCCCCGGCCAAAGTTACAACAATGGAAAGGGACAGGTCGTTGCCCGTCTCAACGAGCACTCGGCGGACGAGCGAGTGATGACTCCCGGCGACTGCATGTTCCCGCTGGCGAAAGTCAACGAGGCGCTGGCACCTGACGGACGGACGGGCGCTACCGCGTCGTGCCGGAGGCGTAGCCGACCAGCGATTGCGCCAAATGATCGAACAACAGCCGCGTGCGCCGGCTCGCTCTGAGATCCTCGTGCATCACCAGCCAGGTATCCAGGTCGAGCGCGAAGGCTTCCGGCAGCAGGTGCACCAGGTTGCGATCGCGGCGGGCGATCGCGCACTGGCATACGCCGATGCCGTAGCCGGCGCGGATCGCCGCCAGCTGTGCCAGGTCGTTGTCGCTGCGCAGCGAGAAATCCTCGCGACCAAATGGCAGCTGGCTGCGCAGCGCGCGCAAGGCCGGCGTCTCGCGGTCGAAGCCTATGAGCGCGTGCTGCGACAGCTCAGCGAGCGTACGCGGCTGGCCGCACGCCTTCAGGTAGCGGCGATGCGCATGCAGGCCCAGCGGAATCCGTCCGATCCGGCGCGCCACCAGGGCGCCCTGGGCCGGACGCAGCATGCGTACGGCAATATCCGCATCCTTGCGCAGCAGATCCTCGGCCTGGTTGGACAGTGAAAGCTCGATCACGATGCCCGGATGCTGCTTGCGAAAATCAGCCAGCATCGGCGGCAGTACCTCAGCGCCGATCACCTCGCTGCAGGTGACCCGCACCACCCCGCGCACCTCGTGGTTGCTGCCCGAGGCGGCGCGGCGCAGCGCGGCAGATGCCGCCGACATCGTCTGCGCGTGTGCGACCAGTTCGTGGCCAAGATCGGTCGGCGTCAACCCCTGCGGCGAACGGGTGAACAACGCTACGCCAAGTGCCGTCTCCAATTGCCGGACATGCCGACCCAGACTGGGTTGGGTCATGCCCAGCGCGCGGGCCGCCGCGGACAGGCTGCCCTCGCGCATCACCGCGAGGAAGGACCGGTAGAGCTCCCAGCCGGGTTCGTCGATGGCCATGCATTCATGTATAGCAGAAGTTCGTCCATGACGAATTTTCTTTCATGCCGTCCGCGCCCATGCTGAGCCCATCTACAGCAGGAGAACGTCATGAACACATCACGCGAGGTTCTGGTACTGGGCGCCACCGGCGGTGCCGGCGGCGAGGTTGCGGCGGCGCTGCGGCGCCGCGGCTGGCAGGTGCGCGCGCTGGTGCGTGATGCGGCGCGGCCCGGGCTGTCGGCGGACATCGAATGGCGCACGGGCGATGCCATGAACGCCGCCGATGTGGCAAGCGCGGCGGAGGGTGTGGCGGTGATCGTCCACGCAGTGAACCCGCCGGGCTATCGCGACTGGCACAAGCTGGTGCTGCCGATGATCGACCACACCATCGCCGCCGCGCGCGCCAACGGCGCGCGCATCGTGCTGCCAGGCACGGTCTACAACTACGGACCGGACGTCTTTCCGCTGCTGCGTGAGACCTCGCCGCAACGGCCGTTGACACGCAAGGGGGCGATCCGTGTGCAGATGGAGCGGCGCCTGGAAGCGGCCGCTGCCGAAGGCGTGCGCTCGCTCATCCTGCGCTGCGGCGACTTCTTCGGCCCGCACGCCGGCAACAACTGGTTCGCAGCGATGGTGAAGCCGGGACAGCCGGCGCGCTCGATCACTTACCCAGGCGATCCCGATCTGCGTCACTCCTGGGCCTACCTGCCCGACGTCGGCGAAACCGTGGCGCGCCTGCTGGAACGCGAGAACGAACTGGCGCTATTCGAACGCTTCCACTTCGGTGGTCACTGGGTCGACGGCAACGCCATGGCCGACGCGGCAAGGCACGCCGCCGGCCATCCGGAACTGCCGCTACGTGCCTTCCCGTGGTGGCTGGCGACGCTGGCCGCACCGTTCGTCACGCTGTTCCGCGAGCTGCGCGAGATGCGCTATCTGTGGCGACAGCCGCTACAGCTGGACAACCGCAAACTGGTCGCGTTCCTCGATAGCGAGCCGCACACCGGGCTGGATCAGGCGGTCGAAGCAACTCTGCGTGGGCTGCGCTGCCTGCCTTCCGCACCCGCTCCGCTGCTGACGGAGCCGGCCCCGCTCGAATCCTGACAGGGCATTTCAGGGCAGGAGTTGCAGCCCCAGCGCCAGCACGATCGCGGCGAAGATGCCGGCCACCACGTCATCGATCATCACGCCCATGCCACCTTTCACGCGCCGGTCCAGCCAGCTGATCGGCCACGGCTTCCACACGTCGAACAGGCGGAACAGTGCGAAGCCGGCGGCCAGCATCCACCACTGGAAACCACTGGCCGGCAGCAGTGCGGGAACCAGCAACGGAACGAGCGCGATCCACTGGCCGATGAATTCGTCCCATACCAGGCTGCGGTGATCGTCCACGCCGAGCGCGCGACCGGCGACGTTGCAGGCCCACACGCCCGCGACAAAGCCGATCAGCAGCACCGCCAGATAGACCGGCAACGACAGCTCGCGCAACAGCAGCCATGGCAGCAGCGCCGCCAGCGAACCGAACGTGCCCTGTGCGACGGGCGCCAGCCCCGAGCCGAAGCCGCAGGCGAGCCAGCCGGCCGGGGTGGCCAGCAAGGCGCGGCGCTGCCCGCCACTGAGGATCTTCTTCGCGGTCACGCGAAATGCTCCCAGCCCGCCCGATCCGTTGCCAGCCACTCGCCGTCGGTGCCGCGCACGCGCACCCCGGCACCTTCCACGATGCGCCCGATCCGGGTCGCGCCGCAGCCGAGTCGCGACAGATCGGCCTGCACGTCGGCCAGTCGCTGCGCGGGCACGGTGAAGCACAATTCGTAATCGTCGCCGCCGCTGAGCGCGAACCGCAGCGCGCCGGCTTCGTCGTACAACGCCATCAGCGCCGAGGAACGCGGCAGCAACGCGGCGTCGATCTCCGCCCCCACGCCGCTGGCAACACAGACATGGCCGAGATCGGCAAGCAGGCCATCGGAGATATCGATGCAGGCAGTCGCCTGCCCGCGCAAGGCAGTACCCGCCGCCAGTCGCGGTGTCGGACGGTTGAGCCGCTCGATCAGGAACTCGCGCAGGCC
>DHXA01000251.1:0-16949 GCA_002413455.1 Rhodanobacter sp. UBA5168 | reverse complement strand
GCGTCGCCGATGCGCGCGCCGGTACGGACCAGTGCCTTGTCCGGCGGCACGAAACCGTGCACGGCCACGCTGATGCTCAGCGGCCCCCGCGTGGTGTCGCCGCCGACCAGCGCAAGCCGGTGCGATTGCGCCAGCCTGGCAAACCCTTCGGCAAAGCCTTCAACGAAAGCGGCGTCGGCATCGGGCAAGGTCAGCGCCAGCAGCGCCCACGCCGGGCTGGCGCCCATCGCCGCCAGGTCGGACAGATTCACCGCCAGCGCTTTCCAGCCGATATCGGCAGCGGCGGTGCCGCGCGGGAAGTGTACGCCCTCGACCAGCGTGTCGATCGCGACGGCGAGCTCCTGTCCGGCTGGCACCGCCAGCACGGCGGCGTCATCGCCGATGCCGATGCGCACGTCGTCGCGTGGCTGCGCAGTGATTTCGCGGATGCGCTCGATCAGTCGGAATTCCATGAGCCGGGATCCGGAGATGGAGAATCGGGGATCGGTCCGCTGCTCAGCGGCCGTGCTGCTTTTCGACGACCCGCAGTTCACTGGCCAGCTTGTCCAGCACGCCGTTGACGTAGCTGTGGCCGTGATCGGCGCCGAAGCGCTTGGTGACTTCGATCGCCTCGTTGATCACCACCCGGTACGGCACATCGGGGCGGAATTTCAACTCGTAGGCGGCCAACCGCAGCGCGGCGCGCTCGATCGGATCGATCTGCGCCACTTCGCGGTCGATGTGCGGGCGCAAGGCTTCATCGAGCGCATCGACGTTTTTCTCGACGCCGTGCAACAGGTCCTCGAAATACTCGAGGTCGGCCACTTCCATGTCCTGCTCGTGGCGGAACTGATCGATCACCGCGTTCATGTGACTGCCACTCAGCTGCCACGCGTACAGCGCCTGCAATGCGCGGCGGCGGGCCCGCGAACGTGCCTGCATGTCGAGGCCCTGCGGATGCTCGCTCATCACAGTTTCCCGTACAGGTTGGCCATTTCCAGCGCGGCGATCGCGGCGTCCGCGCCCTTGTTGCCGGCCTTGGTGCCGGAGCGCTCGATCGCCTGCTCGATGCTGTCGGTGGTGAGCACGCCGAACGCCACCGGCACGCCAGAATCCAGCGCAGCTTTCGCCAGGCCCTTGGCGCACTCGCCGGCGACGAAATCGAAATGCGGTGTGGAACCGCGGATCACCGCGCCCAGCGCGATCACCGCCGCGTACTTGCCGGAGTTCGCCAGTTTGTGCGCGGCCAGCGCGATCTCCCACGCGCCCGGCACGCGGACCAGGTCGATCGCGTCGTCCTTCACGCCGTGGCGCACCAGCACATCCCGCGCGCCGGCCACCAGCGGTTCGACGACGAACCCGTTGAAACGGCCGGCGACGATGGCAAAGCGGCCTTTCGGCGTGGCGAAATCGCCTTCGATGATCTTCATTGCATTCTTCCTCGGTGGACGCGCGGCCCTTGCTGACCGGCCATTTTACGGGTTTTCGGCGGTGCCGACCGGCACGGCACGCTCCAGGTGCGGATAGTCGGTGAAATCCAGCCGCGCATGGCCATCCGCCACACGCAGCCGCGCCGGTGCGGCAAACGGCAAGGTCAGCTGCTTCGCGGCGTGTCCGTGCGGCAGGCCATCGACCACGGGAATACCCGCCACGGCACGAATCTGCGCGAACGCCGCGGCCAGATCGTAGCCGTTGTCGCGCCCACCGGGCCGGCAATGGCTGAAGTCGCCCAGCACCAGCGCGCGCTGACGGGCGAGCACGCCGGACAGATGCAGCTGATAGAGCAGACGCTCGATGCGGAACGGCGGCTCGCCGACATCCTCGACGAACAGGATGCCGCCCTCGATCTGCGGGAAGTACGGCGTACCGAGCAGGCTGCACAGCACGGCGAGATTGCCCCCCCACAGCGGGCCTTGCACATCTACTTCGGCCGCTGTGGTGGCCGACCACGTTGCCGTCGACGCCGACGACGTCAGCGTGCCCCAGAAATGCTGCCAGGTGTAGGCCGTGCACGATTCCGACCCCAGGTCCGCCAGCAACGGCCCGCTGAACGTGCACAGGCCGCTCCTTGCATACAGCGCCAGCTGCAGGGCCGTGAAGTCGCTATGCCCCAGCAGCAGCGTGGATGCATCGGCCAGTCGTTCACGCAAGGCGTCATAGTGCAGATGCTGCAGCAGGCGCGTGGCGCCGTAACCACCACGGGTCACCAGCGCCACATCCGGCAGCATGTCGAGGGCGGCCAGTGCATTGATGTCCGCTGCGCGCTCGAGGTCGCTGCCGGCGAAACGCAGCTCGGTGCGTTCGAGCACGTCCAGGCCTTCCACCACACATCCCGCCTCACGCAACCGCTCCACCCCGCGCGTCATGGCGGCGGGGTCGTGCGGATAGCCGGAAGGGGCGATCAGGCGGACAAGGATTTCGGGCATGGGCTTGGTCGACGGGAAGTCAGCGGATTATGCGGTGACGGAGCCATCGCCGCATGGCGCCAAGGTGGCGCGGGAGTGGCGGATCAGACGTACTCCACCACTTCCAGCCCGAAGCCGGCCAGGCCGACCAGCTTGCGCGGCGTACCGAGTACGCGCAGCCGATGCACGCCCAGGTGGGCCAGGATCTGCGCACCGAGGCCCAGCTGGCGCCACTCCTGCTGCTGCACGTCTTCCGGTGCCTGTGTGCTGGGTTGGCGCTGAAGACGGGCCAGCAGCGCTTCGGGCGTGTCCTCGCCGGACAGCACCAGCAGCACGCCGCGATCCTCGTCGGCGATCCGGCGCAATGCCGATGTCACGGTGAGGCCAAGGTCATCGCGCTGCAGATGCAATACATCGGACAACGTGTTGCGCACATGCACCCGCGACAGCACCGGCGCACCATCGTCGACCGTGCCGCGCACCAGCGCGAAATGCAGGCCACGGCGAATCACGTCGCGATACGCCACCAGCCGGAACACGCCGAACTCGGTCTGCACGTTTTCCTCGTAGACGCGCTGCACGGTCTTCTCGGTTTCCAGCCGGTAGCGGATCAGGTCGGCGATCGAGCCGATCTTCAGGCCATGTTTCGCCGCGAAGATTTCCAGCTCCGGGCGGCGCGCCATCGAGCCATCTTCATGCAGTACTTCGATCAGCACCGCCGAGGGTTCCAGCCCGGCCAGCGCGGCCAGGTCGCAGCCCGCCTCGGTGTGCCCGGCGCGGGTCAGCACGCCGCCAGGTTGCGCGGTAAGCGGGAAGATGTGGCCGGGTTGCACCAGATCCTGCGGCTTCGCGTCGGACTTCACCGCGACCTGGATCGTGCGCGCGCGGTCGTGCGCCGAGATGCCGGTGGTGACGCCCTCGGCTGCCTCGATCGAGACGGTGAAGTTGGTGTGGTAGGACGAGGTGTTGTCGCTGACCATCGGGCGCAGGCCAAGCTGGCGCGTGCGCTGCTCGGTCAGCGTGACGCAGACCAGCCCGCGCGCTTCGCGCACCATGAAGTTGATGTCCTCGGCGCGCACTTTCTCGGCGGCCATGATCAGGTCGCCCTCGTTCTCGCGGTCTTCGTCGTCGAGGATCACCACCATGCGACCGGCGCGGATGTCTTCGAGGATTTCGGGGATGGTGTTGAAAGCCATGGGTGTTCCTTGGGTGTTTTTTTGTCTTTCCCGACGTCGGGAAGGAAACCTGAGTCAGGCGAAACCGTGCTGCTTGAGAAACGCCTCGTCCAGCCGCGGCGTCCCGCCGCTGGAAAGCAGTCGCTCGACGTAGCGTGCGATCACGTCCACCTCGATGTTGACCGCGTCGCCGACGCGGCGCGCGTGAAATGCGGTGTGTTCGACCGTGTGCGGGATCAGGTTGACGCCGAACCCGTGTCCCGCGACTTCATTGACGGTGAGGCTGGTGCCGTCGATGCACACCGAACCCTTGGCGGCGATGTAGCGCGAGATCGAAGGTGGCACCTCGAACGTCCAGCGTTGCGAGCGGCCGTCCGGAACGATGGAGATCACCTTGCCGAGACCGTCGACGTGGCCGGAGACCAGGTGCCCGCCGAGACGGTCGGCCAGGCGTAGCGCCTTCTCGAGATTCACCGGGTCGCCGGCCTTCAGCTTGCCCAGCGACGTGAGCGACAGCGTCTCGTTGGAAACGTCGGCGCTGAAACCGCTCGGTTCCAGCGCGATCGCGGTGAGGCACACACCGGACACGGCGATCGAGTCGCCCAGCTGCACGTCGGATAGATCGAGGGCGGCGGTCTCGACGTGCAGGCGCACGTCGCCGCCGCGCGGCTCGAGCCGCACGATGCGGCCCACGGACTGGATGATGCCGGTGAACATCAGCCCACCTCCGGACGGAGGGTGATGGACTGCATGGATGCCATGGATTTCATGAAACGTATCCCGCATGTAGTGAGCGAGTACGCCTCAAGGCATGAGGGCAGGCACGCGCCGTGAAGCGCCCGCCGTGCCGTCTTCTCTTTATCCGGACTGTGAGGAAACTGTCGCCAGTTTCCAACCGTCGGCTCCGGCATTGGACCGGATCTGCTGACCTTCCGGTGTGACCGGAAGCGCTCGCGGGCTCGCCTCGAGAGGCCTACCGCCGGTGGGGAATTTCGCCCCGCCCTGAAGACGTCGTGTACTGCCGGCCAAGCCGGTCGCGGCAGTCTACCACTTCCTCCGACTACACCCGCCGTACCGGCGGGAAACAGCGTTCCGTTTCGCGCACGATCAAGGCGGGGTTTCACCCAGCGGCCAGTGCCTCGACCAGATCGTCGATCAGGCGTCGCAGCGCCGGTGTCCGGTCCGCACCGGGCAGCCACAACAGGTGGATCGGCGAACTGCTCAATGGCCAATCCGGCAGCACTTCGACCAGGCGCCCTGCCGCCGCCAGCGGATCGGCCATGTAGTCGCCCTGCATCGCGATGCCGACGCCGGCCAGTGCGGCGTCGAGCAGGGCGTGCGCGTCGTTGCTCGACAGCACCGGATCGATGCGTACCGAACGCCGTCGGCGTTGCTGACTGAACTGCCACAGCGTGCCCGTGCGCAAACCGCTGAAGGCGATGCAGCGGTGCTTTTTCAGGTCGGCCGGATCAGCCAGCGGCGATGCCGCGGCCAGATAGTCGGGCGCCGCGCACAGGTAGCGCCGCATCGTGCCGACCCGCCGCGCCACCAGTTGCGTGTCGGCGAGCCTGCCCACGCGCAGCGCCAGGTCGATCTTCGCCTCGACCATGTCGACGTACGCGTCGTCGTAGATCGCCTCCAGCCGGATCAGCGGATGGCGGCGCATGAACGAGGCCAGCAAGGGTGCGATGCGATGGCGGCCATACGCCGCCGGCAGATGCACGCGCAAGCGACCGGCCGGCTCGCCGCGATGCGGGCGCAGGTCGGCCGCGAGATCGGCCGCGACAGCCTCCAGCCGCTGGCAGTGCGCCAGCAATTGCTCGCCGCGCGCGGTCAGCGTCATCCGGCGGGTGGTCCGCAGAAACAGCCTGCCGCCCACGGCATCCTCCAGCGCGGCGATGCGCCGGCTCAGCACCGAAGGCGTGCAGCCGACCTCGCGCGCGGCCTGCGAGAAATTCAGTCGCCTCGCCGCCGCGGCGAAGCCGCGCAACTCGCGCAGGCGGGTTGGCGTGAGCTCGAATGACCTGTTCATTGAGCGAACAAAAGATATGCCTTGACGATGGATTATCGCTCCAACAAGGCACGTCCACCATGGCGGCGTTTCTTTCCTTTCCTTCAAGGAACACGTCATGCGCAGCATCCAGCTCACCGCGTTCGGCCTGGATCATCTCGATCTTGTCGACCTGCCCGCACCGCGTCCCGCCCCCCACGAGGTGCTGGTGCGGATGGAAGCGGCCTCGCTCAACTATCGCGACCATATGGTGGTGTCCGGCGATCTCTATCGCGGTGTGCCGTTGCCGATCGTGCCGGTGTCCGATGGCGCCGGCACGGTGCTGGAGGTCGGTGCTGCGGTGACCCGCTTCAAGCCCGGCGACCGCGTCACCACGTTCTACAAGTCGCGCTGGATTGCCGGCGCGATGCGACCGGAATGGGAGGGCGCGGAAATCGGCGGTCCGTTCGACGGCGTGATGCGCGAACTGGCCTGCTTCGATCAGTACTCGCTGGCGCGCGCACCAGCGCACCTCTCCCGCGTGCAAGCCGCCACGCTCCCGATTGCCGCGCTCACCGCCTGGCAAACGTTGGAACTGGCCCAGGTCACCGCCGGCCAGACCGTCTTGTTGATCGGCACTGGCGGCGTGTCCCTGTTCGCATTGCAGTTCGCCAGATCGCGCGGTGCCCGGGTGATCGTACTGTCGTCCAGCGACGACAAGCTGGAACGCGCAAAGACGCTGGGCGCCGACATCGGCATCAACTACGCCAGGAACCCGCAGTGGGGCGCGCTTGTACGCGAAGCGAGCGGCGGCAGCGGCGTGGATGCGGTGATCGAGACGATCGGCGCGGCAACGCTGGCGCAATCGCTGGAGGCCGTGCGCATGCACGGCTTCATCGGGGTGCTCGGCTGGATCGGCGGGATGGACGCAACACTGCCTTTGTCCAAGGTGGTTCTGAAGCGCGTCCGAGTACAGGGCATTTCGGTAGCGCCGCTGGAAACGCATGAGCAGATGGTCGCTGCCATCGAGGCCACTGGGCTGGAACCGGTGATCGACCACGCCTACGGCTTCAACCAGCTGCGCGAAGCCTTCGAGTACCTCATCGCCGGCCGCCACTTCGGCAAACTCGCCATCGACTTCAACCTCTGAGAGCCACCCCGTGCGTATCTTCCCTTCCTTGTCCCGCACCACGTGCGGGCTGCTGTTCATGGTGCTGGTGGCAGTCGCCACGTTCGCTCACGCAACAGACGCGCCAACCGACATCCGCCTGTACGTGCTCGATTGCGGCCGCATCGATGCGCGCGACATGGGCATGTTCGACGACAGCGGCACGCTGGACGGCAAGCCGGGCACGATGTCGGTGCCGTGCTTCCTGATTCGCCACCCGAAAGGCATCCTGCTGTGGGAGACCGGCTGGGCGATGCCATTGCCGACCGCCCGGACGGTATCGACTTCGCCCCCGGCATCCATGGCAGCGTGCGGGTCAAGCTGGTCGACCAGCTCAAGGCACTGGACCTGAAGCCGTCCGACATCGACTACCTGGCGTTCTCGCACTGGCACATCGACCACACCGGCAACGCCAACCTGTTCGGCGACGCCACCTGGATCCTGCAGCGCCGGGAACTGGCCGCCGCGACCGGCCCCACGCCGCCGCCGTTCGAATCACTGGCACCAGTCAGTGCATACAGGAACGCAAAGATCCGCCTCGTCGATGGCGACACCGATGTCTTCGGCGACGGCAGCGCGCAACTGCTGTTGCTGCCCGGCCACACTCCCGGCCACCAGGCACTGCAACTGCGCCTGCCGCACGCCGGGGTGGTGCTGCTCAGCGGCGACCTTTACCACAGCCGCGAAGCCCGCCGGCTGCGGCGTGTGCCGAAGGTCAACGTCGAGCGCGTCGCCACACTGGCATCGATGGATCGGTTCGAAACGAACGCCGCGCGGACGCATGCGCGGCTGGTGATCCAGCACGATCCGCGCGACATCGCCCTGCTGCCGCACTTTCCCGCCTATCTGCACTGAGGTATGGCGCGAAGTGGTCAGCTCGGCCGCAGGCGCAGGCGGATGTCCTGGCCCAGCATGCGCTGGTCGATCACCCGCAACTGCCAGCGCCGGGCCATGTCGTCGAGCGTGGGCAGTTGCAGCAGCGGGCGCGCACTGTCGCCCAGCAGCAACGGCGCGACGTAGAGCAGCAATTCGTCGACCAGGCCGGCGGCGAACAGGGCACCGCACAGGGTCGGGCCGGCCTCGACATGAACTTCGTTGCCATGGCGGCCAGCCAACAGGGCGAGCACCGCGCGCAGGTCCAGAGCACCGCCTTGCGTGGCCAGCGCGATTCGCTCGACCTGCGCAAAGCGATCGTCGGCGCACGATGCCGCCGCGCCATGCAGCAGCAGAGTTGGCACCGAGCCGTCCAGCACGTGGCTGCCGGATGGCGTGCGCAGCTGGCGATCGAGGATCACTCGAAGCGGCGCCGTGAATCCCTCGTCCTGTGCCAGCCGCACGGTGAGCCGCGGATCATCGGCCAGCACGGTGCCGCTGCCGCTGAGGATGGCCGAGCTGCGCGCGCGCCAGCGCTGCACGTCGGCACGGGCGGCCTCGCCGGTAATCCACTTCGATTCGCCATTGGCCAGCGCGGTGCGGCCGTCCAGGCTCATCGCCAGCTTGACCCGCACGAACGGACGGCTGCGCTCGATCCGGCTGAAGAAGCCGATGTTCAATTCGCGTGCGGCGTCGCGCATCAGGCCGACGTCGACGATGATCCCTGCGGCGCGCAACCGGGCCAGGCCACGACCGTCGACCTGCGGAAACGGATCCTCCGCAGCGATCACCACTCGGGCCACGCCGGCCGCGATCAACGCATCGGCGCACGGCGGCGTGCGGCCATGATGCGCACAGGGTTCCAGCGTGACGTACGCCGTGGCGCCGCGTGCACGTGCGCCGGCTTCGCGCAGTGCATAAACCTCGGCATGCGGCTCGCCGGCGCGTCGATGGAAGCCTGTGCCGGCCACTTCATCGCCCTGCGCGATCACGCACCCGACGCGCGGGTTCGGCTGGGTCGTGTACAGGCCGCCTTCGGCCAGACGCAAGGCTTGCGCCATGTGCAAATGATCGACCGTGGAGAAAATCATCCCGCGCCACCAGGCGGGCGCCAAAGCATGTACCGGAACGATTTCAGTCGCGATGGGCCGACGCGGCGATCAAGGGCATCACCACCGAAGTCGCTACCACCATGGAGGCCCATGCTATTTGCTCTTGCCGCCGCCGAGCAGCGGCAGCTGCAGATCCGACAAGCCGGGCAGGTCGCGCTCCAGCTTCTCGATCTCTTCGCGGAACGCGTGCACGTCCTCGAACTTGCGGTAGACCGAGGCGAAGCGCACGTAAGCCACCTGATCGAGATTCTTCAATTCGCGCATGACCAGCTCGCCGAGCTGGCGCGACGGTACTTCGCGTTCGCCGCTGCGACGCAGGTCGTTGATGATCGCGCGCACCGAGGCATCCACGTCGTGGCTGGCGACCGGACGCTTCTGCAACGCCCGTTCGAAACTCACCCGCAACTTGCGCTCGTCGAAAGTTTCGCGCCGCTCGCCGCTCTTCACGATCGTCGGCAGCTTCAGCTCCGCCGTTTCGTAGGTGTTGAAGCGCTCGCCACACTGCTCGCACTCACGCCGACGACGCACACTGGCGCCGTCTTCGGTGAGCCGTGAGTCGATCACGCGGGTATCTTCGTGCTGACAGAAGGGGCAATGCATCTACGGAGCCGGGAGTCGGGGGGAAGCCGCGAATCGGAAAATGCGGGCAGCCGCCGAACACCGGGCCTTCCCGGCTTCCGATTCCCCATTCCCGATTCCGGGCATCTCAGCCATACACCGGGAACTTCTTGCACTGCGCCGTGACCGCGTCACGCACTTTCGCGATCACCGCCTCGTCGTTCGGCGCGTCCAGCACGTCGCAGATCCAGTTCGCCAGTTCGGTCACGTCCGCCTCCAGATAGCCGCGGGTGGTGACGGCCGGGGTGCCGACGCGCAGGCCAGAGGTGACGAACGGCTTGCGCGGATCGTTCGGCACGGCGTTCTTGTTCACCGTGATGTGCGCCTTGCCGAGCGCCTCTTCCGCGGCCTTGCCGGTGACTTCCTTGCCAATCATGTCCACCAGCATCAGGTGGTTCTCGGTGCCGCCGGAAACGATCTTGTAACCGCGCGCCATGAAAGTCTTCGCCATCGCCTTGGCGTTCTTCACCACCTGGGTCTGGTAGGCGGTGAAGACCGGTTCCAGCGCTTCCTTGAACGCGACCGCCTTGGCCGCGATCACGTGCATCAGCGGGCCACCCTGGATGCCGGGGAACACGATCGACTGCAGCTTCTTCTCGATCTCCTCGCCCGCGCCCTTCGCCACGATGATGCCGCCGCGCGGCCCGCGCAGGGTCTTGTGCGTGGTGGAGGTGACCACGTGCGCGTGCGGCAGCGGGCTCGGATACACGCCGGCGGCCACCAGCCCGGCGACGTGCGCCATGTCGACGAAGAACAGCGCGCCGACCGAATCGGCGATCCGGCGCATGCGCGCCCAGTCGACCACCTGCGAGTAGGCGCTGAAGCCACCGACCAGCATCTTCGGCTGGTGCTCGGTGGCCAGGCGCTGCACTTCGTCATAGTCGATCATGCCGTCGGCGTCGACGCCGTACTGCACTGCGTTGAACAGCTTGCCGGAAATGTTGACCTTGGCGCCGTGGGTGAGATGGCCACCATGCGCGAGACTCATGCCAAGGATCGTGTCGCCCGGCTGCAGCAGCGCCAGGTACACCGCCTGGTTCGCCTGCGAGCCGGAGTGCGGCTGCACGTTGGCGTAATCGCAATCGAACAGCTGCTGCAGCCGCTCGATCGCCAGCTTCTCGGCGATGTCCACGTACTCGCAACCGCCGTAGTAGCGCTTGCCCGGATAACCCTCGGCGTACTTGTTGGTGAGCTTGGAGCCCTGCGCTTCCATCACCCGTGGGCTGGCGTAGTTCTCCGAGGCGATCAGCTCGACGTGATCTTCCTGGCGCTGGCCCTCATCGGCGATGGCCCTGGCCAGTTCGTCGTCGTAACCGGCAATCGTGCAGTCCTTGGGGAACATTCTGACCTCGTGAAGTGGCGGGCGGGGAAGCCCCGAAGTGTAGCCCCGACGGGCACTCCGGGCCACCGATGGGATGCCCGGCAGGGCGCTCACGCAGATATTTGAATGACAGATATTGAAATCTGTCATTCAAATATCTACTATCAACTTCCAACCCCATGCAGGCAAGCCACCATGAAACATCACACCCTGGGCCATAACGGCCCGCAGGTTTCCGCCCTCGGCCTCGGCTGCATGGGCATGTCGGACCTCTACGGCAAGGCCGACCGCAGCGAAGGTATCGCCACCGTGCATGCCGCGCTGGATGCCGGCGTCACCCTGCTCGACACCGGCGATTTCTACGGCATGGGCGACAACGAACTGCTGCTGGGCGAGGCGCTGGCCGGGCGCCCGCGCGACAGCTACCAGCTCAGCGTGAAGTTCGGCGCCCAGCGTGGCCCGGACGGCGCGTGGCTGGGTTTCGACTCGCGCCCGGCGGCGGTGAAAACCGCACTGGCGTATTCGCTGAAACGCCTGCGTACCGACTACATCGACGTCTACCGCCCGGCCCGGCTGGATCCGAATGTGCCGATCGAGGACACCGTAGGCGCGATTGCCGAGCTGGTGCAGGCCGGTTACGTGCGCCACCTGGGCCTGTCAGAAGTGGGTGCAGAAACCATCCGTCGCGCGCATGCCGTGCTGCCGGTGGCCGACCTGCAGATCGAGTACTCGCTGATTTCGCGCGGCATCGAGGACGCGATCCTGCCGGCCTGCCGCGAACTGGGCATCGCCGTCACCGCCTACGGCGTGCTGTCGCGCGGACTGATCAGCGGCCACTGGACGAAGAACCACGGCACCGACGCACGCGACTTCCGCCAGCACAGCCCGCGCTTCCAGGGCGACAACCTCGAACACAACCTGCAACTGGTCGACGTGCTGCGCGGACTCGCCGACGCACGCGGCTGCAGCGTGGCGCAGCTGGCGATCGCCTGGGTGCTGGCGCGTGGCGACGACATCGTGCCGCTGGTCGGCGCCCGCACGCGCGAACGATTGAACGAAGCACTGGGCGCATTGCAGGTAACCCTCACCGGCGACGACCTTGCCACGATCGAGCACGCCGTACCGCCCGGTGCAGCGGCGGGCGATCGTTACGCCACCGCGCAAATGGCCATGCTCGACAGCGAACGCGACGCACGCTGAAGCAGACACCTCTCCCCCTTTCCAAGGAGCATCACATGTACGCCATCATGGGCATCACCGGCCAGGTCGGCAGCGCCACCGCCAGGCATTTGCTGGACAACGGCCAGCGCGTGCGCGCCATCGTGCGCGACAAGGCGAAGGCTGCGACCTGGGCCGCGCGCGGCGCCGAGATCGCCATCGCCGACTGGTCCGATGCGGATGCGCTGTCCGCCGCGTTCAGCGACGTCGACGGCGTGTTCGTCATGTTGCCGGCCAACTTCGCACCCAGTCCCGATTTCGCCGAACCGCGCGCGTTGGTGCAGACACTGACCGTCGCGTTGCGTCAGGCGCAGCCGCCGAAGGTGGTCGCACTGTCGTCGATCGGCGCCCAGCATGATCGGGACCTGGGTCTGATCACCCAGCTGCAACTGCTGGAAAACGCACTCGACACACTGTCCATGCCGCGCGCCCATGTGCGTGCCGCATGGTTCATGGAGAACATCCGCTGGGACGTGGCACTGGCGCAGCGCGAAGGCCGTCTCGCCAGCTACCTGCAACCGCTCGATCGCGCGATACCGATGGTCGCCACCGACGACATCGGCCGCACCGTCGCCACCACCCTCACCGAAACATGGTTCGGTCGCCGCGTGATCGAGCTGGAAGGCCCGCGGCGCTACAGCCCGCTCGACATGGCGCAGGCACTGGCCGCGGTGCTCGAACATGATGTCGAGACGACCGCGGTGCCACGCGAGCAATGGGTGGCGCGCTTCGAAGACGAAGGCATGCCGGCCGGCCACACCGGCCCGCGCGTCGCCATGCTGGACGGCTTCAACAACGGCTGGATCGGCTTCGAAAACGGCGCGGCGGAGCACGTGCGCGGCCACATTCCACTCGGCTACGTGGTCGACAAACTCGTCAGCGCCAGCCTCGGCATGGTTGAATCCGCGGCATGAACGACTCCGTGCTGACCCCCGAACGCATCCTCGCCGCCGCTGAGGACGTGCTGCGCCGCTACGGTCCCGGCAAGGCCACCGTGGTCGACGTGGCGCAGGCACTGGGGGTCAGTCACGGCAGCGTGTATCGCCATTTCGCCAGCAAGGCGGCGCTGCGCGATGCGGTGCTGCGCGGCTGGCTGGAACGGATGATGGCGCCGCTGCGCGCAATCGCCGCCAGCCGTACCGCGCCGCCGGCGCGGTTGCGCCAGTGGCTGGCCACGCTGCGCGCCATCAAGCGCGACAAGGCGCTGGGCGAACCGGAACTGTTCACCACCTATGGCGCCCTGGCCGCGAATGCGCGCGAGGTGATCGGCGAGCACGTCGAACACCTGCGCGAGCAGATCGCCTCGATCGTCGCCGCCGGTGTGGCCAGCGGCGATTTTCGCAAGGTGGATGCCAGGGCCACCGCGCTGGCGATCTTCGACGCCACCTCGCGCTTCCACTACCCCGGCATGGCCCACCTGTGGGGCATGCCGGGCGAAGACGCCGCCTTCGCGCAGCTGGTCGACCTGCTGCTGGCCGGCCTGGCGCCGACATCGGCGCCAGGCAAACGCCGCAAACCGGTGGCCTGAGCCGCGACCATCCGCGCAGCCGCTATAATGCCCGGTTCATAGCAGCCGCCCGTGGTGGCTGCGGCGGCACATCTTTCCGGAGTCGACATGCAATACATCTACACCATGAACGGGGTCAGCAAGATCGTTCCCCCGAAGCGCCAGATCATCAAGGACATCTCGCTGTCCTTCTTCCCCGGCGCCAAGATCGGCCTGCTGGGCGTGAATGGCGCGGGCAAGTCCACGGTGCTGAAGATCATGGCCGGCGTGGACACCGATTTCCAGGGCGAGGCGCGCGCGCAGCCGGGCACCAAGATCGGTTACCTGGCGCAGGAGCCGCAGCTCGATCCGGAGAAGACCGTGCGCGAAGCGGTCGAGGAAGGCGTTGCCGAGATCCTCGACGCGCAGAAGCGCCTCGAAGAGGTCTACGCCGCCTATGCGGAAGAAGGCGCCGACTTCGACAAGCTCGCCATCGAGCAGCAGAAGCTGGAGAACTTGCTGGCCGCCAACGACGCGCATGCGCTGGAGCGCCAGCTCGAAGTCGCCGCCGACGCGCTGCGCCTGCCGCCGTGGGACGCGAAGATTGGGCCGTTGTCCGGCGGCGAAAAGCGCCGCGTGGCACTGTGCCGCCTGCTGCTGTCCAAGCCTGACATGCTGCTGCTGGACGAGCCGACCAACCATCTGGACGCCGAATCGGTCGACTGGCTGGAGCAGTTCCTGCACGACTATCCCGGCACCGTGGTGGCCGTCACGCATGATCGCTACTTTCTCGACAACGCGGCCGAGTGGATTCTCGAACTCGATCGCGGCCGCGGCATTCCGTGGAAGGGCAACTACACCGAGTGGCTGGAGCAGAAGGGCGAACGCCTGGCCCGCGAAGAGGCCGCCGAGAAGGGCCGCCAGAAAGCTCTCGCACGCGAACTCGAGTGGGTGCGTTCGGCCGCCAAGGGCCGCCAGTCCAAGGGCAAAGCGCGCATCAACCGCTTCGAGGAACTGAACTCGGTCGAGTACCAGAAGCGCAACGAGACCAACGAACTCTACATCCCGCCGGGCGAGCGCCTGGGCCAGGAAGTGATCGAGTTCAAGAACGTCAGCAAGTCGTTCGGCGATCGGCTGCTGATCGACGACCTGTCGTTCAAGGTGCCGCCGGGCGCGATCGTCGGCGTGATCGGCCCGAACGGCGCCGGCAAGTCCACCTTGATGAAGCTGATCACCGGCGTGGAGCAGCCCGACGCCGGCGAAATGAAGCTCGGCCACACCGTGCAACTGGCCTACGTCGACCAGTCGCGCGACAACCTCGATCCGAAGAAGAACGTGTGGCAGGAAGTCTCCGGCGGCGCCGACATCATCACCATCGGTCGCTACGAACTGCAGTCGCGTGCATACATCGGCCGCTTCAACTTCAAGGGCACTGATCAGCAGAAGCTGGTGGGGTCCCTCTCCGGCGGCGAGCGCGGTCGCCTGCACCTGGCCAAGACCCTGATGCAGGGCGGCAACGTGCTGCTGCTCGACGAACCGTCCAACGATCTGGACGTGGAGACTCTGCGCGCGCTGGAAGACGCGATGCTGGAATTCCCCGGTTGCGTGATGGTGATCTCGCATGACCGCTGGTTCCTCGACCGCGTCGCCACCCACATCATCGCGTTCGAGGGCGACTCGCACGTGGAGTTCTTCCCCGGCAACTACAACGAATACGAAGCGGACAAGAAGCGTCGCCTCGGCGAGGAAGGCGCCAAGCCGCATCGGGTGAAGTACAAGAAGCTGGCTTGAAAACCCTCTCCCCCAGCGGTGAAGCTGTGGGGGAGAGGAAGTCAGCAATTCGCCGCCGCCACGCAACGGGAAACTTCGAATGCACTTCATGCAGTCACTGCGGCAAGCCTGGGCCAGCAACGACTCGCTGGTCTGCGTCGGGCTCGATCCGGAACCGGCGAAGTTTCCCGTGCATCTGCGTGACGCGCCCGACGCAGTCTTCGATTTCTGTCGCGCCATCGTCGACGCCACCGCCGACCTGGTCTGCACGTTCAAGCCGCAGATTGCGCACTTCGCCGCGTTGCGAGCCGAAGACGCGCTTGAGCGGCTGATCGCGCACATCCACGAGAAACATCCTGGCGTACCGGTAATCCTCGACGCCAAGCGCGGCGACATCGGCAGCACCGCGCAACATTACGTCGCCGAAGCATTCGACCGTTACGGTGCCGACGCGGTCACCCTGAATCCGTACCTCGGCCGCGATTCGGTGCAGCCGTTCCTCGATCGCGGGGACAAGGGTGTGATCCTCCTGTGCCACACCTCCAACGCCGGCGCCGCCGACCTGCAGGACCTCCTCGTGTCGGATGAGAGCGGCGGTGGCAAACCGCTGTACCAGCACGTGGCGCAGATCGTCGCGCGCGAATGGAACACCCACGGCAACTGCGCGCTGGTGACGGGCGCCACCTGGCCCGAGCAGCTGGCCGAAGTACGCGCCCTGGTCGGCGATGTCCCGTTGCTGGTGCCAGGTATCGGTGCCCAGGGCGGTGACGTGGAAGCGGTAGTACGAAACGGTCGCACGATCGACGGCGGCGGCCTGATGATCAGCTCGTCACGCGCAATCCTTTACGCCGGCGGCGGCCAGGATTTCGCCCAGGCTGCCCGCGCCGCCACGCAGACATTGCGCGACACGATCAACCGGTACCGGCACGATTGAGCGCCTTGCGCAGCAGCCCTGCGCCTGTACGGCATCAGCCCAGGGCGGGCTTGGCGGCCTGCAGCATCTTCGCTTTCAGATCCATCGAGTCGGCCGCGTCCAGCAGCGCACGCGCGAAGCTGCGCACCTCGGCTGGACGCAGGGCGTACCAGTTGCCGGTCTTGCTGGCTTCAGGCACCTTGCGGCCCGCGCGGGACACGCAATGCGGCCGGAAAATAACCATGCCGGTAAGTGATTCCGAACTGATATCCGCGGAAACAATCTGCATGTGCGTTTCGTCTTCTTTCTTCACCGAACCTCTCCCGGGCGGATAGCCGCCCGTGTACAGCTTACGCTACCGGGAGTTCAGCGGGCGTTGCCCGTGTCATTGCGACCTGCGACTTACGGCGTTGCGCCGGACTCGTCGGCTGCTTGGAACGTCGTTGTGTCGATACGCCCGGACTTTGCCAGCCGCTCGCGCAGCCAGCGTTCGCACGGTGTCGACAACCAGCGCTCCACCGCCGCGCCGAGCAGCCAGCACGACGGCAGCGCCAGCAGATACCAGAGAAAACCCAGACGCTGATCGGCACCGCTGAGCCTGAACAGCCGCACGACGGCGAACACCACGAACATATGGCTGAGATAGATCTCGTAGCTCAGGCGCCCCCAAGAGCGCAGCCAGCCCAAGCCGCGCAGCGGCTGGTCTGTGCCGCGCGACCGTTGCTGGCTGGCGAGCACCAGGCACAGCGCCGACAGCGCCAGCACCAGCAGGTAGCCATCGCGCAGCAGATGCCACAACACCGCGCCATCCAGCATCACCGCCACCAGACCGATGGCACCCAGCCAGGCCAGCAAGGTGAATGTGCGCGGCGGCCCCTGCCAGCGCGACGCCAGCAGGGCACCCAGCACGCCGATGGCGAT
>DHXA01000201.1:1431-2623 GCA_002413455.1 Rhodanobacter sp. UBA5168 | reverse complement strand
CCGGGCAGGATGACCTTGTCTGCGGCGCGGATCGTCGCCGCGTCCGAGGTCAGCGCGGCATCCACGCCCAGCCGTTGCAGCGCGTAACGCACCGAACCGATATTGGTGCCTCCGGCGTCGACCAGGACCACGTTCATCACAGCGCGCCCTTGGTGCTGGGCAGTTCGCTGCCCTCGCGGCGGATCGCCTGGCGCAGCGTGCGTGCCACCACCTTGAAGCAGGCTTCGACCATGTGATGCGCGTTGTCGCCGTGCACGGACAGATGCAGGTTCGCGCCCAGGCTTTCGCACAGCGAACGGAAGAAATGCGGCACCAGCTCGGTCGGCACGTCGCCCACGCGCTCGCGCGGAAAGCTGCCCTCGAACACGAAGTACGACCGGCCGGACAGATCCAGCGCGGCGTCGGCCTGTGCTTCGTCCATCGGCAGGGTGAAGCCGTAGCGGCCGATGCCGCGCTTGTCGCCGAGTGCTTCTTTCAAGGCGCCACCCAGTGCCAGCGCGCAATCCTCGATGGTGTGGTGCTCGTCGATATGGATATCGCCGTCGCAAGTCAGCTCCAGCGCGAAGCCGCCGTGCTTGCCGATCTGCTCCAGCATGTGGTCGAAGAAACCCAGCCCGGTGCGTACCTTCGGCTCGGCCATCCGATCCAGGTCGACGCTGACCGTGATGCAGGTTTCCTTCGTGTTGCGCATCGCCGTGGCCGTGCGCGGTGCATCCAGCAACTGGTGCGCCAGCACCTCCCAGTCGAGGCCGAGCGGGCCCACCCGAAGACCACGCACGCCCAGATTCGCGGCAAACTGCAGGTCGGTCTCGCGATCGCCCACCATCGCCGACGCCGCGCGGCTCCAGCTGTCGTCGGCGAGGTAGTGCCGCAGCATGCCGATGCCCGGCTTGCGCGTATCCCTGCCTTCATGCGGGAAGCTGCGGTCGATCAGCACTTCGCAAAAGCGGATGCCTTGCGAGGCGAGGATGCGCAGCAGCAGTTCGTGTGGCCCAGTGAAATGCGGTTCGGGAAAACTGTCGGTACCCAGGCCATCCTGGTTCGTCACCATCACCAGTTCGTAGCCGGCCGCGACGAAGCGCTGTAACGCCGCGATCACGCCCGGCAGCAGGGCCAGCTTCTCGTAGCTGTCGATCTGCTCATCGGCCGGCTCCTCGATCAGGCAGCCGTCGCGATCGACGAAAAGGATCTT
>DHXA01000201.1:0-1134 GCA_002413455.1 Rhodanobacter sp. UBA5168 | reverse complement strand
CATTCTCTGCCGGCGTGCCGATGGTGATGCGCAGTGCGTCGCCGAGGTTCGGGTAACGACGCACGTCGCGCACCACGATGCCGGCGTCGAGCAGGCGCTGGTAGACGGCACCGGCATCGTCGAAGCGCACGGCCAGGAAATTCGCCTGTGACGGCAGCACCTCGCGCACGCCGGGCAACCGGCGCAGCGCCGCCTGCATGCGCGCGCGTTGCTCGCGCACGATGCCGATGCGCTCACGCGCGTTCGCCTGGCCCCAGCCGGACAGCGCCATCAGCGCCGCGTCCACGCATGGCAGTGGCAGCGGGTACGGCGCCATGATCCGGCGCAGCAGCGCGATCACCTCGGCATTCGCCAGCAGACTGCCGACGCGTGCACCGGCCAGCGCCCAGGCCTTGGACAAGGTGCGCAACACGGCAAGGTTGTCGTAGTGGTCGATCAGGTCCGCCACGCTGCCTGCATCGCCGAACTCCACATAGGCCTCGTCCACCACCAGCAATGCGCGACCGCTCAGCGCCCGCGCCAGCCGCTCGACCGCGGCGCGCGGCACAGGCTGGCCGGTGGGATTGTTCGGCGTACAGATGAAGACCAGTTTCACCGCCGCGGTCAGTGCTGCCAGCACGGCGTCCACGTCCAGGGTGAAATCCGCCGCCAGCGGCACCTCGACGAGGCCTGCATCCTGTACCCGCGCACACACCGCGTACATGCCGAACGTCGGCGGCTGGATCAGGATCGCATCGCGGCCCGCGCGGCAGAACGCGCGCACCAGCAGATCGATCGCCTCGTCGCTGCCGCGGCCGACCAGCAACTGTCCGCGCCGCACGCCATAGAGTGCCGCCAGCGCATCGACCAGCGCCGCGGGCTGCGGTTCGGGATAGCGGTTGCAGCCGAGACCGTCGTCGCCCACCGGGGCCCACGCCGACTCGTTCGCGTTGAGGAAGACCTCGCCGCCGCTGGCCTCCATCCGCGCCGAGGAATACGGCTGCATCGCGCGGATCTCCGGCCGAGCCAGATCGAGCACGCTCATGATCGCGCCTCCAATACCGCCAGTCGCAAGGTCACCGCGCGGCGGTGCGCCTCCAGTTGCTCGGCCGCCGCCAGCGTCGCCGTGCAGGGACCGATGTTGCGCAAGCCTTC
>DHXA01000229.1:586-4113 GCA_002413455.1 Rhodanobacter sp. UBA5168 | reverse complement strand
ATGATTTCCAGCGTGTAGTCGCCAGCGGCCAGTCCGGCAAAATCCCGTTCGCCGCGGTTGTCGGCATCCACCCAGCCGTTGTCAAAGCCATTCAATCGAAAACGATAATGGTTGATGGCGGGATTGATGAACGAAGCGAGGCGCACACCCACACGCAGGTTGCGGTCACGCCAGCCCAGCTGCACCAACGCCCTGTCGGGGGCGATGGCGTGCACTTCACCTTCGCGCTGCACGTCGAGATGCACCACCGTCAATGCCGATGTCGGCCCCGTCGCATCCGTCTGCAGCAACCGCTCTGGCTGGAATGCCACGACCCCGCCACTGTTGGCGGCGAACATCATTCCCCCGGGCGCCATGGCGGTCGCACCGCCATCGAAATAGGCGTTCAAAAGACCATGCGAAGGACCAAACGACCGGAAGCGACGCGTGCGCCGATCGAACTGCCACAGGCCTGGATTGGCAAACACCCAAAGCCGGTCCTGCCGGTCGACCCGCAAGTCGCGCAGATCGGATTTGAGCTCCCCGTGGCCGAGGCCGATGCTGTCATCGCGCACCGCACGTCCCTCGGCATACCGGTAGTGTTCGAGCGCCAACCTGGTGGCCAGCCAGAAGCCCGTCGCATCGAAGGCGAAAGCGAGAATTTCCTGGCGCGGTGTGCCGGGTACGAAAAGCAGCTTTCCGTTTTTGCCGTCCTGGCGCAGCAAGCCGCCTTCACTCGCATACCAGAGGCTGCCCGCGTGGAAGCTGAGTTGATCGGGGCGCAGGATGCCGTCGTTCCCCGGCTCCATCGCTATCGGTGCAACGGCCAGGCTGTCCGGGTCAACCACGAACACGCCCTCATTCCATGAAGCGACGTACATCTGCCCATCGTCACCGGCGCAAAGCAGCACCGGTCGTGTCACCTGGGCATGGTCGAGATCGATCGGGATGAGCTTGCCGTGATCGAACAGGTTCAGCTGGGGTGGGTTGTCGATCCACAACCGGCCGCGCGAATCCTCGGCCAGGGACACGATCTGGCCCTGTATTCCCTGCATCACATGCTGCACCCGGCCGGTGGTCGCATCCAGCTTGTCGATCCAGCCATTGTTGCCGCCCAGCCACAACTTGCCGTCGCCGCCGAGGACGATCGCCGACGGCGCGATACCGGTCAGGCTGCCAGGATCATCCGGAATGTGGGTAAAGCGGGCGAACCCGTTCCAGCCCGGTGGCAGGTAGGCAAGGCTGGACTGTTCGAACGTGATCCACAGTCCACCTTCACCGTCGAGCGCGGTCTGCCATGTCTTGCTGCCCGGAAGCCCACCCGGCAGCAGCGGTTGACCGGCGATCCGCTGCAGATGTCCGTCGCCATGATCCAGCAGGACGCCATTCGCTGTACCGATCCACAGCCGCCCCAGCGCATCGCGGGTACTGCTCATGATCCGTTGCGATGACAGTTGCTGGTTCGCCAGTGGCCGCGCCACTCCATCGGTGCCAATGATCAGCAGACCGCCCGTCAGCGACACCCTGACCTCGCCGTGACCGCCGTCGATGCGCCAGGTCTTGCCCACGTCGCCACGAAACGAGGGGTCTACCGGCACCCGGTGCATCGTGCCATCGGGCTCACGCAGGTACAGCCCGCTTTCCGCACCGATCCACAGGCGGCCATCGGCCTCCGCCAGCAGCGCGCGCGTCTGGCCGAACGAGCCGGAATGTTTTCCGGCAGCATCCAGCGAAACGTGATCGAAGCCTTTCCGATCAGCTCGCATGCGATCGAGGCCGCTCTCCGTGGCCACCCACAAACTGCCGTCGGTCGTCTGCGCCATGCCCCAGACTTCGTCGCTGGCAAGGCTGGCCGCCTGCTTGTCGTCGTGCGTCCAGTGCCGGAAGTGACCGCTCTTCTGGTCATAGGCAGTCAGCCCGGTCGAAATACCACCGGTCCAGACCCGGTTGTCGCGATCGATCAGCAGCGCATACGTCGGATTGGCAGGCAGTGAGCCCGGGTCGTCCGCCGCGTGCCGGAACACCTTGAAGCTGACGCCGTCGAAGCGTACGAGACCGCCGGCCGAGCCAAACCACATCAAGCCGTTGCGGTCCTGCGCCACGGCATAGATCGCCCCGCTCGGCAAACCGTCCGTCGTCTCGTAGCGCCGGAACTGCGGCGTCGACAGCGGGCCCGTTGTCGGCGCGCCGCGAGCCAGGGCTGCAGCCAGAGCGTCCGGCGCAGACACAAACACGGCCAGGGCCATGCCCAGCAACCATGCCGACCACCTGAAACCGCTCCCCATCCAGTTTCCCCACGAACCGCTGTCGCGAAACCCGCGCAGCTCCGGTCGAAGCTGTGTCGCCCCATTCCACGATAGTGCCAAAACCACGACACCGGTGCGAGCGCAGCCTGACCGCCGTCCTGGCGTCGACGCTCTGCGGGGTCCGCGAAGTCAGCCTGAAGAAGATCGCTAGAATGCGACCATGTCCCGACGCCTGCGATTGCTGCTCTCCGCGCTAGCCATGGCCGCCTTGGTGTGGCTGCTGTTCGCGGCAGCCGAACGTGCGCTGGCCTTGGCGCAACGCTTTCTCGCGTTGCCGACGTGGCTGCAATGGACGTTTGGCGGGATTCTGCTGATCTTCGCAGCAGTCGGCGTGAGCGTACTGTGGTGGTTGCTGCGGCCGCGGCGTAAACGTCGGCCCCTGCCGGTGCCCGACCGCAGCAGTCTGGAACAACGCATCGGCCAGTTGCGCGAACGCGGTGCCGATACCGGCGCACTGGCCGCTGAACTCGGCGAGCTCGATCGCCGCCGCGCCAGTGCGCGCGTCTACATCGCGTTGTTCGGCGAAATCTCCACCGGCAAGTCAAGCCTGATCCGCGCCCTGGCGCCGCACGCGCTGATCGCCAGCGATGCGCGCGGCGGCACCACGCGCGAAGTCGGTCACTACGACGGCGTCTTGCCAGACGGCCGCACGCTGGTGCTGGCCGACGTGCCCGGCAGCCGCGAGGCCGGCGGCGAGACGCACGAGACGCTGGCGCGCGAGGAAGCGCTGCGCGCGCACGCGGTGATCTATCTGTGCGCCGGCGACCTCAACCGCAGCCAGGCCGACGAACTGCGCTGGCTTGCCGAATTCGGCAAGCCGCTGCTGCTGGCGCTGAACAAGGCAGACCAGTGGACGGCGCTTGAACGCGACCAGTTGCTTGCCCGCCTGAGCCGGCAATCACGCGGCATCGCCAGCGCGGTACTGGCGATCAGCGCCGGCGGCAGCGAGCGCTATCAGCGCCAGCTGGCCGACGGCGGTACCGAGTCGGTCGAACGTCAGCGCATGCCGGCCATCGATCCCTTGCTGCAGGCACTCGCCCGGCTCACCGCGCCCGGCGCCGAAGGCCTGGAGAACCTGCGTGAAAACGCCGTACTGGCCGGGCTGCATCAACGCACCGGCACACTGGAAACACAAACACGCGCCGAGGAGGCCGAACGCATCGTGCGCAAATATGCGCGGCGCGCCATCGTCGGCGCGCTCGCTGCGGTGGCACCGGGCAGCGACCTGGTGATCCAGGGCGT
>DHXA01000229.1:0-220 GCA_002413455.1 Rhodanobacter sp. UBA5168 | reverse complement strand
ACGCGCTGAAAGCGTTTCCCGGGTTGGGCACGCTAGGCGGCGGTGTGCTGCATGCCTTCGCCTACGCCCTGATCTTCGACTCGATGGGACGCGCACTGGCCGCCTCGCTGGCCGAACGCCACAGCCTGGACCAGGACGACGCCGGCGCACGGCTGAAGGAGCTGCTCGCCGACGCCGGCGGCACGCGTTTGCGCCAACTGGCCACGTTGACGATGGAAGC
>DHXA01000255.1 GCA_002413455.1 Rhodanobacter sp. UBA5168 | reverse complement strand
CTGGCGAAACTGTCGCCCGATCAATTGAAGAGCGACCAGCTCGCCGGCGAAAAGATCGAGCAGGTGCTGGACAACGCGCCCGGCAACGGCGCGGCGATCGGCGGCATCAAGGTCATCGCCGCCAGCGGCTGGTTCGCCGCGCGACCGTCCGGCACCGAGGCGATCTACAAGATCTATGCCGAGAGCTTCAAGAGCGAAGAACACCTGCAGAGCCTGCTGAAGGAAGCCCAGGGCATCGTCGACGCCGCGCTCGCCTGAGTTTCCGCACACCACCATCGGAGATACCGCCATGTCCCACACCCTCGACCAGCAATGCATCGATCTGCTGCGCTTCCTGTCGGTGGACATGGTGCAGAAGGCCAACAGCGGCCACCCCGGCTTGCCGCTGGGCGCCGCGCCGATGGCCTACGCGCTGTGGACGCGGCAGCTGAAGCACAACCCCGCCAATCCGCACTGGCCCGCTCGCGACCGCTTCGTACTCTCCGCCGGCCACGGCTCGGCGCTGCTGTACAGCCTGCTGTTCGCCACCGGCTACGACCTCACCCTGGACGATCTCAAGCAGTTCCGCCAGTGGGGCAGCAAAACGCCCGGGCATCCCGAGTACGGCCACACGCCGGGCGTCGAGATCACCACCGGCCCGCTCGGCCAGGGCCTGGCGAACGCAGTGGGCATGGCGATCGGCGAGGCGCACCTGGCCGCGCGCTACAACCGCGGCGGCCACGGCGTGATCGACCACCACACCTGGGCCATCGTCAGCGATGGCGACCTGATGGAAGGCGTGGCCAGCGAGGCGGCCTCGCTGGCCGGCCATCTGAAGCTGGGCAAGCTGATCTGCCTGTACGACGACAACTACGTGACGCTGGCCGGCGGCACCGACATCACCTTCTCGGAGGATCGTGCGAAGCGCTTCGAAGCCTACGGCTGGCAGACCATCCACGTGGCCGACGGCAACGACCTGGTCGCGATCCATGCCGCACTGGATGCGGCCCGCGCCGACACCACGCGGCCCTCGCTGATCCTGGTGCGTACGCATATCGGCTACGGCTCGCCCGAGCAGGACACGTTCAAGGCGCACGGCTCGCCGCTGGGCGTCGAGGACGTCAGGAAGACCAAGGAGAAGCTGGGCTGGCCGGTCGAACCCGACTTCCTGCTGCCGCCGCCGGCGCTGGCGCATTTCCGCGAGGCACTGGATCGCGGCGCGGAGGCCGAACGCGCCTGGAACAGCCGTATGGACGTCTATACCAAAGCCTTCCCCGAGCTGGCGACCGAGCTGCAAGGCCGCCTGGATGGCGAACTGCCGACGGGCTGGGACGCGGACATCCCGGTGTTTCCCGCCGACGCCAAGGGCCTCGCCACCCGCGTCGCCGGCGGCAAGGTGATGAACGCGATCGCGCCGAAACTGGCCGCGCTGGGCGGCGGCTCGGCCGACCTCGATCCGTCCACCCACACGGCGCTGAAGGACCTGGGCGACTTCAATCCACCGCTGGCGCCGGGCGAAGACAGCCAGGGTTCCGACGGCGGCGGCTGGAGTTACGCCGGGCGCAACCTGCACTTCGGCGTGCGCGAGCATGCGATGGGCGCGATCGCGAATGGACTGGCCGTGCACGGCGGCTTCGTACCATACGGTTCGACCTTCCTGATCTTCTCCGACTACATGCGCCCGGCGATCCGTCTGGCTGCGCTGATGGGCCTCCACGTGGTGCACGTGTTCACCCACGACAGCGTGGCGCTGGGCGAGGACGGCCCTACCCACCAGCCGATCGAACAGCTGGCCAGCCTGCGCGCGATCCCCAACCTCACCGTGATCCGACCGGCCGATGCGAACGAGACCGCGGTGGCGTGGAAAGTCGCGGTGGAATCGACAAAGCGTCCGGTGTTGCTGGCGCTGACCCGGCAGGATGTGCCCACGCTCGACCGCACGCATTACGCCAGCGCCGACGGCCTGCGCAAGGGCGCCTACGTGCTGAGCGACGCGAAGGACGGCAAGCCGTCATTGATCCTGATCGCCAGCGGATCCGAAGTCGGACTGATCGTCGCCGCCGCGGAAAAGCTGGGGAACGAAGGGATCGCCGTGCGCTGCGTGTCGATGCCGAGCTGGGAGCTGTTCGACGCGCAGCCGCGAGACTATCGCGACCAGGTGCTGCTGCCCCAGGTCACCGCGCGCCTGGCGGTCGAACTCGGCGTGCCGCAGGGCTGGGAGCGCTACGTCGGCGCCCGCGGCGACATGCTCGGCATCGACCACTTCGGCGCCTCCGCCCCGGCCGACGTGCTGCTGCGCGAATTCGGTTTCACCGTCGCCAACGTGGTGGCGCGGGCACACGCCTTGCTGGCGGGATGACACCGCTCGCAACGGCATCTGGCCGTCCTTCAGCCTGGCGTGGCTGCGCAGTCGACTGGTGACTGGCACGGCAGCGAGGCAAGCGCGGACGTAGAGCTTGGGCCGCGATCGATGGGGTGATCGTGAGGGTTTGTTGTACCGGCGTGCCCGCACCTGCCAGCTCCGGGCCGAGCCGTTTGACATCAAAATCCGAAATTTGTGACCATCACCCTATATATCTGAACTCGCCAGTCTGCTATTTTGCCGGCCCGGTGCTCCCTTGCCCAGGTTATCCCCTTGTCCCTTCTCCTGTCTGATGCGAAATCCGCCTCGTTCGTCGGCTGCGCTTTCACCTTGCTGGCCGGTCTGGCGCTTGCCGGTTGCGCGGTAGGTCCCGACTACCGGCGTCCCGCCGCGCCGCCGGTGAATCGCTTTACGGCGCAAGCACTGCCAGCCGGCACCGCGGCAACGAAGACCGCCGGCGGCGACGCCCAGCGTTTTCTGCAGGGCCGCGACGTGCCGGCGCGCTGGTGGACAACGTTCGGGAATGCCGAGCTGACCCGCCGGGTGAACACGGCGCTGAGCCACAGTCCCACCGTGGCGTCGGCCCAGGCGGCACTGCGCCAGGCGCAGGAAAACGCCAATGCGGCACACGGCGGATTGTTCCCGTCGCTGGATGCCGGCGCCGGCGCCACCCGCCAGAAGCAGTCCGCCGCGCAGTCGGTGGGGCCCGCCGGGCGCGGCCCGTTCACCGTCTACAACGCCTCGGTCAGCATCGGCTATACCCTCGATCTGTTCGGCGGCGTGCGCCGCGGGATCGAGGCGCAGCTGGCGCTGGCCGATTACCAGCGCGCCCAGCTCGATACCACCTACCTGACCCTGGCCGCCAACGTGGTCACCGCGTCGCTGCAGGAAGCCTCGTTGCGCGAGCAGCTGCGCGCGACCGAACAGATCCTGGACATCCAGGGCAAGAGTCTGCAGATCGCCCGCCAGCAACAGCAGATCGGCTCGAAGTCGCTGTCCGACACGCTGGCCGTGCGCTCGCAGCTCGCCGCCACCGAGGCCACCCTGCCGCCACTGCGCGCCCAGCTCGCCGCGACGCGGAACCAGCTGGCGACCTACCTGGGCACCACGCCGGCGCAACTGGAGCTGTCGCCGCTGACGCTGGATGCGATCGGCCTGCCGCGCGACATCCCGGTCAGCCTGCCCTCGGGCCTGGTCGAGCAGCGCCCGGATATCCGTGCGGCTTCGGCACAGCTGCATGCAGCGTCGGCCCAGGTCGGCGTGGCCACCGCGGCGATGCTGCCGCAGATCACGCTTTCCGGCAGTGCCGGTTCGCAGGCGTTGCGCGCAGGCGACTTGTTTTCCGCCGGCACCGGCGCCTGGTCGCTGGGCCTGGGCCTGACCCAGCCGCTGTTCCACGGCGGCGAGCTGCTGCACAGGAAGCGCGCCGCCCAGGCCGGCCTGGACAAGGCCGTGGCGGACTGGCAGCAGACCGTGCTGGTCGCGTTCCAGAACGTCGCCGATGCGCTGCAGGCGCTGCAATACGATGCCGAAGGACTGGCCGCGCAGGCCGCCGCCGAGAGCGCGGCATCGCAGCAGCTCGCGCTCACCCTCCGTCAGTTCCAGCTCGGTTCGACCGGCTATCTCAACCTGCTCGATGCCCAGCGCAGCTACCAGCAGGCACGCATCGCCCTGATCCAGGCGCGCGTCGCGCGACTGGCCGATACCGCCGCGCTGTATGCCGCCCTCGGTGGCGGCTGGCGCAGTGACGCCGACTCCAATGTAGCCGTCCAGAAGAAATAGCTTCTCTGAAGAGTGCGGACAGTGATGTCCGCTTTTTGACTTTCGCGATCGTGGATGATCGCCATAACCCAAGGAGTTCGCGCATGCCTACGCGCGTCGACAAGAAGCCCAGCACCACCAAGCGCATGATCTGGATGATCGTTGGCGTGCTGCTGCTGATCGCGCTGATCGCCGGCATCAAGGTGCTGCTGGTCATGCGCATGATCCACAACATGCCGAAGCCGGTGCCGTTCACGGTAAGCACCACCACCGCCCGCGAACAGCCATGGCAACCCGCGCTGAGTGCCGTCGGCACCCTGCGTGCCGCCAACGGCGCCGACCTGGCGATGGACGTGGCCGGTCTGGTCACCGGGGTGAACCTGAAATCCGGCCAGGACGTGAAACAGGGCCAGCTGCTGCTGCAACTGCGCGACGGCGACGACGTGGCCCAGCTGCAACAGCTGGAGGCCGCGGCCCAGCTGTCCCAGCTCACCTTCGAGCGGGCGCGCCAGCAGCTCGCGGCGCAGGCGATCAGCAAGGCCGACTACGACACCGC
>DHXA01000099.1:17183-23447 GCA_002413455.1 Rhodanobacter sp. UBA5168 | reverse complement strand
CCCTGCGAATACAGCGACAGCGGCTCGTCGGACGGAATCGACTCGATGATCTCGGCCTTGTAGTTCTCGCCCATGCCACGGAAGAACTTCACCGCCTCGTCACGCGACTTCACGCTGCGCGTCACCGGCAACTGCTCGGCGACGATCTTCTCCATCTCCGCCTCGATTTTCGGCAAATCATCCGGCGTGAAGGGCCGCTCGTAGGCAAAGTCGTAGTAGAAACCGTTGTCGATCACCGGCCCGATCGTGACCTGGGCGCCCGGATACAGCCGCTGCACCGCCTGCCCCATCAGGTGCGCGGTGGAATGGCGCAGGATTTCCAGCGCCTCGGGACTCTTGTCGGTGACAATCTGCAGGCTGGCATTGTGTTCGATCGGGAAGCTGGCATCGACCAGTTGGCCGTCGACCTTGCCGGCCAGCGTCGCCTTGGCGAGACCGGCGCCGATCGAGGCGGCCACATCCTGCACGGTAACGGGGTGATCGAACGGCCGCTTGCTGCCGTCGGGTAGCGTGATCTCAATCATGGGAACCATTCTCTGAAAAGCAAAAAAGGGCATCCGCCCTTCTTCAAGTAAGCACAAGGCGTCGTGGACATCAGCTGGAACAATGGTTAGTTGCCATGTCGCACACTCGGCCGGCGAAGCGCGGGCCACCTTGGTCTTGGGAATAATGTTGAAACGCTAGTTTAGCGCAAATTGCCTGTCAATCCTCGCCGTTGCGGCCATGCGAACGGGCCTTCAGCGATAGAATGAACGGGTCATCCTGAGGATCGCCCATGCGCATTCTGGTAACCGGCACGGCCGGCTTCGTCGGCGCCGCCCTGGCACAGCGTCTGCTGGCGCGTGGCGATGAAGTCTACGGCTTCGACAATCACAACGACTACTACGATCCGGCGCTGAAGGAAGCCCGACTCGCTCAATTTGCCGCTCATCCGAATTACACCCATCAGCGCGCCGATCTGGCCGATGCTGCCGCGGTGGATCACGCCTTCGCCACGTTCCGGCCGCAACGGGTGGTAAACCTCGCCGCGCAGGCTGGCGTGCGCTACTCACTGCAGAACCCGCGCACGTACGTGCAGAGCAATCTGGTCGGTTTCGTGAATGTCCTGGAAGCCTGTCGGCATGGTGGCGTCGAGCACCTGGTCTACGCCTCGTCCAGCTCGGTTTATGGTGCCAACCGCAAGCTGCCGTTCGCCGTGGAAGATGCGGTCGATCATCCGGTCAGCCTGTACGCGGCCAGCAAGAAGGCGAACGAGCTGATGGCGCACACCTACAGCCATCTGTACGGCCTGCCCACCACCGGCCTGCGCTTCTTCACCGTTTACGGACCATGGGGTCGCCCGGACATGGCGCCGATCCTGTTCGCCGACCGGATCAGCCGCGGCGAACCCCTCGACGTGTTCAACCATGGCCACCACAGCCGCGACTTCACCTATATCGACGACATCGTCGAGGGGGTAATCCGCGCACTCGATCATCCCGCCGAACCCGATCCCGCATACGACGCCGGAGCCCCGAATCCTGGCACATCGAACGCGCCGTACCGCGTCTACAATCTGGGCAACGATCAACCGGTGCAGTTGTTGCGCTTCATCGAGCTGCTGGAACAGAACCTCGGCCGCAGCGTCGAAAAACGACTGCTGCCGATGCAGCCCGGCGACGTACCCGATACCTGGGCGGATGTCTCCGCGCTGCGCCGCGATGTCGGCTACGCACCGTGCACGCCCATCGAACAGGGCGTGGAAAAATTCGTGGCGTGGTACCGCAACTACTACGGGTGGCGTTGAACGGCCCTCAGAACGGCTTGGCGATCACCAGATAGATCACGGCGAGCAGCAACAGCACCGGCAGTTCATTGATCCAGCGCAGCGTCCGCGACGGCGGCAAACTGCCCCCCGCAGCCTTGCGCTTGAGCAGAAGGCCGCACCAGATGAAATACGCCAGCAGCACGGCGACGAGGGTGAGCTTGGCGTCGATCCAGTGCATGCCCGCCGTCACGTTCGGCAACGTGGCGGGAAACACCCGCCAGCCCTGCCACAGGGCCAACCCGAATACGAATGCGATACCGAACATGTTGTGACCGAACTTGTACAGCCGCCGCCCCATCAACTGCAGCCGCGCCTGCACGGCCGGCTCGTTGGCGGTCTCGGCCAGGTTCACCAGGATTCGCGGGAGATAGAACACCGTGGCCATCCAGGCGATGACGAACAGCAAGTGCAGCGATTTGATCAGCAGGTAAGTCATGGACGAACCACGTGGCCGCTGCAACTCGCAGCCTGACGATGATAACGCGCCCCGTGAATCGCGCCGAAGCGGCGTTCAGTCCCGTGCCGGCCCGACCCGCTCCAGCAATGCCTGCAGCAAACGTTCCTGCAGGCTGGCATCGAGTGGCGAATTGTGACGATCGGTCAGCTGGAAGAAATCCTCCACCCGCTCGCCGAACGTGGCGATGCGCGCGTCGTGCACACGCACGCCGGTCTGCAGCATGACCTGCGCCACCGCAGCGAGCAGGCCCGGACGATCCGTACCCACCAGGGCGAGCTGGGTGCGGTCGCCGGCAGCATGGAAACTGATCTTCGGCGTCATCTGGAAATGCTTCTGATGGCGCGACATGCCGCGCTTGCTGGGCTGCACGCCGCTGGATTGCGTCAATGCCCGTTGCAGCCTTTGCTGAAGTTCGTCCGCGCGCGCCGTGCTGACCGGCTGCTGGCTATCCGCATCAAGCAGCAGGAAGGTATCCAACGCCATGCCGGTTGGCGAACTGAGGACGCGCGACTCCATCACCGAGAAGCGCAATCGGTCCAGCACGGCGGTGACGGTGGCGAACAAGCCATCGCGATCAGGCGTGTAGACGAACAGCTCGGTGCTGCCGCGAACCGATAGCGGATGCACCGCGACCAGTGGCAACACGCCATTCGCACGCAGGATCGAAGCCGTCTGCCAGGCGATCTGTTCAGGCCGGTGACGCAGGAAACTGAGCTGCGGAAAATCTGTCCATACACGCATCACGTCGGCTTCGGCATGGCCATCGTTCATCAGCAGCGCCAGCGCATATTCGGAACACTCATGCACGCGCACGCCGATGTCGCGCGGCAGTTCCACGTCGCTGCGCAGCGCATAACGGGTCGCCACACACAGGTCGGACAGCAGCCGATCCTTCCAGCCGTTCCACAAGCGCGGACTGGTGCCGATGATGTCGGCGATGGTCAACAGGTACAGCTGGCCAAGCCGCTCGCGCTCGCCGACCAGTTCCGCAAACCGGTGCACCACGTCGGGGTCGGTGATGTCCTGGCGCTGCGCGGTGGTACTCATAAGCAAATGCCAGCGCACCAGCCAGGCGACCCGCTCGACATCTCCCGGCGGCAGGCCCAGGCGTGCGCAAAAGGCGCGAGCGTCCTGCTCGCCAAGCACCGAGTGATCGCCTCCGCGGCCTTTGGCGATGTCGTGAAACAGCGCCGCCAGAAGCAGCACTTCAGGCTTGGGCAGGCTGGCCCAGATTTCACAGCCCAGCGGAAATTCGCGGTGCGCTGCCGGATCGGCAAAACGTGCCATGTTGCGCAACACGCGCAAGGTATGTTCGTCGACCGTGTAGACGTGGAACAGGTCGTACTGCATGCGCCCGAACACCTTGCCGAACGCCGGCAGGATCGCCGCCAGCAAGCCGTGCCGGTTCATTCGCCACAGCGCCTCCACCGCCGACGCGCCCCGCCGCAGCAGGCGCAGGAAAGCCGCCAGAACTTCGCGATCATCCGCCAGCGCGTCGGCATGCACGGCGGTGGCCTGATGGATGCGCCGCATGGTGTCCGCGCTGAAGCCGAGCACGCCGCGCTGGTCCAGTCGCGCGATGAAGATTTCAACCAGCGCTGCTGGGCGTTGCATGAATAGTTGCGGATCGCGCGCCGCCAGCCGCACGCCATAGCGCACGAAATCCTCGCCCACCGGCTGCTCTTCACCAGGCGGCTCCAGCATTTCCTCGAAGCGCTCGGCTACCTGCACGCCGAGCCGCTCGACCTGGCTCGCTGCGCGGTAATAGCCCTGCATGAATTGTTCGACGCCCAGGTTTTTCTCATGTTCGTCCTCAAACCCCAGCCGCGTGGCCAGCGCGCGCTGGTAGTCGAACAGCAACCGTTCCTCGGGCCGGCCAGCCTCCAGGTGCAGGGCATAGCGATAGCGCCGCAAGGTGGCTTCGGACTGCTCCAGGGTGGCCTGCTCGGCCGGATCGAGCAGGCCTTCGGCCACCATGCCGGCCAGGCCGTCCGCATGCGCCAACCGTCGTCCCATCCAGCGCAGCGAATCGAGCGTGCGCAGCCCGCCGGGGCCATCCTTCAGATTCGGCTCAAGGTTGTAGGCGGTGTCGTCATAGCGCGCATGCCGGGCATCGCGTTCGGCCAGCCGGGCCGCCAGATATTCGCGTGGCGGCCACAAGGCAGGGTCATCGATGATGGCGCGCAGGCGCGCGTCGAATACCGGATCGCCGGCCAGCCGCCGGGCATCGAGCAAGCTGGTGAACACACTGGCGTCCTGCGCCGCCAGCGCGCGGCATTGTGCAGGATCGCGCACGGCATGCCCGACCTTCAGACCGATGTCCCACAGGGTGGCGAAGAACTGCTCCAGCGCTCGCAGGCGCGCTGGTTCGGGCGACGTCACCAGCGCCAGCAAGTCCACGTCCGAATAGGGAAACAGCAGGCCGCGTCCGAAGCCGCCGACGGCGAACAGCGTAGTTTCGCTGACCTCGCCCAGACAGGCAATCCACACGTGCGCAACCACCCGCTCGACCGATTCGCCGCGTCGTCGCGCCAGCGCGCTGGCGTCGGCACCGTCGCGAAACGCAGTAGCAAGCACCCGATCGACGTCACCCAGCAATTGCCGCAAGGCGCGACGTGCTTCGGCCGAGACGCCCGAACGCGGCAGCGCCACGGGCAGGCGCGGCAACGGCGGAAGGGCGATGGCATGCGGGGCGTTCACGGTACGTCCTCGGTGCGGAACCGGTCGGCTTAGGTGGTCAGCTATCGCGGTCCTTCGACCTCGGCTCTGCGTACCTGCATGCAGGACGAACGATTGCTTGAGCCATCCGCCTGAGCAGCGTAGCGGAGCGAATGTCGAAGGGGCGATCTACTCCGCGTCCGGCCATGCCGTGAGTATCTCGAAACCATGGTCGGTCACCGCGATGGTGTGCTCCCACTGCGCCGACAGCGAATGATCCTTGGTCACCACGGTCCAGCCGTCCGGCAGCTGGCGGGTCTGCGGCTTGCCGGCATTGATCATCGGCTCGATGGTGAAGGTCATGCCCTTCTTCAGTTCGACGCCGGTGCCGGGCTTGCCGTAGTGCAGTACCTGTGGCTCGTCGTGATAGACCTTGCCGATGCCGTGACCGCAATATTCCCTGACCACGCTGAAACCGGCCGCTTCGGCATGCTGCTGGATCGCGTGGCCGATATCACCCAACGTGGCACCGGGGCGCACCGCCTGGATGCCACGCATCATCGCCTCGAACGTGGTATCGACCAGCCGCTTGGCCAGCACCGACGGGGTGCCGGCGATGTACATGCGGCTGGTATCGCCGTGCCAGCCGTCCTTGATGACGGTGACATCCAGATTCACGATATCGCCGTCCTTCAGCACCTTGCCCTCGTTCGGGATGCCGTGGCAGATCACATGGTTGACCGAAGTGCACAGTGTCTTGGGGAAGCCGTGATAACCCACGTTGGCGGGAATCGCCTTCTGCACGTTGACGATGTGATCGTAGGCAAGCCGGTCCAGCTCCTCGGTGGTGACACCGGGCTTGACGTGCTCCTTCAGCATCGCCAGCACTTCGGCCGCCAGTCTGCCGGCGACGCGCATGCCTTTGAGGTCTTCGGGGGATTTCAGGGTGATGGCCATGGATTCCACTTCATATGGCGACAGAAGCCCAGAAAATCCAGCAACTTGCCGCGCTGCCGGCGTACCGGCTACAATTTTGGAGTTTTGCTGATCTGACGTACCCGTTTTGACGGTCGGCCAGCGCAAAGCGAACCGGGATTGTAACCCTCAGCGGTACAACACCCAAACCAACGCCACACACGTATCGGCACCGCCTTCGGGGTGCTGCGGCACGCCCACCAAAAGAATCGGGCAAGTCGCGGTCGAAGCCGGGGATGCGTGGAGGTCCCAACCCCCGGGCTTTTCAAAGGCCCATGCAAGGAGTTACACCCATGGCACAAGTCACCATGCGTCAGATGCTCGAAGCCGGCGTCCATTTCGGTCACCAGACCCGTTACTGGAACCC
>DHXA01000099.1:13877-16904 GCA_002413455.1 Rhodanobacter sp. UBA5168 | reverse complement strand
GCACGCGCCGGCATGCCGTTCGTCACCTCGCGCTGGCTCGGCGGCATGCTGACCAACTTCCGCACCGTCAAGCAGTCCGTGTCGCGCCTGAAGGAGCTGGAAGCGGCCGAGACCGATGGCAGCTTCGAGAAGCTGGTCAAGCACGAAGTGCTGGCCCGTCGCCGCGAGCGCGACAAGCTGCAGGCCTCGCTGGGTGGCATCAAGGACATGAACCGCCTGCCCGACGCGCTGTTCGTGATCGACATCGGCCACGAAGACATCGCCGTGCAGGAAGCCAAGAAGCTCGGCATCCCGGTGATCGCCGTGGTCGACACCAACTACAACCCGGAGCTGGTCGACTACGCCATCCCGGGCAATGACGACGCGATCCGCGCGATCCAGCTGTACGCCCGCGCCGCTGCCGACTCGATCCTCGAAGGCAAGGCTGCCGCACCGGCTGCCGCCCAGGGCGACGCGAACGACTTCGTCGAACTGGACGAGGAAGGCAACCCGGTCGCCAAGATCGATCGCAAGCCGGCCCCGCGCCGCGACGCTGCCCCGCGCAAGAGCGCACCGCGCCGCGAAGGCGGCCGTGACGCTGGCCGTGGCCCGCGCAACGATGGCGGCGCGCCTGCCGCCAAGTAAGCGCAACGACGGCGTTCATCCGCCGTCGCGTCCGCAAGCGATAACCGCGTGGTGGCGCTCAGGCGCCACCACGCCACCAAAGCATTAGAGGACTACCGATGAGCAATATTTCCGCCCAACTGGTCAAGGAACTGCGTGAGCGGTCCGGCGCCGGCATGATGGAATGCAAGAAGGCGCTGGTCGAGAACAACGGCGACATCGATACCGCGATGGAATGGCTGCGCAAATCCGGCCTGGCCAAGGCCGACAAGAAAGCCAGCCGCATTGCCGCCGAAGGCCGCATCGTCGCTGCCCAGAAAGCCGGCAAGGCCGTGCTGGTCGAGATCAACTGCGAGACCGACTTCGTCGCCAAGGACGCCAGCTTCCTGAAGTTCAGCGACATTGTCGCCGACGTCGCGCTGAACTCCGATGTTGCCGACGTCGACGCGCTGAAGGCTGCCGCCTACCCGGGCGCCAGCAACGTCGAAGAAGCCGCCAAGACCCTGATCGCCACCATCGGCGAGAAGATCGACGTGCGCCGCATGGCCGTCGTCAAGACCGATGGCGTGATCGGCAGTTATATCCACGGCGGCCGCATCGGCGTGCTGGTGGCGCTCAAGCGCGGCTCCGAGGATCTGGCCAAGGGCATCGCCATGCATGTCGCCGCGATGAACCCGGCACATATCCGCGCCGAAGACGTGCCTGCCGAATTCCTGGCCAAGGAAAAAGAAATCGCCCTGAGCCTGATGTCCGACAAGGAAAAGGCCAAGCCGGCCGAGATCCTGGAGAAGATCATCTCCGGCAAGGTCCACAAGATCGTGTCCGAAGTGACCCTGCTCGGGCAGCCCTACGTGCTGGACACCAACGTGACGGTGGCCGACGCCCTGAAGAAGGAAGGCGCCGACGTCATCTCGGTGGCCCGTCTGGCCGTCGGCGAAGGCATCGAGAAGGTCGAAGAGGATTTCGCCGCCGAAGTGATGAAGCAGGCTGGTCTGGCTTGATATTCATCCCTGACTGAAAGACCGGCCTTCCTTGGCCGGACTCTTCAGAAAGGCCACGCTTCGAGAGAGCCGCGGGAAACCGCGGCTTTTTTGTGGCCGTCTGATGGGAATCCTGCACGAAATAAATTCGCGGCATTGGCACGGACGACTCCCTGCCGCTTGTGGCAGACAGTACAATGCTGCTGTTTTGCCCCACACAATCCGGAGAACCCATGAGCGACCAGCCCAAGTTCCATCGCATCCTGCTCAAGTTGTCCGGCGAAGCGTTGATGGGCGAGGCCGATTACGGCATCGACCCGAAGATGATCGGGCGACTTGCCGAAGAAATCATCGAAGTGCAGCGCGCCGGCATCCAGATCGGCGTGGTGATCGGCGGCGGCAACATCTTCCGCGGCGCCGGCCTTGCGGCCGCCGGCATGGACCGGGTTACCGGCGACCACATGGGCATGCTCGCGACGGTGATGAACGCACTGGCGATGCAGGATGCGATCGAGAAGCGCGGCGGCTTCGCCCGTGTGATGAGCGCCATCCAGATTCACGACGTGGCCGAGGATTTCATCCGTCGCCGCGCCATCCGCCACATCGAGAAAGGCCGCGTCGTGCTGTTTGCAGCGGGCATCGGCAATCCATTTTTTACCACCGATTCGGCCGCCGCCCTGCGTGCCGTCGAAGTGGGCGCGGACCTGTTGCTGAAGGCCACCAAGGTCGACGGCATCTATACCGCCGACCCGGCCACGCACCCCGATGCCACGCGCTACGAACGTCTGACCTACGACGAGGTCATCGAGCGCAAGCTTGCCGTGATGGATACGGCTGCCATAGCGTTGTGCCGCGACGATCGCATGCCGATGCGCATCTATGACATGACCGTGCCAGGCAACCTGATGCGGATCATGCAGGGCGAGCCGATCGGCACACTGGTCTGCGCCGACTGAAGCGCACCCCGCTGCTATAATCCCCTGTCTTGCCAGATCCATCGGGAAACGCACATGCTCAATGACATCAAGAACGATGCCCAGACCCGCATGGGCAAGAGCATCGACTCGCTCAAGCACGACCTCACCCGCATTCGCACCGGCCGCGCCAGCACCTCGCTGGTGGACCATATCAAGGTGCCCTACTACGGCGCCGACATGCCGCTGAGCCAGGTCGCTTCCGTATCGCTGGCCGACTCGCGCACGATCATCATCACGCCGTGGGAAAAGAACATGGTGGCGCCGATCGAGAAGGCGCTGATGGCTTCCGACATCGGCATCACGCCGACCACCGCCGGCACCGTGATCCGCCTGAACATGCCCGCGCTCACCGAGGAGCGCCGCCGCGAACTGGCCAAGCACGTCGGCCATGAGGGCGAGAACGCCAAGATCGCGATCCGCAACGTGCGTCGCGACGCCCTGCAGCAGGTCAAGGACCTGCTCAAGGA
>DHXA01000099.1:6345-13547 GCA_002413455.1 Rhodanobacter sp. UBA5168 | reverse complement strand
AAGGAAGAGGAGCTGATGGCGCTCTGAGCGCCATCACATCCGCCATGCCCGGCGCCGAGGCCGCCCAGGTTCCGCGCCATATCGCCATCGTGATGGATGGTAACGGGCGTTGGGCCAAGGCACGCCATCGTCCGCGCAGCTTCGGCCACAATGCCGGGCGCAAGGCCGTGCGCGAGGTGATCGAGGCCTGCCTGCGCGAAGGCGTGCAGGCGCTCACCCTGTTCGCGTTCTCCAGCGAAAACTGGCAGCGCCCGCAGGACGAAGTGGGCGCCCTGATGGGCCTGTTCGTGCGTGCGCTGGACAAGGAAGTGGAAGAACTGCACGGCCACGGCGTGCGATTGCGGTTCATCGGGGAATTGAGTGCGTTCGACGAGCCGCTGCGCCAGCGCATGCAGGCAGCGATGACCCACACTGCCGGCAACGCCAGGTTGCAGGTGAACATCGCCGTCAGCTATGGCGGCCGCTGGGATATCGTGCAGGCCAGCCGTCGGGCCGCCGCCGCCGTGGCCAGTGGCGAGCTGCGCGTCGAGGACATCGACGAAACCCGTCTGGGCCAGTGGATGAGCCTTGCCGACCTGCCTCCGCTGGATTTGTTCATTCGTACCGGTGGCGAATGCCGCATCAGCAACTTCCTGTTGTGGCAGGTCGCCTACGCCGAATTGTACTTTACCGACACCCTGTGGCCCGATTTCGACCAGGCTTGCCTGCGCCAGGCCATCGAAGACTATGCCCGCCGCGAGCGCCGTTACGGCCGCACCGGCGAGCAGGTCGCCACCACTTCCTGAGGATTCCCATGCTGCTTCAGCGCACGCTCACCGCCCTGGTGCTCACGCCATTGGCGATCCTGATCATCCTGCTGCCGTCGACCGCCGTATTCGCGCTGATCGTCTCGGTGGCGTTCCTGGCGGCCCTGTGGGAATGGGCCCAGCTCAGCGGCTTGGAGAATCGGGCATGGCAGATCGGATTGCTGGTCGTGGCGACGCTGGTGTTCGCGCTGCTGTGGTGGCTGCGCGGCACCGCAATCACCCCGCTGCTGTTGGCCGCTGGCGTGGCATGGTGGCTGCTGGCGTGCCTCTGGCTGCGTCATTTTGCGTTCGGCGCGGCGCCCACCCGCGAAAATCGGCTGCTGAAACTGCTCGCCGGTGCGTTCGTGATCTTTCCCGCATGGGTCGCACTGATCACTATCCATGCCCATCAGCCACACGGCCACTGGTGGACCCTGCTTGCGCTGGTGATCGTATGGGCATCCGACATCGGCGCCTATTTCAGCGGCCGCACGTTCGGCAAACGCAAATTGGCACCCCAGATCAGCCCCGGCAAGACCTGGGCGGGTGCGTATGGCGCCATGGTGGCTGGCGTACTGGTTGCCGAACTGGGTGGCTGGCTGCTCGACGTGCGCGGCGCGCCGTTGTTTGCACTGGCACTGCTGGCCGTGCTCACGGTGTCCGTGTCGATCGTTGGCGACCTGACCGAGAGCCTGATGAAACGGCATGCCCAGGTGAAGGATTCGGGCAGCATTTTCCCGGGCCATGGCGGACTGATGGACCGGCTGGACAGCGTGTTCGCCGCATTGCCGGTGTTCGCCGCCGGCATGCTGCTGCTGGATCTCTGAAATGAATAATGTCGCCGTCCTCGGCGCCACCGGCTCCATTGGCGGCAGCACGCTCGATGTGATCGCCCGCCACCCGGAGCGTTTTCGCGCCACCATCCTTACCGCGTACCGGCAAGTCGAGGCGCTGGTGGCACTTTGCGTACAGCATCGGCCCGAACTCGCGGTGATCGCCGATCCCGCACTGGAGGCCGAGCTGTCGCGTCGGTTGGCGGTTGCCGGCGTGCACTGCGAAGTGGCCAGCGGCCACGCCGCATTGACTGCCGCCGCCGCCAGCAATCTGTGCGACACCGTGGTGGCCGCGATCGTCGGCGCCGCCGGGCTGGAATCCACGCTCGCCGCCGCGCATGCGGGCAAGCGCCTGCTGCTGGCCAACAAGGAGTCCATCGTAATGGCCGGCCCGCTGCTGCTGGAAGCGGTGGCCCGAGGCGGCGGCGCGCTGATCCCGGTCGATTCCGAACACAACGCGCTGTTCCAATGCCTGCCGCCCCAGTGCCTGCCCGGCAGCCGGCCCGACCTGCGCAAGAGTGGAGTGCGTCGCCTCATCCTGACCGCATCCGGCGGCCCGTTCCGTGGCCGCACGCGCGCCCAGCTCATGCACATCACGCCGGACCAGGCCTGCAAGCATCCGAACTGGGTGATGGGCCGCAAGATCTCCGTCGATTCGGCCACCCTGATGAACAAGGGCCTGGAAGTGATCGAGGCGCATCACCTGTTCGGCGCGCCGGCCGCGGCAATCGAAGTGGTGGTGCACCCGCAAAGCCTGATTCATTCGATGGTCGAATACGACGATGGCTCGGTGCTGGCTCAACTGGGCAACCCGGACATGCGCACTGCGCTCGCCCATGCGCTGGCCTGGCCAGATCGCGTGGAGGCCGGCGTCGCTCCGCTGGATCTGGCCGCCTGCGCGCCCCTGCAATTCGAGCAGCCGGATCTGGTCACCTTCCGCTGTCTGGCGCTGGCATTCCAGGCGCTGCGTGAAGCCGGTGACGCCCCGGCCGTGCTGAACGCCGCCAACGAGATCGCGGTGGAGGCCTTCCTGGCCGGCGCGCTGCCGTTCCTGTCGATCGCCGACGTGGTCGAGGCCGTACTTGCGGAACTGCCGGCGCAAGCCGTGGTCGATGTTCAGTCCCTGTGTGAACGCGACCGCGTCGCCCGTGAAGCGGCCCGCCGCATTCTGCGCAATGCTTGCTGATATTCTTGCTTCGATGACTTTTCCGTACGGTACTTGATGACTCCCTTCTTCGGCTCGGTGTTCTGGTTGCTGGTCACGCTTGGCGTGCTGGTGACCTTTCATGAATTCGGCCACTACTGGGTCGCCCGCCGCTGTGGCGTCAAGGTGCTGCGTTTCTCGGTCGGTTTCGGCAAGGCCATCTGGAAACGGGTGGGCCGCGACGGCACCGAGTACCAGATTGCCGTGATTCCGCTGGGCGGCTACGTCAAGATGCTCGACGCCCGCGAGGGCGAGGTCGATCCCGCTTTGCGCGATCAGGAGTTCACCGGCAAGTCGGTATGGAAACGCATCGCCATCGTCGCGGCCGGCCCGGGTTTCAACCTGATCTTCACCCTGGCGGCGTTCTGGCTGATGTTCGTGTTGGGCCGCCCGGACGTGGCGCCGGTGGTGGCCGCAACCCCGCAAAGCATCGCCGCCAAGGCCGGCATCCAGCCGGGTGACCGCATCCTCGGCATCGATGGCCGGGCGGTGACCTCCTGGACCGATGCGATGGATGCGGTGACCAATGCCCTGCTGGGTCGCTCTCCGTTGCCGCTCACCGTGCGCGGCCGTGACGGTCATGCACGTCAACTGACCTTGCCACTGAACGAATTGCCACCAGGCCAGGACGTGGTCCAGTACCTGGACAAACTCGGGTTGCAACTGGCGCCCCCGCCGGCGATTGCCGCCACGGTGATGGCTGGCCAGCCGGCGGCGCTGGCCGGCATGCGGGGCGGCGATCGCATCGTGAGCGTCAACGGCAAGCCGGTGAGCGACTTCCTCGCGTTCGGCAAGCTGGTACAGGCCGATGCTTCCAAGGCTCCGCAGCTGACAGTCGTGGTGGAACGTGCTGGCCAACCACTGCCGCTGAACGTCACCGTCAAATGGGAGTCGCTGGAAGGTCAGCCGCAGAAATGGGTGATGGGTGTCGGTGCACCGCCGATCGAGCCAGCCACCGTGCGCTATGGTCCGGTCAGGGCGTTGGGTGCGTCGTTCAGTACTACCTGGCGCAACACCACGCAGACCTTCGGCATGCTCGGCAAGATGCTCACCGGCGAGGCTTCGACCAGAAACCTTTCCGGGGTCATCGGTATCGCCGAAGTGGCCAATGCGTCGGCCAACATGGGGTTGCCCTGGTTCCTGCAGTTTCTGGCGCTGGTATCGCTGAGTCTGGCGATTCTCAACCTGTTGCCGATCCCGGTCCTGGATGGCGGGCACCTGCTGTATTATCTTGTCGAGTTGATCAAGGGCAGTCCGGTCAGCGAGCAGACAATGATTGTCGGTCAGTACATCGGGCTGGCATTGCTGTTCACCCTGATGGGGCTGGCTTTCTACAACGATATCCACCGCATGCTGCTGTCGTGACGCCGATGGCCGGCGACAGCAGCATGTCGGCGACACATCAGCCAGCGGCAGCGAAGCGCGGCGGTGCGTCAACCGAAGCACTTCTGCGGTGGATTGCAGACTCTCTTTCGAGGCAGGGCCTGGCCCTGCCTCATGCGTTGATCGGGGCGGCCGCGCTGGCTGCTCCATCGAAATAACCCAACGGAATCGACGATGAAGCGTATCGCCGCGCTGATCCTGCTTGCCTCCCTCTCCGCCAATGCGTTTGCGTTCGACCCGTTCGTGGTGTCCGACATCCGCATCGACGGCCTCAGCCGCATTTCTGCCGGTACGGTTTACAACTACCTGCCCGTGAACAAGGGTGATCGGCTGACCAGCGACGAGGCCCAGCAGGCCATCCGGGCGCTGTATCAGACCAAGTTCTTCAGCGACGTGGAATTCGATCGCGAAGGCGACATCCTGGTGATCAAGGTGGTCGAACGGCCGTCCATCGCCAAGCTGACTCTGCGTGGCAACAAGGACATCAAGACCGACGATCTGAAGAAGGGCCTGAAGGAAATCGGCCTCACCGAGGGCGAAACCTTCGATCGGCTGGCGCTGGACAACGTGCAGCAGGAGCTGATCCGGCAGTATTACAACCGCGGCAAGTACAACGTGTCGGTGGAGCCGCATGTGACCCCGCTGGACCGCAACCGCGTCGCGGTCGAGATCGAGATCCGCGAAGGCAAGGCGGCCAAGATCAAGGAACTGAACATCCTCGGCAACCACGCATTCACCGACAAGCAGATCCGTGACGGCTTTGAATCGGACACCAGCAACCTGATGTCGTGGTACTCGAAGGACGATCAGTACTCCCGCGAGAAGCTCTCCGGCGATCTGGAGAAGCTGCAGTCCTATTACATGGATCGCGGCTACGCCGATTTCGGCGTCGATTCCACCCAGGTGGCGATCGCGCCGGACAAGCGCGCGATGTACATCGACGCCAGCATCAAGGAAGGTGAAATCTACAAGGTTGCCAGCGTCAAGCTGCTCGGTGAGCTGATCCTGCCGGAGAAGACCATGCGCCAGCTGGTCTTCGTGAAGGAGGGCGAAACCTTCAACCGCGGCGCGATCGAGGAGAGCAGCAAAGCGATCAAGGCGGTGCTGGCCAATATCGGCTACGCCTACGCCAAGGTCACTCCGGTTCCCAAGCTGGACAAGGAAAAGCGCACCGTCGACCTGACCATGTACATCGAACCGGGCCAGCGCGTATACGTGCGCCGGGTGGTATTCGAGGGCAATACGCGCACCGAAGACGGCGTGCTGCGCCGTGAAATGCGTCAGCTCGAAGGTTCCTGGTATTCGCAGGCGGCGCTCGATCGTTCCAAGATCCGCCTGCAGAAACTCGGCTATTTCAAGAAAGTCGACATCGACAAGAAGCTGGTTGCGGGCACGCAAGACCAGGTGGACGTCAGCGTCAAGGTCGAGGAGCAATCCGCCGGCAGCATGCAGTTCGGCGTCGGCTATTCGCAGTACTCCGGCATCATCCTGAATGCCTCGGTATCGCAGAACAACCTGTTCGGCACCGGCGACAGCTTCTCGATCAGCGGCGAGCGCAGCAGCTATCAGACCAATCTCGGCGTCAACTACTACAACCCCTATCTGACCGACAGCGGCATCGGCATCGGCTACAGCGCGTCGTATTCGAAAACCGACTACGGCAATACCGATTTCGCGAACTACGCCACCAGTGCCAAGAGTTTCTCCACCTACCTGGGCATACCGATCACCGAGACGGACGGCGTGCGTATCGGCATGGGCATCAGCAGCAACAAGGTCAACCTGTTCGACGGCTACAGCCCGCAGATATTGATCGATTACCAGAACGAGATCGGCAACAAGACGATCCATTCGTGGACCGGAACACTGGGCTGGAATCACGACACCCGCAACGGCTACTGGGCACCGACCCGCGGCGGCCTGATCTCCGCCACGACCGACATCGCCCTGCCCGGCTCGACCGTGCAGTACTGGAAGCTCTCCACCGAGATCAACCACTACTGGCCGATCGGCAAGGGTTTCGTCCTGTACCTGGATGGCCAGGTCGGTTATGGCAAGACCTATGGCGGCAACGGCATCAGCGATACCGCATTCGATGCGCTGAAAGCGGCGAGCCTGGTGGCCAATCCCAACCATGTGCTGACCGACATGCGCCAGGATTTCCCGTTCTGGCAGAACCTCTACGCCGGTGGCGTACGCGATGTACGCGGCTTCCAGGACAACACGCTGGGGCCCCGCGTTTGCATAGACGGCAGTGCTCCCAGCGCCAACGGCACCTGCAACGGCGGCGCCTATTATTCGCAACCGGTCGGCGGCGCGTTCAAGATGCTCGGCACGGCGCAGGTCTACCTGCCGCTGCCGTTCCTGAAGGATGTCAACACGGCGCGCGTGTCCTGGTTCATGGATGTCGGCAACGTCTACAAGGACTACCAGAGCTTCAACGCGGCGGACCTGCGCGCATCCACCGGCCTGTCGCTGCAATGGCAGGCGCCGATCGGACCGCTGATCATCAGTTTCGCGGTGCCGTTCCGCTCGTCGGCTGCCGACCGTCATTACGAGGAGCGGATCCAGTTCACCTTCGGCAGTCAGTTCTGATCTGATCCCACCGTCAGGAACAAAAGAAAGCGCGGCCATGCCGCGCTTTCTTTTGCCGGCAGGCCGACGCTGCACCTCATGACGCCACCCTCTACAATGACCGGCAGGTTTGGAGCCAAGCATGAGCGCAATCCACTACACCGTAGCCGAGCTGGCCGATCGCTTCGGGCTCACTTTCAGCGGCGATGGCACGCGCGTCATCGACGGCGTCGGCACGCTGGCCGGAGCCGGACCCAGTCAATTGGGCTTCCTCTCCAACAGCAAGTACACCGCGCAGTTGACGACAACCCGGGCGGGCGTGGTGGTGGTGCGCGAGGAAAACCTCGATGACTGCCCGGGCACAGCCCTGGTCGCCCGCGATCCCTACGTTGCCTACGCGCAGATCGCCGCGCTGTTCGAACG
>DHXA01000099.1:0-6078 GCA_002413455.1 Rhodanobacter sp. UBA5168 | reverse complement strand
CAGCGCCAGCATCGGCCCCTGCTGCGTGATCGAGAGCGGTGCCGTGATCGAAGACGGCGCGATCCTGGGGCCGCATTGCATCATCGGGGAAGATTGCACGGTCGGTGCCCAGTCGCGACTGGTGGCGCGGGTCACCCTGGTCACGCGGGTCACGCTGGGGCGGCGGGTGCTGGTGCATCCAGGCGCGGTGATCGGCTCGGACGGCTTCGGTCTTGCGTTCGATCGCAGCGCCTCCGATCACGGCCGTTGGGTCAAGCTGCCGCAGCTGGGTGGCGTGCGCATCGGCGACGACTGCGAGATCGGCGCCAACACCACGATCGACCGCGGTGCACTGGACGACACCGTGCTGGAAGAGGACGTGCGCCTGGACAACCAGATCCAGATCGCCCACAACGTCCACGTCGGCGCGCACACGGCCATGGCTGGCTGCGCCGCGGTGGCCGGCAGTGCGAAGATCGGCCGCTATTGCATGATCGGCGGCAATGCCGGCGTGCTTGGCCATCTGGAACTGGCCGATCGGGTTACCATTACCGCCAAGAGCCTGGTCACGCATTCGATCCGCGAGCCTGGCGAATATTCATCGGGCGTGCCGCTGCAGGACAACCGCCAGTGGCGCAAGAACGCCGCACGCTTCAAACATCTGGACGAGTACGCGCGCCGACTGTCGGTGCTGGAGAAGGACAGCAACAATGAGTAAGAAAATCGGGTCCCTGTCACTGCCGATCAACGTGGAGCAGATCCAGGAACTGCTGCCGCACCGCTATCCGTTCCTGCTGGTGGATCGCGTGATCGAGATCGTACCCGACGTGAGCGTGGTCGCCATCAAGAACGCGACCATCAACGAACCGTTTTTTCAGGGGCATTTCCCCGGCCACCCGGTGATGCCGGGCGTGTTGATCGTCGAGGCCATGGCGCAGGCCGCCGGCCTGCTGACCCAGCTCAGCCGGCGCATGAAAGGTGACAACGGCAGCCCGCTGTTCTATCTGGTCAAGGTCGACAACGCGCGTTTCAGCGCGCCGGTGGTTCCCGGCGACCAGTTGCGGCTGGAGGTCAGGCTCAAGCGCCTGATGCGCGGCATGGGCCTGTTCGTGGCGCGCACCCTGGTCGACGGCAACGAAGTGGCCAGTTGTGAACTGATGTGCGCCGCGAGGGCCGAGAAGTGACCCCCACCGCCTCGATCCACCCTACCGCACTGATCGATCCTTCTGCCGTTCTCGGCGCCAACGTCAGCATCGGTGCCTACAGCGTAATCGGTGCCGAGGTGGAAATCGGCGATGGCACGGCGATCGGGCCGCATGTGGTGATCGAAGGACCGACGCGGATCGGCCGCGACAACCGCATCACCCAGTTCGCCTCGCTCGGCGGCGCGCCGCAGGACAAGAAATTTGCCGGCGAGCGCACCGAGCTGGTGATCGGCGACCGCAATCTCATTCGCGAATTCGCCACCATCAATCGCGGCACCGGCGACGGCGGCGGCATCACCCGCATCGGCAACGACAACTGGGTGCTTGCCTACGTGCACGTGGCGCACGACTGCCAGATCGGCAACAACGTGGTGTTTTCCAACTACGCGGCGCTGGCCGGCCACGTGGAGATCGGCGACTGGACCATCCTCTCCGGCTACTCCGGCGTACACCAGTTCTGCAAGGTTGGCGCGCACGCATTCATCGGCATGGGCTGCCTGGTCGGTCACGACGTCCCGCCGTTCGTGATGATGGCCAACGAGCAGCAAGGACGTCCGCGCGGCATCAACAGCGAGGGGCTGAAGCGCCGCGGCTTCGACGCCATCCGCATCGCGGCGATCAAGCGCGCCTACCGGATCTTGTACATGGCCGGCCTGTCGCTGCCCGAGGCGCGTGAAAAGCTCGTCGAACAGGCACGGGAAAGTGATGATGTGCGGGCCATGCTCGAGTTTCTCGATCACAGCGAGCGCGCGCTGGCGCGCTGATATGTGCGCAGCACATATCAGCAAATCAAGCGCGCGTGCTTGCTCTTGCTGGAACTGAATCATGCCAGCCACTGAGACAGATCCGGTCCCAACCATCGCCATCCTCGCTGGCGAGGATTCTGGCGACCAGCTCGGCGCCGACCTGATCATCGCGCTGCGCCAGCGTTATCCTCATGCACGTTTCATCGGCATCGGCGGCGCCCGCATGCAGGCGCAGGGATTCGAATCCTGGTACGACATCCGCGAGCTGTCGCTGTTCGGCTTCAGTGAGGTGATCCGTCACCTGCCGCGACTGCTGCGGCTGCGCAAGTCGCTGGTGACGCGACTGCTGCGAGTACGTCCTGCGGTAGTGATCGGCATCGACGCGCCCGATTTCAATCTCGGCGTGGAACAGCGTCTCAAGCAGGCGGGATTGCTGACCGTGCATTACGTCAGCCCATCGGTCTGGGCATGGCGCGAAAAGCGCGCCGAAAAGATCGGCCGCAGCGCGAACCGCGTGCTCTGCCTGTTCCCGATGGAGCCGCCGATCTACGCGAAACATGGCATCGATGCCCGCTTCGTCGGCCACCCGCTGGCCGATCGTTTTGCGCTGGTTTCCGATCGCGTGGGCGCGCGCGAATCCCTCCAGCTGCCGCAGCAGGCGCCGGTACTGGCCGTGTTGCCGGGCAGCCGGCCGGCCGAAGTGGCGCGGCTCGGGCAGATCTTCCTCGACGCCGCCAACCGCGTCGCCGCCGCCCTGCCGGGGCTGCGCATCGTGATTCCGGCTGCCAACCCACAAGTGCATGCCAGGCTCAAGGAGCTGCTGGCCGCTGGTGCACACGCTGAAGCAGCGCCGTTGTTGCTGGACGGTCGCGCGCATGAGGCCATGCTGGCCGCCGACGTGGTGCTGCTGGCCTCAGGCACCGCCACGCTGGAGGCGATGCTGGCCAAACGCCCGATGGTCGTGGGCTACCGCGTCGCGCCGATGAGCTATCGCATCGCGCGCGTGCTGAAGATGCTGAAGACCGATGTCTACTCATTGCCCAACATCCTGGCACGGGCCAGCGGCATCGGCGGCGACTCGCTGGTACCCGAGCTGATGCAGGACAATTGCACGGCCGGAAACCTCGCCGCCGCCACACTCGCGCTGTTCCGCGACAGCGAGCGGCGCGGCGCGATCGTCGCCGCGTTCGAGCAGTTGCACCAGGCCCTGCGCAGCGGCCTGGAAGGCCATGCTGGCGATCACGCGGCGGCAGCCATTGCCGAGTTGATGGACCAGCGACATGCCGCTGGCTAAGCGTTCCGCAACCTCGGGGCTCGCTTCCGTATCTTCTTTCCTGAAGCGAGAAGGGGCGTACGTAGACAGCACGCTCGTGGCCGGCGTGGACGAGGCCGGCCGCGGCCCGCTGGCCGGCCCGTTGGCAGTAGCCGCCGTGATCCTCGACCCACGTCGACCGATCGCCGGACTCGATGATTCCAAGAAGCTCAGCGAAGCGAAGCGCGAGGCGTTGTATCCACAGATTGTCGAACGCGCACTGGCGTACTGCGTGGTGCTGATCGACGTGGATGAGATCGACCGCGTCAACATTTTCCAGGCCACCATGGCCGGCATGAGTCGCGCCGTGGCTGGCCTTGCACTGGTGGCGCACGAAGCGCTGATCGATGGCAACCAGCTGCCGAAGGACCTGCCCTGCCGCGGCCGCGCGATTGTCGGTGGCGATGCGCTGGAACCGGCGATCAGTGCCGCCTCGATCCTGGCCAAGGTCAGCCGCGACCGCCTGATGGTGGGGCTGGATGCCGTTTATCCCGGCTACGGATTTGCCATCCACAAAGGCTACGCGACCCCCGGCCACCTGACGGCGTTGCAGCAGCTTGGCCCGTGCATGCAGCATCGCCGCAGCTTCGCGCCCGTGCGCCTGATGCTGGATCAAGCGCGCTTGTTCTGAGCGGCGCAGCGGCAGGCCAACGGCTGGGTCGCGCCGTGAAAGAGATTGATCGGCATAGGCCATTCGTCTATGCAACTTTTCCCTGCGCACGCGCATCATTCACTACAGGAATCCACGTCAGCATGGACGCGCCAGCAGCCTTGGCCTGTCCGCACCGGACCTGCCGACCCGCTGTCAGTTGCGCCCTCGTCAGCGCATTCATCCGGCCGCAGGAGTCGTGCCATGATGCTTCCGAACAGCCCCTCGTCCACACTGCCGATGCCGGCAAGCATGCCCACGGCAAACCCCGACGCGTCCGCCGATGCAGGCAGCAACAATCCGGCCCACGCCGACTACAACCTGCAGCCACTGGCGGTACCCAGCCTCGATCACTACGTGGTCCTCGCAGCGGAAGGGGAACGCTTCCATGTCCACTGAACGTGGCCGCCGTGTCCACGCAGGCGACGCGCCGCACGACTGATCCAGCCGTGCGGCGCTGCCATTGCTGGCATCTGCGGCCATGCTTCCGCCCCCCCGACGGTCTTGCTAGTCTGGCGATTCCAGACAGGGGATGGATGTCATGCGCCGGATCGGAGTTGCACTACTCGGGCTGATGCTCTGCTTCGCGGCCAACGCAGAAATGGAACCCGGCGACACGCCGCCGGACGCATTGGGTTCGACCCAGGCCGGCCAGGTGGTGAGCGTGTCGTCCCTGCGCGGCAAGGTGGTGGTGATCAGCTTCTGGGCCACGTGGTGCGGCTACTGCATGAAAGAGATGCCGGTGCTGGCCAATCTGCAATCGCTGGCGACCGAACGAGGCCTTCCTCTGCAAGTGGTCTCCATCGATTCCAAGGAATCCCGTGAGACGTTCGTGCACAGCTCGCGTGAGCTCAGAAGAAGCCTTCCGGGACTGTTGATCACCTGGGATCGCGACGGCGCGCTGGGCCATCCCTACGGCGCCGACAAGGGCATTCCGGTCATGGTGATGCTGCATCGGGACGGCACCGTAGCGCACGTCCACGTCGGCTACGGCGAGGACATGCTGGACAGTCTGGTGGCGGAGATCAACGTCCTGCTCGGCGAGCCGCCGCCTGCTCCGGCGGCGGTCGCGGCAAACTGATTGCAGCCAGCCGGCGAGACGCCGCCACGCTTTGCGCAAACCGCGCGGAAGTCAATCTTGCCGCTGGACGGAGCGCCGGTTAGCCTGCATGGACTCAGCGCGTAAACCTGCATGACCGTCCGCTATACCCACCTGCATCTGCACAGCGAATATTCGCTGGTCGATTCGACCATCCGCATCAAGGCGCTGGTCGCTGCCTGCGTGCGCGATGGTATTCCGGCGGTGGCGCTGACCGACGAATGCAACATGTTCGCGCTGGTGAAGTTCTACAAGGCATGCAGCGCCGCCGGCATCAAGCCGATCGGTGGCTGCGACCTGTGGATCTCCGCACCCGACGACCCGCGTCCGTGGCGACTTACCCTGCTGTGCCAGAACCGCGATGGCTACCTCAACCTGTCGCGGCTGGTGTCACGCGCCTGGCAGGAAGGCCAGCATGGCGGGCGCGCGCTGGTTGAAGCTGGCTGGCTGAATGCCGACGCCAGCAGCGGGCTGATCGCCCTGCTCGGTCGCGAAAGTGAAGTGGGCCGCATCGCGGTCAACCAGGGCGTCGAGGCGGCGCTGACGAAACTGCGCCCGTTGGTGCGGCTGTTTCCGCAGCGCCTTTATCTGGAGCTGACCCGCTGCGGCCGCGAGGGCGAGGAAAACTGGAACGCCGTCGCGCTCGCGCTGGCGGCCGAACTGGGCTTGCCGTTGCTGGCCAGCAACGACGTGCGCTTTCTCAAGCAGGACGACTTCGGCGCGCATGAAGCGCGTGTGTGCATCAACCAGGGTCGCGTGCTGGCCGACCCCAAACGCCCGCGCGAGTACAGCGACCAGCAATACCTGAAGACACCGGACGAGATGGCCGTGCTGTTCGCCGACCTGCCGGAGGCGCTGGAAAACAGCGTGGAGCTGGCCAGGCGCTGCAACCTCGAGTTGGAGTTCGGCAAGTACTACCTGCCCGACTTCCCGGTGCCCGAAGGGCACGATCTCAACAGCCACATTCGCGAGCTGTCGCGGCAAGGCCTGCGCGAGCGGTTGGCCAGCGCGCCATTGGCTGCCGGCCACACACTGGGCGACTACGAGGCGCGGCTGGAGCGCGAGCTCGACGTCATCATCGAAATGGG
>DHXA01000257.1:1785-3977 GCA_002413455.1 Rhodanobacter sp. UBA5168 | reverse complement strand
GAAAAGCTGCTGACCCTGCTGGCCGAAAAGCGCCAGGCCACCATCTCCCACGCCGTCACTCGCGGCCTCAACCCCAGCGCTCCGATGAAAGACTCCTGTGTGCCGTGGCTGGGCGAAGTGCCTGCGCATTGGAACGTCACTCCTCTCAAGTACCTCGTTTCGCTCAAGAGTGGCGGAACGCCGAGCAAAGAGAACTTGGATTACTGGGACGGTGAGGTGCCGTGGGCGTCGGCGAGAGACCTCAAGTCAGACATGCTGGGCGACACCACTGAACATCTCACCGCGCTTGCCATGGCGTCAGGTGCGGCAACGCTGCTACGAGCTGGCGTTGTGCTCGTGGTAGTTCGCGGGATGATTCTCGCGAGGACGTTTCCAGTTACCGAGACACTGGTACCGATGGCGATCAATCAGGACCTTAAGGCCGTGTTGCCAAAAGGCGGCCTCAACGGCTCGTTCCTGGCATGGCTGCTACGTGGAACAGCCGACGAATCGCTGCAGCGACTGGATGAGGCCGGTCACGGAACCAAAGCGCTGCGCATGGATGCTTGGACATCCATGCGATTGCCCGTACCACCTGAGCCAGAGCAACGAGAGATTGTCGGTTTCATTGTGAAACGCAACGGCGAGCTGGTTTCGTTGGCGGGAGAGGCAGAGCGCGCTATCGCGCTCCTCAAAGAACGCCGCAGCGCCCTGATCGCCGCCGCCGTCACCGGCAAGATTGACGTGAGGCGAGCCGCATGAGCGGCAAGAGCGAGGCGGTAGTCGGTTTCATCGCCAACCTGCTGCCGCTCTACGACGATGAGCAGCACGAAGGTCTGCGCTGTGCCCGCTCGCTGATCGACGGCACGCTGGTCCTCCCCGTCGACGAATCGGACAGCGATGACGAACAGGGTTGGGTGCGTGTGCGCTGGCAAGGCGATCCCGCCCGCGAGCAGCAAACGCGCGGCGACATGCTCGCCAGCGTGGCCCTGGAGCGCTACGTCCGGCTGCATGGCGCTGGCTACGACGAGGAAGCCATCGCCGGCGAGTTGTGGTACATGGCTCGGCACTTCCACTTCAAGACTGGCTGCCACGTGTACCTGCCGCAGTTGCGTGAGCCACCGGGCCGGCTGCATGCGGCAGGGCGCATAGCACTCGAAATGGGGCAGGGCTTGCTGGTCAATTTTTTCAGCAAGCTGACCGGTCTGGGGTGAGCCACTATCCAAGACAATAGCCGCGCACGTAGAACACGATGTTCAACAGGGGGATAAAGATTCATGGCGACGTTCCCGCAAACCATCCAGATTTTCCTTCCCTCCGGTGATCCGCAAGGGATACGCGAAGCAGCGATCACTACGCGCATCATCCGCGTGTTGGACGTGCCGCGCAGCGCGCTGGCCGAGTTCCTGGCGATGGAGGCGGCCCAGCAAGTCGGGTTGTACTTCCTGATCGGCGAGAGTGAGGACAGCGACCTGCTGCAGGCCTATATCGGACAGACCGGCTTCCTGGCCGACCGCCTTGCGCAGCACCACAAGGCCAAGGATTTCTGGAATCGCGCGCTGGTTGCGGTATCGGTGACCAACAGCCTCACCAACACTCATGTGAGCTTTCTGGAGTGGCTGTCGATCCAGCAAGCCGGCAAGGCTGAGCGGTATGTGTTGGAGAATGGCAACACCGGATCACGCCCGCATACGCCACCGCCGCTGGAGGCCGAGTGTCGTGAGATCCACGAGACCATCCGGGTGCTGCTAGCCACGCTCGGGCACCCTTTGTTCGAGTCGCTCACGCGCACCACCGGCAAGCCGCAGCAGAACGAGAAGCTCTACTTTTGCCGTGGCTCAGAGGCAGATGGCCGGGGGCTGTATACCGAGGAGGGATTCGTGGTGCTCAAGGGTTCGACTGGTCGAATCAAGACCGCCCCCTCGTTCGACTTGCACAACTATGCGCGTCATCGGCAGCGCCTGATCGAGCAGGGCGTGATGTCGGTGCAGGGAGACCGCGTGCGGTTCGAACGCGATTACCTGAGCAAGTCACCCAGCTTCGCTGCCGTATGCCTGCTGGGTCGCGCTGCCAACGGCTGGTTCGAGTGGAAGGATGCGAAGGGGCGGACCCTGGACGAGGCGGAGCGGCAGTCAACCGGCAAGCAGGAGATAGCCGGCGAATGAGCAACATCTCGGTGGTCCCGCCTGCCCCTTGCCAGATCGCTGGAATGC
>DHXA01000257.1:0-1478 GCA_002413455.1 Rhodanobacter sp. UBA5168 | reverse complement strand
TTCAAGGTGGCGGCGCATCCGCAACAGCGCTGGACCTATGCCGCGCTGGGCGAGGCGTTGTCGATGAGCGCGTCGGAAGTGCATGCCAGCGTGAAGCGCGCGGTGGTGGCCGGCTTGGCCGTGGTGCGTGGTCGTGGCGACTGGTCGCCGGTGCGGCCGGCGCTGCTGGAGTTTGCACTGCATGGCGTGCGTTACGTCTGGCCGGCGGTGTCGGGTCCGGTCAAGCGCGGTGTGCCCACCGGGTTCGGCGCGGCGCCGTTGGCCGGCAAGATCTCGGCGGCGACCGGCGAGGCGCCGGTGTGGGCGCACGCCACCGGCAGCGCCAAGGGGCCCAGCCTGTCGCCGATCTATCGCACGGCGCCGCAGGCTGCGTTGGCGGACCCGCGGTTGCACCGATTGCTGGCCTTGCTCGATGCCGTGCGTGCGGGCCGCGCGCGCGAGCGCGCGCTGGCTGCGGAGCTTTTGCCAAGGGAGCTCGAGGCGGCGGATGCGGACTAATGACCCCAACCTGCCGTATCTGCGTCTGGTAGCCGAGGCGCTGGGCGATCTGCGCGACCAGGTGGTGTTTGTCGGCGGCGCGGTCGCGGGACTGCTGGTGACCGACCCGATGGCCGGCAGCGTGCGGGCCACCCGCGATGTCGATGCGGTGATCGAGGCAGCGCGCGCGCAGTTCCATCGCATCGAGGCGCGGATCGCAACGCGCGGCTTCACCCGCGACATGGACAGCGAGGTGATCTGCCGCTGGGTTCATCGCGATTCCGGCGTGCTGTTCGACCTGATGCCGGTGGATGCCGGCGTGCTGGGATTTTCCAACCGCTGGTATCCCTACACCGTGGAAACGGCGGAACCGGTCGAATTGGCGGATGGGGTCTCGATTCGCGTGGCCAGCGCGGTGGCGTTTGTCGCGACCAAGCTGGAGGCGTTCGCGGATCGCGGGGCGGGTGATGTTCTGGCCAGCCACGATCTGGAGGACGTGTTGAACATCGTCGATGGCCGTGAGGAACTCGGGCAGGAGCTTGCGGCTGCATTGCCTGCTGTGCGTCAGGCAGTGGCGATCGCGCTGGCCGCGCTGCTGGCGCACCCGGATTTCGCCAACGCACTGCCGGGTCTGATCGCCGAGCCCGAGCGTGCGGGTATCGTGGCGGAACGCTTGCAGGGCATGGCCGTATGGGCCGCAACGAACGCGCCGTTCAGGCCGTGATTATTCCGGATATCGAACAGGGGAACACATGAACCTGCACAGGGAAGTCCACTTCGAGCAGGCCATCTGCGACCATCTCGCCGCGCACGGCTGGCTTTATGCCGACGGCGATGCGGAGCATTGCGACCGCACCTACGGTCTGTACCTGCCCGACCTGCTGGCCTGGATCGAAGCGACCCAGCCGGACAGCTGGCAACGTCTCACCAGGACCCACGGTGCTGCTGCGGCCGAACGCATCGCCGAACGCGTGCGCAGGAGCCTCAACGAGCGCGGCACG
>DHXA01000120.1:5946-14202 GCA_002413455.1 Rhodanobacter sp. UBA5168 | reverse complement strand
ATGACCGCATCATGCGCGCACTGTTCCTTCAATCAGCGCGTAACCTACTGATCGGACGAAGGGATTTGTGGGGAAACCTCAGGGGTAGAACCCTAATTGAACAAGCGTCCCACCGCCGATGTACCGACAGGGAGGCAGCTAAACGGGTGAGGATTGCCGGCGGCTTGCGGCCCATTCTTTTTTCGGGGGGCACCGGGCTTGGCGGAAGCGCTCACCTAAGGCGCAGGCCGTTGTATCGCCACGAGGGGTGCCTGAGCCATGGCTTGTTCAGGCATTCGGCTTCTTGATCGGCTCGTGCCAATCGAGACCCGCGACCTTGAGCGAAGACCGCAGTTGAGCCTGAGTGTTCCTGAGCATACGGTCGTCGACCCACGCGACCTTGCCGCACTGGGTTTGGACGTAAATATCCCGGACAAGTCCGAGGTATGGCTCGTAAATTGCGGATGCGGCCGTTCGGGTGGATGTGCCTGGACGAAGGTCACCGAGCATCTTGGCTTCCGCCTCGGCGTCGCCATGGATCGGAATCGCCTCCGCCACGCCTTTCACGTCAACAATCATCGTGACTTCGGCGATTACCACTGGCACGCTCCCAGGATTTATCACCTCACACCAGAGGCGTGGATCGCCGGACCACGACCCCTTGTCCAAGGTGTAGCGAATGGCGACGCGCCGAATACCACGTCGACGGCTGGTAACGGTATTGATGATGCCAAGCATCGCGCCGAGAGAGGCGATGGCCATAGTGAGCCACTGAGTCCAGTTCATTCGCTTCCCCCTATTACGGGTCGGTCCAGTTAGCCAATCTCGACTTCACCGCAGGATCTGCCGCGGCGAGCATGTGGCGTGTGAAGCAGGCGCAGGACGCGCGGGCGGTGGCGGCATGAACGCCCGCCTCAGCCCCCACATCGGCGCCACGCTAGCCCAGCGCCGAGCCCTGACCTACCAGTTGCAACAGCGCGAACTGGAAAACGGGATACTCTGCCGGCACGTGTCGCGGCCGTGCGCTCAATCCTCGACACGCACCCGGATTCCCGCCGGCTGATCTGGCAGGACCTGGAAGCCGAGCGGCACGCCCTGCAGGCGGCGGTGCCGGATGCTGTCAGCATCTATGGCGAGCAGGATCTCGACGACCGGGAACAGGCGGTCATCGATTTCAGCGATGGACGGATCCGCGTACTGTCGGCCAATCCCGTCATAGCCGGCAGCAGCCGCAACTTCCAGCGCCATTGTCACCGCGCCGTGTATGCCGGCATCGGCTTCAAGTTCAACGACTTTATCCAGTCGCTCCACCGCATCCAGCGCTTCCTGCAAACCCGGCCTGTCGAGGTCTGGATCGTCTACGCCGAGAGCGAACGCGAAGTGCTGGCCAGCCTGAAGGCGAAGTGGGCGCGGCACATCATGATGGTGGAAAAGATGAGCGAGATCATTCGCGAATACGGCCTCAGTCACGCGGCGATGGCTCAGGTGCTGCAGCGCTCGATCGGCGCCGGGCGTATCCAGGTCAGCGGCAAGGAGTGGCTGGTTGCCAACAACGATTGTGTGGCCGAGACGCGGGACATGGCCGACAACAGCATCGACCAGATCACCACGTCGATTCCGTTCGCCAACCATTACGAGTACAGCCCCAGCTACAACGACTTCGGGCACACCGACGACAACGCGCATTTCTGGACGCAGATGGATTTCCTGACGCCGGAGCTTCTGCGGGTGCCGTGCGCTCGAGGATCAAGGGATGCCGTATTTCACTGGAAAGGTGGCCGACCGTGGACGACATATGCACTGATCAACTCGGCGAAGGGACTGGGACTGTCGCCGGGGAACGATCCGAAGTACAGGGCCGAAATCTTGTGAGAGTCGGCCGCAAGCGCTTGCACGACCCAACGATCCCGGAACACATCCGCCAGATCGACATCCCGGCAGGTGCTTATTGGGATAGACGGGACAACAAGCGCAAGGGCATCACCGATACCGCGGGAACCCGACACGATAAGCAGCACGCCAGCGGGCCACAAATCGGAGCGCATAGATGGATATCTATGACCAGGAAGTTCCGGTTGTTCCCAGTGCCGAAAAGCGCCTGAAACCTGCGTAAAACTACCCGGCCCAACCTTGATACATCGGTCACTTATCAGGGCGGCTCGCGTAAAAAAATTGCGCTATGTCGATGATTTTTAAGCTTCCGGCATGAAACCTTAAAAGTCCCTCACCCTCACGGGTATCCCGGTTCGATTCCGGGCCCGGCACCAACCATCGTGTTCGCCACGTCCTGGCTTCCCTGTCCCTGTTGAGGAGTGCGGCGGGCAATGCCGCCGCACTCGGTGATCGACTGTCGTCGGGAACGACGGGATCAGGCAGCAGCGTCTTTCAGCTTCTTCAGCGGGCGGATCTTGACCTTGACCGATGCCGGCTTGGCGGCGAACCACTGTTCTTCCTTGGTGAACGGGTTGATGCCCTTGCGCTTGGGCTTGGCCGGCACGCTCACTGCGGAGATTTTCAGCAGGCCGGGCAACATGAAGGAGCCGGCCCCCTTCTTGTGCACGGATCCGGCTACGGCGCCTTCCAGCGCGGCGAGCACAGCGCGCACGTCCTTGGCAATGACGCCGCTCGCCTCGACGATATGCGCCACCAGACCGGACTTGCTCAAGGCTTCCTTGATCGGCTTGGAAGCAGCAGGTGCGGCCTTCGCCTTGGATGCTGGTTTGTTTTTGACTGTCTTCTGCGTCTTTGCCATGGATTTCCCCGTCGTCAATGAATGATGAAATGTTTGCATTGCCTCTCGGCAGGGTGAATGTAGGGGAATTCTGCGTTATAGCCAACGGGTTTCAGCGGTAACAGGCGCTTTCCGATCGTCAAATCAGGTGGGCAGGATCAATCGATGCCGTTTATGGTGCTGCGATGGTTTCGTTCCGGTGGACATTCTTTGTGCGGCTCGATCGTGCGAGTTGCAGCCGGTGCCCATGCCAGCTGCGCGTGCGATGTCCGTGTTTTAGCCCACGACACGAACAACAAAAAACCCGCCAACGGCGGGTTTTGAGGGCTGGATCGCAGCCTGTTGCGCAATGGAGGCCAAGGTCGGAATCGAACCGGCGTACGCGGCTTTGCAGGCCGCTGCATGACCACTCTGCCACCTGGCCATTGCTTGGTGCAGTGCGACCGTGATGATCGCAGTTGCTTCAAAAAAACAAAACCCCGGTGAGCCGAGGTTTTGCGAAAAACTGGAGCGGGAAACGAGACTCGAACTCGCGACCCCGACCTTGGCAAGGTCGTGCTCTACCAACTGAGCTATTCCCGCATCGGAGCCGCGAATCATAGCAGAAGGCTGTCGCTTGTGAATAGCCATGACACCACTATTCGATCCTGTCTGCACGCCGCGCGCCGCGTCGCCAGACACTCCGGCAAAAACGACAAAGCCCCGACCGGATCGGGGCTTTGTCTGCGAACTGGAGCGGGAAACGAGACTCGAACTCGCGACCCCGACCTTGGCAAGGTCGTGCTCTACCAACTGAGCTATTCCCGCATTGGAGCCGCGCATTCTAATACGTGAATGCCGATCGTCAAGCCCGCATTGATCTCGCGGACGTCACGGCGCTCACGCGTGACCGTTTCCGCTGGTGGGCTGCGGCGGTGTGTCGCCGCGCAGGATCGGCCATGCCGCGCGCAGGTAGTACAGGCCGGACCAGATCGTGAGCACGCCGGCAATCACCAGCAAGGCCTCGCCGATGTGATACAGCCGCAACGCTTCGGCGGCTTTCTCATGCTGCACGATCAGCACCACCAGGGCGACCATCTGCATGACCGTCTTGAGCTTGCCGACGAAGGCAACCTTGACGGTGGCGCGCATGCCGATCTCGGCCATCCATTCGCGCAACGCAGACACGCTGATCTCGCGACCGACGATCACCGCTGCGGTCACTGCCATCAGGATGCCCGGCCAGCCACCACGGTGCGACTCCACCAGCAGGAACAAGGTCACCGCCACCATCAGCTTGTCGGCGACGGGATCGAGAAATGCGCCGAATGCCGACGTGAGGTTCATCCGTCGCGCCAGATAGCCGTCCAGCCAGTCGGTGAATGCCGCCAGCACGAACACGATCGCCGCCGTGATGTTGTGGCCGGGGAACGGCAGGTAGAACGCCACCACCATGACCGGCAGCAATGCGACGCGGAAAAGTGTCAGCCAGGTCGGCAGGTTGATGCGCATGATTCGATCCAGTGATTTGCTGCAGTTTCGCACGTCGGCGCGCCACTGCCGAGTGAAGTTGCTGGTCGATAGTCAGCCATGCAGACTGGCATAGATGCGTTCGGCCAGGCCGCGGTCGATGCCCTTCACCTGCATCAGTTCCTCGATGCCGGCGCCCTCCACGCCCTGCATGCCACCGAAGGCCTTGAGCAGCGCCGAGCGGCGGCGCGCGCCAATGCCCGGCACATCCTCCAGCACGCTGCGCTCGCGCGCCTTCTCTCGTCTCTTGCGATGACCACTGATCGCAAAACGATGCGCTTCGTCGCGTACGGCGGCTACCAGGTGCAGTGCTGGCGACGACGAGCCTGGATGCAACTCGCGGCCAGCGCTTCCCGATGCCATTCGCGCCAGCACCAAGGTTTCCTCGCCGGCGCGTCGCCCTGGCCCCTTCGCCACGCCGACCACCTCGATGCCGCTGACGCCGAGATCCTTCAGCACGTCCAGCGCCTGCGCCACCTGGCCACTGCCGCCATCGATCAGCAGCACATCAGGGCGCGCGCCCTCGCCTTCAGCGACTTTGCGAAAGCGCCGGGTCAACGCCTGATGCATGGCCGCGTAGTCGTCACCCGGCGTGATGCCAGCGATATTGAAGCGCCGGTAATGCGACTTCTCCGGCCCCTCCGGCCCGAACACCACGCAGGAGGCCACGGTCAGCTCGCCCAGGGTATGGCTGATGTCGAAGCACTCGATGCGCCGCGGTGGCGCAACCAGTTCCAGCACCTTCTGCAGATCGTCGAACCGCGCGCCGAGCGTCTGCCGGCTGGCCAGCCGCGCGGTCAGCGAGGCCTGTGCGTTGCGCTCGGCCATCTGGAGAAACTGCGCGCGATCGCCTCGCACACTGGATTTCAACTCGATCGCGCGGCCGGCGTGCTGAGTCAGCAGTTCGGTCAGGATGACCTGATCGGCCAGCGTCTCGCCGAGGATCAGCTCGCGCGGCACCGGGCGATCTAGATAGTACTGGGCGATGAACTGCGTCAACACATCGGCCGGCTCGGCATCCAGCGGCAGCCGTGGGAAGAAATCGCGGGTGCCCAGGCTGATGCCGTTGCGGAAGAACAGCACGCTGACGCAGGCCATGCCGGACTCGATGCGGCAGGCGATCACGTCCATGTCGGCACTGGCGCCCTGCACGTGATGCTGCGCCTGCAGCTGGCGCAAGGCAGCCACCTGGTCGCGCAGTTTCGCCGCGCGTTCGAACTGCAGCGCCTTGCTGGCCTGCTCCATCGCCTCGGCCAGTTCGTCGATCACCGCGTTGCTGCGCCCCTCAAGAAACATCTCGGCGTGGCGCACGTCGTTACGGTAATCCTCCACGTCGATCAGCCCCACGCACGGCGCGGTGCAGCGGCCGATCTGGTGCTGCAGGCAGGGCCGCGAGCGGTTGCGGAAATAGCTGTCCTCGCACTGGCGCACCTTGAACAGCTTCTGCATCAGGCTGAGGCTTTCGCGCACCGCATAGGTGCTTGGATACGGCCCAAAGTAACGCCCCGGCAGGTTGCGTGCGCCGCGGTGAAACGCCAGTCGCGGATAGTCCTCGCCGCCGGAGAGGTAGATGTACGGATAACTCTTGTCGTCGCGCAGCAGGATGTTGTAGCGCGGCTTGAGCGACTTGATCAGCTGCGATTCCAGCAGCAGCGCCTCGCCCTCGGTACGTGTCACGGTGATCTCGACGCGGGCGATCTGCGCGACCATCGCGCCGATGCGCGGCTCCATCCGCGGCTTCAGGAAATAGCTGCCGACCCGTTTCCTGAGGTTGCCGGCCTTGCCGACGTACAGCAACTCGCCGGCTGCGTCGAAATGACGGTAGACGCCGGGTGAGGAAGTAAGCGTGCTGACGAAGGCCTTGCCGTCGAAGGGTGGAGGTTGCGCGGATTGCATGCGGGGATTCTAGCGGGTGGGATAGCGACCCACCCGATGTGGTGGCTCAATGTTGTGTGCGCAACCACAGTTCCGCGCGCTCAAGGTCCGCCTCGGTATCGATGCCCGGCGGGAACGGTTCAGGACTTAGCCGCACCGCTATCGCATGGCCGTGTTCGAGCACGCGCAGTTGCTCCAGCGATTCGGTGCGCTCCAGCGGTGTGCGCGGCAGGCGGCTGTAGCGCTCCAGAAAGCCGGCTCGGTATGCATAGATGCCGATGTGCCGCAGGAACGGCGAGCCCGATGGCAGTGCATGACGGTCGATGGCGAAGGCGTCACGCGCCCATGGCAACGGCGCGCGGCTGAAATACAGCGCGCGGCCGTTGACCGTGCGTACCAGTTTCACCACATTCGGATCGAACAATTCCTCGGCGTCGATGATCGGCGTGGCCAGCGTCGCCATCGGCGCATCGTCACCGGCCAGTGCCTGCGCCACCGCACGAATGCCGGCGGCTGGTGCGAACGGTTCGTCACCCTGCAGGTTCACCACGATGGTGTCGTCGGCCCAACCGAAGCGGGCGGCGCATTCGGCCAGCCGATCACTGCCCGACGCGTGGTCGCTGCGGGTCATGCATATTTTCACCCCCTGCCCGGCCAGCGCATCGGCGATACGCTGGTCGTCCACCGCCACCACCACCTGGCTGGCGCCGGCTTGCAGCGCCCGCTGTGCCACCCGCACCACCATCGGTACGCCGTCGATTTCCCGCAGCGGCTTGGCTGGCAGTCGGGTCGAGCCATAGCGGGCGGGAATGGCGACGATGAAAGGTGGCACGGCGTTGGACATGAGGGCTCCTTTTACCAGGCGACAAGCCTACCGCAACGACGCTGCGAGGCAGCGTTCAAGCGACGGCGTGCAAGGCGAAGCCGCAGCCGTTGGCCAGCTCGAGGAAGCCGGGAAAGGACGTGGCGACATGGCTGCAGTCGTTGATCCGCACGGGGCCGGCGGCGACCAGCCCGGCGACCGCAAAGCTCATCGCGATGCGATGGTCCAGATGGCTTTCCACGCTGCCGGCGCCGAGCTTGCCGCCGTGGATGATCGCCCCATCCGGGGTCTCCTCGATCGCCGCACCGAGCGTGCGCAGGCCGACGGCCATGGTGGCGATCCGATCGGACTCCTTCACCCGCAGCTCGGCGGCGCCGCGAATGAGCGTGCTGCCGCTGGCCACGGCCGCGGCGATGAACAACGCGGGAAACTCGTCGATCATGTCGGGCACCAGCGACTCGGGCAGCTCGATGCCATGCAGTGGCGCGTAACGCACGACCAGGTCGCCGACCGGTTCGCCGCCGCTTTCGCGCGGGTTTTCGATCGCGATGTCCGCACCCATCAGGCGCAGCGCCTGCAGCAGCCCGGTGCGGCGCGGGTTGAGGCCGACCGCGGGTAGTTTCAATGCGGAGCCGGGCACGATGCTGGCGGCGACCAGAAAGAATGCCGCCGAGGAGAAATCGGCTGGCACGTCGACATCGGTGGCGTGCAGAACACCACCACCGCCCAGTTTCGCGCGGCCCGGCTCGAACGTGATCGGCCAGCCGAACGCGGCCAGCATGCGCTCGGTGTAGTCGCGCGTCGGGTGTGGCTCGATGATTTCGGTCTCGCCGGCGGCATACAGGCCTGCCAGCAACAGCGCGGACTTCACTTGCGCACTGGCCACCGGCAATTCGTAGCGAATGCCATGCAGTGGCTGGCGACCGCGCACCTGCAGCGGTGGCAGGCCGTCGTGCGTGTCGATGCACGCACCCATCGAGGCCAGCGGATCGGTGACCCGCCGCATCGGCCGCTTCGACAGCGAGGCGTCACCGATCAGCGTGCTGTCGAATGCCTGTCCGGCCAGCAAACCCGTCAACAGGCGCATGCCGGTGCCGGCGTTGCCGCAATCGAGCGGCTGCGACGAGCCGCGCAATCCATGCAGGCCTACGCCGTGCACCACACGCTCGCCCGCCGAAGGCGTGTCAATACGCACGCCCAGTTGCGCGAGTACGGCGGCGGTGGCGCGGGTGTCCTCACCTTCGAGGAAGCCGCGGATGCGCGAATCTCCTTCGGCGATCGCCGCCAGCATCAGCGCGCGGTGCGATACCGACTTGTCGCCGGGAATGCGCACATTGCC
>DHXA01000120.1:1234-5712 GCA_002413455.1 Rhodanobacter sp. UBA5168 | reverse complement strand
CATGCGGCTCATGGCAACGCCACCGGGTAGGACCCCAGCACGCGTATCGTCGCCGCCGATTCACCGATATCGTGCACGGCGGCCTGCAACGCGTCGCCGTCGATATGGCCGGAGACATCGATGAAAAACGCGTACTGCCACTTGCCGGTATGTGCCGGACGCGACTCGATCCGGTTCAGGCTGATGCCGTGTTTGGCGAACGGACTGAGCACGTCGTACAGCGCACCCGGCTTGTCGTTGACGGTGATCAGCAGCGAGGTGCGGTCGTTGCCTGACGGCGGAAACAGCGAACGGCCGATCACCAGAAAGCGCGTGGTGTTGTCGGCGCGATCCTCGATGCCCTGCGCCACCGTCTTGAGGCCATAGATCTTACCTGCCGTCTCGCCGGCAATCGCTGCCGCATCATCGTCATGCCGGGCCAGTCGCGCAGCTTCGGCATTGCTGCCAACGGCGATGCACTCGACCCCCGGCAGGTTGATACGCAACCAGGTCTTGCACTGCTGCAGCGACTGCGCATGCGCATACACGCGCCTGATGTCCTCCAGTTTGCCGGCTTGCGAATGCAGGCACTGGTGCACGCGCAGCTCCACCTCACCGCAGATGGTGGCTTCTGAAGTGAGGAACATGTCCAGCGTGACCTGGATCATGCCCTGCCCCGAATTCTCCACCGGCACTACGCCGAAGTCGGCGTGCCCGGCGGCAACCTCCTGGAACACTTCCTCGATGCTGCCCAGCGGCAGGCCATAGGCAGCGTGGCCGAAATGCTTGCGCACCGCCTGTTCGCTGAAGGTGCCTTCCGGGCCGAGGAAGCCGATCTTCAACGGGTCTTCCTGCGCCAGGCAGGAGGACATGATTTCGCGGAACAGCCGCACCATTTCGGTGTCGGACAGCGGGCCGTCGTTGCGATCCACCACCATGCGCAGCACGTGTGCCTCGCGTTCGGGGCGGTAATAGTCGATTGCCGAAAGCCCCGCTCCCTTCACCTCCGCCACCGTCCGTGCGTGATTCGCGCGCTCGGAAATCAGCTGCTGGATCTGCCGGTCGATGCTGTCGATGCGCTCGCGCATCTCGCTCAGTGGTGTCTTGGTGTCAGTCATGCTTTAGCCGCCTGGATGGATAGAAGTCCAAATGGAGAACTGGCATCTTGCCTGAAATGCCGTTCGTGGCCAATCATCCATGGCGTTGCGCGAAGTCCTGCATGAACGCCGTCAGTGCCTGTACGGCTTCCAGCGGCACAGCGTTGTACAGCGAAGCGCGCATGCCGCCGAGCGCCTTGTGGCCCTTCAGGGCGATCAAACCGGCGGCTTCCGATTCCTCCGCAAAAGCGGTATCCAGCGCGCTGTCGTGCAGGGTGAAGCGAACATTCATGCGCGAGCGGGAACTCAGCTCGATGGGGTTGCTGTAGTAGCCGCCGGAGCCGTCAATGGCCTGATACAGCAGCGCGGCCTTGGCGCGATTGCGCTCTGCCATCACCGTGAGTCCGCCCTGTTCATGCAGCCACTGGAAGGTCAGTCCGGCTACATACCAGCCCCAGGTATTGGGCGTGTTGAGCATCGAGTCGTTCGCAACCTGCTCGGCATAGCGGAAGATCTTCGCCATCGGCTGGCCGGCGCGCTGCAGAAGGTCGCGGCGGATGATCATCACCACCAGCCCGGATGGGCCGATGTTTTTTTGCGCGCCGGCGTAGATCAAGCCAAAGCGCGATACGTCCAGCGGCTCGGAAAGGATGTTGGAGGACATGTCCGCCACCAGCGGCACCGGACCCACGTCGGGGATATCGTGGAACTCGACGCCGTGGATCGTCTCATTGGGCGTGTAATGCACATAGGCGGCATGGGGGTCCAGTTGCCAGCTGTCTCGCGATGGCAGCCGCAGGAAGTCGTCCTTCTGGCCGCTGGCGGCCGTATTGACGTGCACATAGGTTGCCGCTTCAGCAACCGCCTTTGCGCTCCAGTGGCCGCTGACGATGTAGTCGGCGCTGTCACCGCTGCCGGCCAGATTCATCGGGATCTGCGCGAACTGCTGGGTGGCGCCGCCCTGCAGGAACAGCACCGCGTAGTCGGCGGAAATCGCCAGCAGGCTGCGCAGGTCCGCCTCGGTCCTTGCGGCCATCTCGATGAAACGTCTGCCGCGATGGGATTGCTCCATCACCGAGGCGCCACTGCCGTTCCAGTCCAGCATCTCGTACTGGGCGCGCTCAAGTACCGCTTGCGGCAACGCCGCCGGACCGGCGCTGAAATTCCAGACTCTGCTCACGTGCTCGTGCATCCGTCGAGGGTGGTTCACGCATTATGGCGCGGCGCAGCATATGACGGTCAACCTGCTGTCCGGAGACCGGCTGTGACCTCAGAAACGGATCAGCAGCACCAGTGCGATGCCCAGCGCCAATACGGCAGCGGTGACGATCAGCCACCACACCTCGCCCGTAGGACCGGCTGCCTCCTCTGGCAGATGCGTCGGCAGTGGCGCGGCCATGACGATCTCCGGCTCCGGTTCCATCCCCGGCGCCTCGACCACGAAGCGGTGCATGGCCAGGCCGATCTGATCGCCAGGTTGCAGCGCCAGCTTTGACACGATGGCACCATTGACCCGCAACGGATGGCGCTCGGATGTCTGGGTGGCCTGCAGCAGCAGCTGCCCGTCGTCCCAGAAAATGCGCAATGTTGCGACATCGCCCTGTGGCAACTCCAGCGGGCAGCGCCCCTGCGGACCGAGTTCAAGACTGTCCTGCAGCGGCACTACGCGGCCGGAGAGCGGGCCGGCCACGGCACGCAACGCCACTGTGCAGCGACCATGCTCCGGCACGCTCAAAGGCTGCCGGCCGGCTGGATCCAGATCGTCGCGCAGCAGCATGCGGCAATCACCGACGCTGACCACGTCACCCGCCCGCAGCAGGGCTCGTTCACGCACGGGTCGCGCATTGACGTAGATGCGATCGGCTGATGGCGCGACCTGCAATACCCAGCCGCGGCGATCCTGCTGGATCTGCAGATGATGAGGCGCCGCCTGGCTAGCCGCCAGCACGAGGTCGTTGTCGGGCGCACTGCCGATACGCAATTGCGCCTGCGCCCAATGGAAATCCTCGCGGGCCGCATTGGGAAATTCGATACGCATGTGTGAACCAGTCGAGGGACCGCGAAACTCTAGCATGCGACCGCGTGGCATTAAGATGGCGCATTCCCATGGAGCCCGTCATGCCAAAAATCGATATCCGTCGTCCGCATCAACTGTCGATCGCCGAGGCCCGTGCGGTGGTCGACAAGGTGGCCGCGCGGATGCGTGAAAAGTTCGGCATGGACGGGCAATGGCACGGAGATACTCTGCAGTTTTCGCGCCCAGGCGTCAGCGGCACGATCTCCGTCGGCAGCGACGCGATCCAGGTCAAGGCGGAGCTGGGCATGATGCTGGCGCCATTGAAGGGCATGGTCGAGCAGGAAATCCGGCGCAAGCTGGATGAACATTTCGCCTGATCGCCGTTGATGAATCTTTAATCAAACACCTATCCGTGGCATACTCGTCGGCTTACGCGGCCATGACGGCCGTGCGTGAACTCCGGAACACATGGCCAAAGACGACGTCATCGAGATGGAAGGCACGGTCCAGGAGACCTTGCCCAACACCATGTTTCGTGTGCAATTGGAGAATGGGCACGTCATCATCGCCCACATCTCCGGCCGCATGCGCAAGCACTACATCCGCATCCTCACGGGCGACAAGGTCAAGATTGAAATGACCCCGTACGACCTGAGCAAGGGACGCATCACCTACCGCATGAAGTAAGGCGGTTGCCGGTGGCTAACGCGTCTGCGCGCGGCAACTGGTAATGGGATGAGGTGTCAGACAAGCAAAGGCGGCGCATTGCGCCGCCTTTGCTTTGCCTCGCGTCGCGTCTGGTGCCTGAAGAACTATTCGACCACGGCCGGCAGCTTTTCAGTTGCCTCGCAATCCACCTTCAGCTCACCGTCCTGCACGCTCAGGCGAACCACGCCACCGTCGGCCAGCTTGCCGAATAGCAGTTCATCGGCCAGCGCACGCTTCACCTTCTCCTGGATTACCCGCGCCATCGGCCGGGCACCCATCTGCGGATCGAAGCCGTGCTCGGCCAGCCAGCGGCGGGCGTTGGCGTCCACATCCAGGCTCACATGCTTCTCGGTCAGCTGGCTTTCCAGTTCGATCAGGAACTTGTCGACCACGCGCAGGATGTGCTCAAAGTCGAGCGCGCCGAACTGGATGACCGCGTCCAGCCGGTTGCGGAACTCCGGCGTGAAGATGCGGCGGATCACTTCCATCGCATCGGACTCGTGCTTCTGCTCGACGAAGCCCATGCTGCGCCGTGCGGCGATCGCCGCACCCGCGTTGGTGGTCATCACCACCACCACGTTCTTGAAGTTCGCCTCGCGACCGTTGGTGTCGGTCAGCACGCCGCGGTCCATCACCTGCAGCAGGATGTTGAATACATCCGGATGCGCCTTCTCGAT
>DHXA01000120.1:465-973 GCA_002413455.1 Rhodanobacter sp. UBA5168 | reverse complement strand
CGATCTCGTCCAGCAGCAGCACGGCGTGCGGATGCTTGGTCACCGCCTCGGTCAGCAGGCCACCCTGGTCGAAACCGACGTAGCCCGGGGGCGCGCCAACCAGCCGCGACACCGAATGCCCCTCCATGTACTCGGACATGTCGAAGCGGATCATCTCGATACCCAGCTGCATCGCCAGCTGCTTGGTCACCTCGGTCTTGCCGACGCCAGTGGGGCCGGCCAGCAGGAAGCAGCCGATCGGCTTGGACGGATCGGCCAGTCCGGAACGAGCCATCTTGATCGACGCGGCCAGCGCCTCGATCGCCGGATCCTGGCCGAACACGACCATTTTCAGATTCCGCTCGAGATTGCGCAGCACGTCGCGATCCGAGGCCGACACCTGCTTGGCCGGGATCCGCGCCATCTTGGCGACGATGTATTCGACTTCGCTCACGTCGACCGTGCCGGTACGCTGATCTTCCGGCAACAACCGTTGACGGGCACCCGCCTCGTCGATCACGTCGATCGC
>DHXA01000120.1:0-226 GCA_002413455.1 Rhodanobacter sp. UBA5168 | reverse complement strand
CGATCGCCTTGTCCGGCAGCAGCCGGTCGGGGATGTGTTTGACCGACAGGTCCACCGCGGCCTTCAGCGCCTCGTTGGTGTACGCCACATGGTGGTGTTCCTCGAAGCGCGAGCGCAGGCCCTTGAGGATCTCGATGCTGTCGGCCACCGTCGGCTCGACCACGTCGATCTTCTGGAAGCGGCGGGCCAGCGCGCGATCCTTTTCGAACACGCCGCGGTATTCCTG
>DHXA01000069.1:2926-10075 GCA_002413455.1 Rhodanobacter sp. UBA5168 | reverse complement strand
TACCAGAGCGTGCGCGAGGCGGCGCATCGCAATCGCGCCGGCGCCCAGGATGTCTACGACGACCTGCGCCAGCGCTTCCCTGGCGTGCGCGGCAGCAAGGCGACGCCCGACACTGCAACCGCCTGATGCTTCAAGCCCGGTGGGGTGGGCAAACCATCCTGCCGGGCTTGCCACCGGTCGGCGCCGGGTATCTGGATATCGGCGTCGATATCTTTTCAATCCGCGTCGACTATCGCGACATCCCCGCCGACTGCTTTTCAGTCCCCGCCGGACGACGGGATGTCCCCGCCGATATCCACGCACTCGACGCCGACTGTTTGATTGTTCCCGTCGAGTATCCGCATATCCCCGTCGATTGAATTTCAGTCCCCGCCGACTGCGGCGCAATCGGCGTCGGGTGTCTGCCGGTCGGCGTCGGATATCAGGCACTCCCTGTCGATTGAAATTCAGTCGGCCTCGACTGCCGGGCGACTCGACGCCGAGCAGTGTCGCTGCCCCATATCGTCATTCCGGTGAAGGCCGGAGGAGCTTCACAACAGCGAAGCCGGTCATCGCTTTTCAACAGCGAAGTAGGTGCATCGCACCTTTGGCGCGCGACCAGGTGTTCCAACGTGCAAACCCAATGCGATTCCGGCCTTCGCCGGAATGACGCTGTAGGGGAGGTACGTGACGGGTGCGGCAGTTGCGGTGGATTCTGCAGGAAAGCCGTGGGACGTTCCGCCCGATGCGCTGCAGTCAATCTGCGAGCACTATCAGGCATCAGACGGCAACACGGGATATCAGCAATGAAAGCATCCGTATTCGTTGGCACCAGCCTCGATGGCTTCATCGCCCGGGCCGACGGGGCGCTCGATTTCCTGCCGTCGGGCGGTGGCGAGCCTCATGGGTACAACGAGTTCATGGCCTCGGTGGATGCGATGGTTATCGGCCGCAAGACGTACGAGACGGTTCTGGCCTTCGATGCCTGGCCCTACGGCGACAAGCCTGTGTTCGTGCTCAGCACCCATCCACTCGCACCCGCGCCTGTCGAGGCCGTGGTGGAACACATGTCAGGCTCACCGGCAGACATCGTTTCCCGGCTCGTGGCTCGTGGCGTCAAGCATGTCTATGTGGATGGCGGCATCACGATCCAGCGGTTTCTCCAGGCCGGGCTCATCCAGCGCCTCATCGTCACGCGCGTACCGGTGCTGATTGGTACGGGGACTCCACTCTTTGGCGCCGTGCCGCGCGACATCGCCCTCAGGCACATCGCAACGCGCCAGTACGCCAGTGGCCTGGTGCAGAGTGAATACGAGGTGGTTGCCTGACTCCGCCGGGGGCCCATCATCGTATCCATCCCGATCGTCATGCCATGCAGGGCTGCCCCGACATGAAATACGCCGCGTTCTTCCGCAACGTCAACCTGGGTCGCCCCAACTGCCCGACGAAAGTGCAGCTTGAGGCGGCGTTTGCGGGAGCGGGCGCTGAATCCGCCGCGTCGTTCCTCACCAATGGCACGGTCGTGTTCGCCGTGGCGGCGGGTAGTGAGCCGCACGATGTGCTCGCTGCGGCGCATCTGACATTGCAGGCCGAATGCGGGCTCAGGGAGCCGGCGTATATCCGCGCCGTGGAGTATCTGGCCGGGCTCGTGGCGCTCGATCCTTTTGCCTCCATCGAACGCAGCAGCGTCCATGAGTGCTGCGTGTCGTTCCTGCCGCAGGGGATCGCGTTGCCTGCGGTGCCACTGGAATCCAGACGCGGTGATGTCGAAGTATTTCGCGGCACCGGCACCGAGGCATGGAGCCTCAGCCGCAAGGTCGGCAACACGCCCGGCAGCCCCAATGCCTTTCTCGAGAAACTGCTTGGGCAGCCTGTCACGACACGCGCATGGAACACGGTCGTTCGCCTCGTCGGGAGGCACGCCTGATCCGGTTCCCTTTGCCGCACGTCCGCGCCGTTGGCGTAGTCTGGTTTTTCCACTCACGAGGTGACCGTCGATGGCCGTCCTTTTGTCGCGCGATGCTTCCGCAGCTCCGGGCCGCTGGCGGATCGCCGGCCTGATGATCGTGTTCGTGTGGTTTTTCCTCGGCGGCATCGCGCATTTCGCCGCCACGGCCACCGAGATGACGATCGTGCCGCCGTGGATTCCGTGGCCGCGCGCCGCGGTGCTGGTGAGCGGCGTGTTCGAACTGCTCGGTGCCGCCGGTCTGCTGTGGCGCCCGACGCGCCGGGCAGCCGGCATCGGCCTGTTCCTGCTGACGCTCGCGGTGACGCCGGCTCACTTCTACATGCTGCAACGGCCTGAGCTGTTCCATGTGCCGTACTGGGCACTGGTGTTGCGCTTGCCGCTGCAGGCCGCCCTGCTGGTGCTGATCGCGTGGAGCACGGCGCGTCCGCAAACCACGTGACGGATGATGCAGCACGAGACGCAACCGACTGGCGCGGGGTCATGCAGAATGCAGCAGCGGGACGTGTATCAATCTTCGGAACCCGGCGCACGGTTGCGCCACCTTTGAACCTACCGTCGGAACATCCATGACAGATTCGAACGAGCCGCTCTTGAACGACACCCTCTACGGCATGATGGCCGCCCTCCAGGTCTCCCTGCGCGCGCTGACCAAGTCGCACCCGCATCCGGCGGCGCTGATCCATGAATTCCGCCTGGAGCACGAGGAAACCTACGCACTGCTGGTGGCGCAGGACATTCCCGACAGCGTGCTGGACACCTACCGCAGAACGCTGCACGCGATTTCGCCGAACACGGATGTCGCGCCCTAGCGGATCGCCCCAGCGGGATCACGCATGCAGGGCGATCGCCCTGCGGTCCATTCGCGGCAGGGGCCGTCCATCGCTCAAACGTCGCGCGGCGTTCCGGCGTTGCCGGCACGTTTCACGCCCGCGCCCAGCGTCCCGATCAGCAGCAGGGTGAGCACGATTTCAACCAGCGCCAGCCACCGCTCACTGCTCGAACTCCAGCCTTCGGCGATGCCGTGGCAGAAATAGAACAGGCTGAGGATGCCGACCCAGAGCAGGGCGCGGCGTGCATCGCGGATGGCGAACAGCGGCAGCAGCAACGGGATCACGGTGATCGCCAATACCAGCCACAGCGGCATCTGCTGCGGCGAGAACAGCCAGGCATGCCAGATGAGTTGCAGCACCACCAGCGCAGCCCAGGCGAGCAGGCCGAGTCGTTGTTCCGTCGGCAGCGCAGTCATGCGGCACCGGCCAGTTTGCGTGCGGTGTCGGCGAGTCGACGGCCCAGCGCGCGGGCCAGTTCGCGTTCGTGCTCGCTGATCGGGTTGTCGCCCTTGGCGCCGGCGACGTGGCTGGCGCCGTACGGGGTGCCGCCGCTCTGCGTCGAGGTCAGTGCCGGCTCGGTATACGGCACGCCGAGCAGCAGCATGCCGTGATGCAGCAGCGGCAGCGCCATCGTCAGCAGGGTGGATTCCTGGCCGCCGTGCATGGTGCTGGTCGAGGTGAACAGCACCGCCGGCTTGCCGACCAGCGCGCCGCTCGCCCATTCGGCGCCAGTCGAGTCGAGGAAATATTTCAGCGGCGCGGCCATGTTGCCGAAGCGGGTGGGGCTGCCCATGGCCAGTCCCACGCAGTCGAGCAGATCCTGTTTCTGCACGTACGGCGCGCCGTCTTCGGGCTCGGGCGGCTGCGCGGTTTCGGTGACTGGCGCCACCGGCGGCACCTGGCGCAGGCGCGCGCGCATGCCGGGCACTTCCTCGATGCCGCGTGCGATCAGTCGCGCCATCTGGGCGGTGTGGCCGCTGCGGCTGTAATAGAGGACGAGAATTTCCTGGTTCATGCGCTGCAGCTCATACGGATGGGGTTCACGCGGACGTTAATCATGTGCTTGGGACATTCATCGGCAATACGCTAGTGTAACGACCCGATCCGCACGATATGGGCGGCGGCGTGCTGCCGCCGACAAAAGGATAGCGATGGCCCGGCGTTTCAATCGTGATCGCACGAAGAGCTTCAGCCGCTTCATCTGGCAGCGCTTTGTCGACGACAAGTGCTTCGAGACGGCCGGTGCGCTGTCGTATACCACGCTGGTGTCGCTGGTACCGCTGACCGTGGCGGTGTTGGCAATGTTCTCGGTGTTTCCGGTGTTCCAGCCGGCGCGCGACACGCTGGTCAACTTCGTGTTCAACAATTTCGTGCCGTCGGCCGGCGAAGCCGTGCAGAACACCATGCTGGGTTTCGCTGCCAATGCCAGCAAGCTCACCGGCATCAGCATCCTGGTGATGCTGTTCAGTGCGCTGGCGATGATGATCAGCATCGAGGACCGGTTGAACCGGATCTGGCGCGTGCATCAGCCGCGCAGCTGGGGTTCGCGTCTGCTGCTGTACTGGGCGGCGTTGACGCTGGGACCGATCCTGGTGGTCGGCGGCATCGCGGTGACGTCGTACGTGACCGCCGTGCCGTTGCTGCACAGCGCCGCCGACCAGTTGAGCGGCGTCGCCCGCAGCCTGCTGAGCACGCTGCCGTTCCTGGTGACTTTTTTCACGCTGTGGCTGATGTATTCGGTGATCCCGAACTGCAAGGTGTCGCGCCGCGACGCGGCGATCGGTGCGCTGCTCGGCGCGGTGCTGTTCGAGATCGCGCGTTGGGGCTTCACCGTGTTCGTGCAGCACGCGCAGACCTATCAACAGATCTACGGCGTGCTGGCCGCGATCCCGATCTTCCTGCTGTGGATCTACCTGTCGTGGGTGATCGTGATCCTGGCCGCGTCGATTGCCGCATCGGCTTCCGCGTTCGAATATCACGCACCGATGGAGACGCTGCCCGAGGGCGCCGAGTTCCTCGGCCTGCTGGTGGTATTGCGGCATTTCGTCGATGCCCAGCGCGCGGGTGACTGCGTCGATCCGGCCGATGTGCGCGCGAAGGAGCCGTACCTGCGCAGCTCGCTGATAGCCGCCTATTTCGAGGATCTGCAGGAGGCCGACCTGATCCAGCGCGGCGAGGCGGGCGGCTGGTTGCTATGCCGCAGCCTGGACAGCACCGACCTGCTGCGCGTGTACCGGCATACCGATTACCGCCTGCCGCTGCAGCCGGTGGAAGAGGCTGCGGCCCTGGGCATCGGCCTGCCGCCGGAGCTGCTGGCGATGCTGGCGGAGCTGGCGTTGGCGCTGGAGGCCAAGTTGGGTGCGCGGCTCGACCAGATTTATCCCCCGACAGCCGAGCAGGCGGTCGACACCGAGGAACTTTCCACATGACTTTGTTCTCATCCATCTCCAGCTCGGCCATGGCATTGGTCTTGGCGCTGGCGTTTGTCGCACCTGCGCAGGCGGCGGCACCGACGCCGACGCCGACGCAACCCACGCTGCATGTCAGCACGCTGGACGGCAAGACGTTCGACCTCGCCGCGCAGCGCGGCAAGTGGGTGATCGTCAACTACTGGGCGACCTGGTGCGTGCCGTGCATCAAGGAGATGCCGGACATCTCGCACTTCGTCGCCACGCACGATAATGTCACGGCCATCGGACTGGCCTACGAGGACAGCGAGCCGGCCGACATCAAGGCGTTCCTGGCCAAGCATCCGGTGGTGTATCCGATTGCGCAGGTGACGCTGGACAAGCCGCTGAAGGATTTCGACGAACCGGTTGGCTTGCCGACCACCTATCTGATCAGTCCGGAAGGCAAGGTGGCCAAGCACATCGTCGGCCCGGTCACCGAAGCCTCGCTGGCGGCCCTGATCGGCGACAAGTGATGCCGAGCGTGCGGTTCATCGTCAGCGGCAGGGTGCAGGCGGTGTTTTATCGCGCCAGCACCCGTGAGCAGGCGATGGGCCTCGGCCTGGCCGGGCATGCGAAAAACCGGCCGGATGGGAGTGTGGAAGTCGTGGCTTGCGGGTCGGCGGACGCGCTCGATGCGCTGGAGCGCTGGTTGCGGCAGGGACCTCCGGCGGCGCGCGTGGAGACAGTCAGTCGCGAAGAGTTGCCCGAACAGAATCTGCGCGGATTCCACATCGGCTGAGGATCAGAACGTGTCCGGCACAAACACGGCCTTGTCGGTGATGTGTTCGGTTTTCGGTTTGCCCTTGAGCCTGGGCAGCTTCACGTCGGCGATCGGCTTGTCGTCGAACGGCACCTGTTGCAGCAGATGCCGGATCAGGTTGATGCGGCCGCGCTTCTGGTCGTTGAAATCGACGACGAACCATGGCGCGCTGATGCTGTGCGTGCGCTCGATCATCACGTCGCGCAGCTTGCCCATCTCGGCGTATTTCTGTCGCGCGACCAGATCGACCGGCGAGAGTTTCCAGCGCTTGAGCGGATCATCGGCGCGCTCGGTGAAGCGTTCTTCCTGTTCGGACTGATCCACCGCCAGCCAGTACTTGAGCAGGATGATGCCGTCGTCGGCGAGCAGCTTCTCGAACGCGGGCACCGCATCGAGGAAGGCCTCGTATTCCTTCTGGCTGCAGAAACCCATCGCCGGCTCCACCACGGCGCGGTTGTACCAGCTGCGGTCGAACAGCACGAACTCGCCGGCACAGGGTAGGTGGGCGACGTAGCGCTGGAAATACCACTGCGTGGCTTCCCGCTCGCTCGGTTTGGGCAACGCGGCGATGCGATAGTCGCGGGTGTCCAGGCTTTCGGTGATGGCCTTGATGGTGCCGCCCTTGCCGGCGGCATCGCGGCCTTCGAAGATCACCAGCAAGCGCTTGCCGCTGCTGCCCAGGCCGCGTTGCAGCCTGATCAATTCGAGCTGCAGTTCCTTCATCGCCTTGCGATAGTGCTTGCTCATGCCCGCCTCGCTGGATGCCATGTCAGCTGCAGGTTAACCCGACACGCCGTGACAGCGTCGTCAGATGTTGCCGAGCGCCTGCAGTTGGTCGGCCTGATGCTCGCGGGTCAGCGTGTCGATCAGTTCGGCCATGTCGCCCTGCATGATTTCGGGCAGGCGATACAAGGTGAGGTTGATACGGTGGTCGGTGATCCGCCCCTGCGGGTAGTTGTAGGTGCGGATGCGCTGGCTGCGATCGCCCGAGCCGACCTGCAGCCGGCGTGCCTCGGCTTGTTCGGCGTTCTGCTTGCTGCGTTCGGTGTCGAGCAGTCGCGCCTTCAGCAGGCTCATCGCGCGGGCCCGATTCTTGTGCTGGCTGCGCTCCTCCTGGCACTCCACCACGGTACCGGTGGGCAGGTGGGTGATGCGGATCGC
>DHXA01000069.1:0-2689 GCA_002413455.1 Rhodanobacter sp. UBA5168 | reverse complement strand
GTCTTGTTGACGTGCTGGCCACCCGCGCCGGAGGCACGGAAGGTGTCGGTCTTCAGGTCGGCCGGGTTGATCTCGATCTCGTCGATCTCGTCCAGTTCCGGCAGGATCGCCACGGTGGCGGCGGAGGTGTGGATACGCCCCTGTGATTCGGTTCCCGGCACGCGCTGCACGCGATGGGTACCGGACTCGAATTTCAGCTGCGAGTAGGCGCCGTTGCCCTCGACGCGAGCCACGACTTCCTTGTAGCCGCCATGTTCACCGGCATGCTCGCTGAGTATTTCGACATGCCAGCGACGACCCTCGGCGTAGCGCAGGTACATGCGGAACAGGTCACCGGCAAAGATCGCCGCCTCGTCGCCACCGGTGCCGGCGCGCACTTCGAGATACAGGTTTGCCTGGTCACGCGGGTCCTTCGGCAGCAGCAGCAACTGCAGCTCGCCGTCCAGTTCGAGCAGCCGCTGCTCCAGCCGCCGCACGTCGTCGGCGGCGATCTCGCGCAGCTCGGGGTCGTCCAGCATCGCGCGGGTCTCGGCCAGCTCGCGTTCGGCCCGATCGTGCTCGCGCAGCGACCTGGTGACCGGTTCGAGCTGGGCATATTCCTGCGATAGCTCGCGGAAACGAGCGTTGTCGGCATGCACGTCGGGCTGCGACAGCAGCAGGCCGATTTCCTCGTGGCGCTCGGCCAGTGCTTCGAGCTTGCGGCGGATCGATGGAGTCATGGGGGCAGGGACGATGGGCGAGGGAGGCGTGGCGGGCAGGCGAGCCTGCGCGGCGAATGACAACGGAACAGCGGCAGCCAGCCGCTCTCGCTACGCGTCCCGTTTTGCCTGTTCTTCGTCGAGCCCGTACAGCCGGCCGGCCGCATGGAGCAGGTCGAGATCGCCGCTCAGTGCCGCCTCGCGCAGCCGCGCGCTGGGATGATGCAGCAGCTTGTTGGTCAGCGTATTGGCAAGAAACGCCAGCGCCTCCTCCGGCGTTTTGCCGTGAGCCAGCATCGCGCGGGCCTTGCCCAGCACTTCGTCACGGTAACCCTCGGCATGCTGGCGCATGTCCAGCGCGGGATTCTTCACTGTCAGCGCGCGGCGCCAGGCCATGTACCGATCCACCTGCAAGTCGATGATCGCTTCGGCGTCGTGCGCCGCGGCGGCGCGCGAGCGGCGGTTGTCGTCGATCACCTGATGCAGGTCGTCGATGCCGTAAAGGTAGACATCCGGCAGCTCGCCCACGGCCTCCTCGATGTCGCGCGGCACGGCGATGTCGACCATGAACATCGGCTTGCGTTTGCGCGTGGCCATCGCCTGCTCGACCATTGAGCGGGTCACGATCGGCTGCCGCGCTGCGGTGGAGGAAATCACGATGTCGGCCTCGGCCAGGTGCTGCGGCAGCTCGGCCAGCGAGATCGCATAGCCGCCGTAGCGGCCGGCCAGCTCCTGCGCGCTTTCCAGCGTGCGGTTGGCGACAATCAATCGGCGTGCCTGTTTCTCCGCCAGGTGGCGAGCGGCCAGTTCGATGGTGTCGCCGGCGCCGATCAGCAGCACGCAGGCCTGCTTGATGTCGGCAAAAACCTGCTCGGCCAAGCGCACTGCGGTAAACGCGACGGAAACCGTATGGGCGCCGATGCGGGTATCGGTGCGTACCCGCTTGGCCACCGCGAAGGTGTGCTGCATCAGCCGGTCCAGCGGCGCCTTCAGCGCCTGCGCTACGCGCGCCTGCTGGTAGGCGTCCTTCACCTGGCCGAGGATCTGCGGCTCGCCCAGCACCATCGAGTCCAGCCCGGTGGCGACGCGGAACATGTGGCGCACGGCCTCGTGCTCGTCGTGCCGGTACAGGAACTCATCCAGTTTGCCCGGGGTCAGATGATGATGACGATTCAACCATGCGCGCGGGATGTCCTCGGCCCCGGCCGCCACGCTGACATACAGCTCGGTGCGATTGCAGGTGGACAGGATCATCGCCTCTTCCACACCTGGCTCGCGGGTCAGCGCGAGCAAGGCCTCACCGGCCGCGTCCATGTCGAACGCCACCTGTTCGCGCAGGCTGACCGGCGCGGTGAGGTGATTGAGCCCGAGGGCGATCAGCGGCATGGTGTGGGAAGCATCTCGGCGGCAGGGATCCGGCGGCGTAGGCTAAGCTTGGCGCAACGTCGCCATGCGATGACCAGTGCGACCAGAACAGGCATGTGGATGGACAGTAGTGTGCGGAGCGCGGCGACCAAGTTCAAGCAACTGCGGCATTTTACGGCAGTAACGCTGCTGGCGCTGGGGTTGGGGGCGTGCGCCGCCACGCCGCTGCGGCCCGCGCAGAAAACCGCGTCCACACCCCAACCGCTGGCGCAGCTGGTGGTGGCCACGCCGGACGCCGGTCATGACGTGATAGCGCAGTTGCTGGCGGGCGAGATGGCGCTGAACCATACCGACCTGAAGACGGCGTCGGACCATTACGGCAAGGCGATGTTGTTGAGCGGCGATCCCAACGTGGCTGAACGAGCCGCCAGTCTGGCCATCGCCATCCACGACAGTGCGGAGGCCCAGCGTGCATTGGACCGCTGGCAGGCGCTGGGTGCCAAGCCAGCCGAGATGGCGCAGGCGCGTGCCGAACTGGCGCTGGATCACGGCGATGCCGATGAGGCGAGGCGCCAGCTGGAATTATTGACAGGTAGTGGCGCCAGGGATGCGTGGCGCCAGTTCGG
>DHXA01000154.1 GCA_002413455.1 Rhodanobacter sp. UBA5168 | reverse complement strand
TGCGCCACGCGCAGTCCAAGGTCGCCACAGCCCGCCAGCAACACCCGTTCGCTCACCACTGCATACTCCCCACAGGCGCCATACCCGCCCTGCTAGCATTTGCTCATGAATCCGTCGTGCAACCTTTTCATCATCGGTCCGACCGGCGCCGGCAAGACCTCGATCGGACGCCGGCTTGCCGCACATTATGGACTGCCGTTCGTCGATCTCGATCAGGAGATCGAACGCCATTGCGGAGTGGACGTGAACACCGTGTTCGAGATCGAGGGCGAGGCCGGTTTTCGCCAGCGCGAAAGCGCCTTGCTCGACGAATGCAGCCAGCGCCCCGGCGTGCTGCTGGCCACCGGTGCCGGCGCCGTGCTGGCCGAGCAAAATCGCCGGCAGCTTCGCGAACACGGCTACGTGGTGTGGCTGCAGACCACCATCGAGCAGCAGCTGGAACGACTGGAACGCGACCATCGCCGCCCGCTGCTGGCCGTGCCGGACCGACATGAACGGCTGCGGGCGATGGCGCAGATCCGCGAACCGATCTACCGCGACCTCGCCGATCTCGCCGTGCCGCCCGTGCCCGGGGTGCCCGGCGAGCACGCCGAGCACGGCAGCGTCACCGCCGCCTGCGAACGCTGCATCGCGCTGATCGATCGTCACTGGCAGCGCCAACCCACCACATGGCCCCGGCAGAACGCATGAACAACCCCGCACTCCAGACCATCACCGTCGCGCTCGGCCAGCGCAGCTATCCGGTATGGATCGGCCGCGGCCTGCTCGACGACCACGCACACTGGCGCGCCATGTTGCGCGGGCGGCATGCACTGGTGATCAGCAACACCACGGTGGCGCCGCTGTACTTGCCGCGCATCGAGGCAGCACTGGACGGCCTGAAGTGGTCGTCGTTCCTGCTGGACGACGGCGAGGCACACAAGAGTTTCGCCAACGTCGGCCGCGCACTGGAAGCGCTGGGCCAGCTCGGCGCCACCCGCGACGCCTGTGTCATCGCGCTCGGCGGCGGCGTGGTCGGCGACCTGGCCGGCTTCAGCGCAGCGTGCTGGATGCGCGGCATCGACTTCATCCAGATGCCGACCACCTTGCTGGCGATGGTCGACTCCTCGGTCGGCGGCAAGACCGGCGTCAACCTGCCCGTCGGCAAGAACCTCGCCGGCGCGTTTCATCAGCCGCGTGCGGTGATCGCCGACATCGACACGCTGGCGACTTTGCCCGAGCGCGAATACCGCGCCGGCCTCGCCGAGGTGATCAAGGGCGCGGCGATCGGCGACGAACCTTTCTTCGCCTGGCTGGAACAGCACGCCGATGCCCTCGCCGCACGCGATTCCGCCGCCGTGCTGGAAGCGATCGCGCGCAAGGTCCGCTACAAGGCCGGCGTGGTCGAGCGCGACGAAACCGAACAGGGCGAACGCGCCCTGCTCAACCTCGGCCACACCTTCGGTCATGCGCTCGAGACCGCCGGCCACTACACCACCCTGCTGCACGGCGAGGGCGTGGCGATCGGCATGCTGCTGGCCGCGCAGTTGTCCGAGCGGCTGGGCATGAGCGTGTCCGCCGACACGTCACGATTGCGGCGACTGCTGGAAGGACTCGGCTTGCCCACGGCGATTCCGCCCGGCATGGAGGCGCAGCAACTGCTGGCGCTGATGCGCCTGGACAAGAAAAACACCGCCGGCGTGTTGCGGCTGATCCTGTGGCGCGGCATCGGTCGCGCCGAGATTGTCGCGGGCATCGCTGAAACCGACGTATTGGCCGTGCTGCAGGCGGCCACGGGGCGCTAACCGGCCCCTGCGTCACTGGCGCCCTCGCTACCCGGCCGCCAGCCTTCTAGAATGCTGGAGTTTGCGGCGTGCCGCACAGTCCCTCCGGAACCCATGCGCCTCTATCTGCAAACCGTGCCCGGCAGCACCGAGGCACCCCGCTACGTTCAGATCACGCTGGAGCAGGATCTGCTCGGCGGCTGGACGCTGTATCGCGAATCCGGCACCCAGGGCGGCCGCGCGACGATGAAGCGCGAGCAGTTCCTGGAACGCGACGAAGCCGTCAGCGCGTTCGAGAAAGCGCGCGACGCCCAGCTCAAGCGCGGCTTCCGCCTGATGTTTGCCCAGGGCCTCGAAGGCCCGTACGGACGTTGACGTTGATGAATACCCCGCTGAAGAACGACCGCTTCCTGCGCGCCCTGCGCCGCGAACCCACCGACACCACGCCGATCTGGGTGATGCGCCAGGCCGGCCGCTATCTGCCGGAATACCGCGCCACCCGCGAGCGCGCGGGCAGCTTCATGGGCCTGGCGCAGAACCCCGAGTTCGCCTGCGAAGTCACCCTGCAGCCGCTGGAGCGCTTCGAGCTCGACGCGGCGATCCTGTTCTCCGACATCCTCACCATCCCCGACGCGATGGGCCTCGGCCTGTCGTTCGCGCAAGGCGAGGGCCCGCAGTTCGCGCACCCGGTACGCACGGCTGCCGATATCGCCAAGCTCGCCGTGCCCGACATGGATGGCGAATTGCGCTACGTGATGGACGCGGTGCGGTTGATCCGCCGGGAACTGCACGGTCGCGTGCCGCTGATCGGCTTCTCCGGCAGCCCGTGGACACTGGCCTGCTACATGGTCGAGGGCCAGGGCTCGAAGGATTTCGCCACGCTCAAGGCGATGTGCTGGAACGAACCGAAGCTCGCGCATCAATTGCTCGACACGCTGGCGCAGTCCGTGGCGCATTACCTGATCGCGCAGGCCGCCGCCGGCGCGCAGGTGCTGATGATCTTCGACACCTGGGGCGGCCTGCTCGGCCCCGCGCCGTTCCGCGAATTCTCGCTGCGCTACATGGCACGCGTCGTCGATGCACTGAAGGCCGACCCGCACGCGCGCGAGCTGCCGGTGATCGTGTTTTCCAAGGGCGCCGGCCAGCATCTGGCGGAAATGGCCGATACCGGCTGTGCCGCGCTCGGCGTCGACTGGACGATCGAGCTGGCCGACGCGCGTCGCGCCGTCGCCGGCAAGGTCGCCCTGCAAGGCAACCTCGACCCCGCGATCCTTCGCGCCAGCCACGACGTGATCCGCCGCGAAGCCCGCTCCGTGCTCGACAGCTACGGCAACCATCCCGGCCACATCTTCAACCTCGGCCACGGCATCACGCCGGAAGTCGATCCCGCGCATGTCAAAGTGCTGGTGGACGAAGTGCACAGCTACGGCCGCGAGCTGCGCTCGCGCTGAGTCGCGGTACCGTCGTCACTGGCCTTTGCCCAACACCTCACGTAGCCTGCGCCGGGTATCCCCGAGGAGCCCCGCCATGCACGTCATGCCCCCTGCCCGCCTCATCCGCTGGACCTGCCTGATCCTGCTGTGCCTGCCTGCCCTCGCGCTGGCCGGCGAACCTCTGACCCTGCACGCCAGCGATGGCGTGGCCGTCTACGGCACGCTCAGCCAGGCGCAGCCGCACGACCGCAGCATCGCCTTGCTGTTCCACCAGGCCCATGCGAACCGGCACGAATACGACAGCGTGGTGCCGGCGCTAAAGAAACTGGGCTTCGACACGCTGGCGATCGACCAGCGCTCCGGCGGCGACCTGTTCGGCGGCCACAACGAAACCGTGGCGAAACTCGGCGCGTCGGCGGATTACCTGGCCGCGCTGCCCGATCTCGAAGCCGCGCTGGCCTGGGCCCGCGCACAGCACTACGCGCGCATCGTCGCGGTGGGCAGTTCCTACAGTTCATCGCTGGTGATCGCGCTGGCCGCAAAACATCCGCAAGGCCTGAGCGCCATCGCCAGCTTTTCGCCGGGCGAATACTTCGACGACAAGAACCAGATCAAGCAGGCAGCCGCCAAGGTGACCCTGCCGTTCTACATCACCACCGATCCGGACGAGGCCAGCGACGTCGCCGAGGTGCTGCGCGACGCACACGGCGCCAACATCGTGCACTACCAGCCCAGGGTCGGCGTCCACGGTGCCTCGACCCTGGTGCCCGCGCGCGATCCCGCTGGCTGGCAGGCCAACCTGGCGAGCTTCACCGCCTTCCTGCGCGGCCTTCCCGCGCCTGCCCACTGACTCGCGGCCGCCAACAGACTTCCCCCTCGCGGAGCGCCCGATGGCCTGGCTCATCAGCAAATACCTGATCACCGCCGCCGTGGTGGTGATCGTGTCCGAAGCGGCCAAGCGCAGCGACCGCCTCGGCGGCCTGCTTGCCGCGCTGCCGCTGGTCACCGT
>DHXA01000104.1 GCA_002413455.1 Rhodanobacter sp. UBA5168 | reverse complement strand
GGTTGCTTTCGGGGGCGAATCCACCGAGATCGGGTATGCGGGCCAGCCTGGTGCGTTCACGCGCGCCCGTCTCGCCGCTGCCCTGGCCATAGGCGAGAAGAAAGTCGGTCAACTGCCGCCGCAGCGATGCGGGCATCCCGTCGCGCAACACCAGCACGCCGGACGGAATCAGCGACGAGCGCCAGATCACTTTGAGCTGGGCGGCCTCCTGCGGAAAGTTGTGGCGGAACAGGTCCATGTCCGGGTTGTTGCTGCTGGCCACGTCCACTTCACGATTGACCACGGCCAGCAGATTGCTCTGATGATCGCCGACCCGCACATTGGCAAAGAACGTGTCGGAGTTGAGGCCATGCGGCGCGAACACGTAGGCTTCCGGCGCGGTGTAACCGGTTACCGACAGGTGCTCGCTGCGGGCATAACGCCAGTCGCCGGGCGTGGCCAGCAGATCGTCGAGACGGTGAATGGGGCTGTCGGCGCGGACTACCAGCATGGCGACGTTGCCCCTGGCGCCATCGTTGCGCACGAACTGGGCAAATACCTGCATGTGCTGATGCGTCACCGCCTCGACCGCCAGCTTGCCGGAGAGGAACGCAACATCCACCCGCTGCGCGCCGATCGCGTCGGAAAGGCCGGCATAGCTGCCTACCGATACCGTCGTCACCGGTCGCCCCATGCGCTTCTGCAGATCCTCCAGCAGGGGCCGCCACTGCTCCAGTGATTCGGCCGCACTGCCGATCGGCAAGATGCCGAAGCGGATCGCCGATGCGGACGCCGCACCCTTTTCCGTCGCGGCAGCACGATCAGCGCACAGCAGCAGGCCCAGGACCAGCAACCCCGGAGCAACGCACCTCAGGCAGTGTTTGCCGAGTGCGGACGACCAAGACCGTGCGATGTTCAATGCGCCTGTCCCCTGATCCGCCCCTGTCCCGTGTATATAGTCGCGAACGCGGATCGGAGCAAGCTGCGGCCCGGCGTTCAGCCAGGTTGCGGGAAAGCGGGCGGATATTCGCGACCGGCGCGGCGCGGCTGGTAGCAGACCGTACTTCGATGGAATGCCTCGTCTGCGTTGTCGGGGTGCCAGCCCGGAATCCCGGACAGCGGCAGTGGCCGCAGTTCCAGCGGATCGTGCAGCAACTGGCCCGACACAATCGCCTCGACGCAGCGGGCACACACCCGATCGGCATCGACGTCGCCGACCGATTCAAATACCAGCGCCTTGCCCACCAGCAACTTGTCCGGGCTCAATGCGTGCTCCAGCAACGCGTGCCCGAACAGTTCCAGCCGGATCGAACCGTCCAGCCACGCCTGCCGGTGCCGCCAGAACAGGCCGTGCCAGTCGTGTGCATCCCACAGCGCCAGCAATGCCGGATCGCGCAGTTCGACGATGACACCGCCTTCATCGAAGTGGGTCATCGCATATTGCGCGCGTGAACGCTGCTTCGGCCCCATGGTGGCTATCTCGGCCATCTGGCGCAGGTTCAGCGCTTGCTTCAGTGCCGGATGGCGCAGCCATACCAGCGCGTTGAGCAGGTCATGCCAGTTGCCTTCGCGGGTGGCGATTTCACCGCGTTCGGCAATGCGCTGCTCGTAGTGCAGTCCATCGGCCAGCAAGTCCGGTGTTTGCTTCACGAAGCGCTGCGCCACGCCATCGGAAATGAGGCGATTCAGTGCCTCGATGGAAGGCCATTCGGCGCCTTCCAGCAACGCGGCATATTCATGCCATGCCGCCAGCGGCAGCCGGCCGAACACCGCCGGATCGACTGCGTCGCGCGGCGGCGCGTGATAACGCATGCGATCAGCCGGCGAGACGCGCGTGCAGGTCGTGCTCGCTGGCGCCTTCGACCACGACATCGACGAATTGACCGGGTTTCAGCTTCTGGCCGTCGGCGATCAGCACCGTGCCGTCGATCTCCGGTGCATCGGCCGCGGAACGCGCGACCGCACCATCGACACCAGCCTCGTCGACCAGCACCTTGATGGTGCGGCCGATCTTCTGCTGCAGCTTGGCGGCGGAGATTTCCGCCTGCACCGCCATGAACTGTTCGAGGCGGTCCTCCTTCAACTCTTCCGGCACCGGATCGGGCAGCTCGTTCGCCCTGGCACCGTCGACCGCCGAATAGGCGAACGCGCCGACACGATCGAGCTTCGCCTCGCGCAGGAAATCCAGCAGTTCCTCGAACTCGGCATCGGTCTCGCCGGGAAAGCCCACGATGAAGGTGCTGCGGATGGTCAGCTCCGGCACGAGCTTGCGCCAGTTCTGGATGCGCTCCAGCGTCTTGTCGATGTTGCCCGGCCGCTTCATCAGTTTCAGGATGCGCGGGCTGGCGTGCTGAAACGGGATGTCCAGATACGGTAGCAGTTTGCCGGCCGCCATCAGCGGCATCACCTCGTCCACATGCGGATACGGATAGACGTAATGCAGCCGCGTCCACACGCCCAGCTCGGACAGGCCTTCGCACAATTCGGTCATGCGCGTGCGGTAGGTCTTCTCGCGCCACTGGCGCTCGGCGTATTTCAGGTCGACGCCGTAGGCGCTGGTGTCCTGCGAAATCACCAGCAGTTCCCTGACGCCGCCCTTGACCAGGCGCTCGGCTTCGAGCAACACCTCGTCGACCGGCCGCGAGACCAGGTTGCCGCGCATCGACGGGATGATGCAGAAGCTGCAGCGGTGATTGCAGCCTTCGGAAATCTTCAGGTACGCGTAGTGCTTCGGGGTGAGCTTCACACCCGTATCCGGCACGATGTCGAGAAAGCGGTTGCGCTGCGGCGGCAGCGCGGTGTGCACCGCATTCATCACGCTGACGTAGTCCTGCGGGCCGCTGATCGACAGCACGTCCGGATACGCTTCGCGAATCAGTCCTTCGCGCTTGCCGAGGCAGCCGGTGACGATGACCTTGCCGTTCTCGTTCAGGGCGGTGCCGATCGAATCCAGCGATTCCTGCACGGCCGCATCGATGAAGCCGCAGGTATTCACCACCACCGCATCCGCCTCGCCGTAGCTGGGCACGATTTCGTAACCCTCGACCTTCAACTGCGTGAGGATGCGCTCGGAATCGACCAGCGCCTTGGGGCAGCCGAGGCTGACGAAACCGATCTTGTGTGCGGCCTGGGACATGGGCTTGGATTACCGTGAAAACGTGCGGGGAAACAGGCGATTATACGTCAGCGCCAACGAAGCCGCCGGACGGCTAAGCTCGGCGCTTCAACCGGCAGGAAATCGACATGGGCCAGCAGATCAACCTACCCACCACGCGCACCCAGTGCATCGGCGCATATCTGGCCCGGCCCGAGGGCAAGCCGAAAGGCGGCATCGTAGTGATCCAGGAAATCTTCGGCGTCAACGCACACATGCGCAGTGTTGCCGATCGTTTTGCGGGATACGGCTACACCGCGATTGCGCCGGCGTTCTTCGATCACCTGGAAACCGGCCTGGAGCTGAGCTACGACGAGGCCGGCTCTGCCAAGGGCAAGCAACTGGTCAACGAACTGGGCCTGGAACGTGCGCTGGAGGATGTCGCCAGCGCGGCCGAGGCGATTTCGTCGTCCGGCAGGATCGGCACGGTCGGCTACTGCTGGGGCGGCACCGTGGCGCTGCTCGCCGCGCTGCGGCTGGGCCTGCCATCAGTGAGCTATTACGGTGCGCGCAACCTGCCGTTCCTGCATGAGCAGCCGAAGGCGCCGGTGATGTTCCACTTCGGCGAGAAGGACACCAGCATCCCGCCAGAGACGGTCGCGAAGCATCGCGAACTGCTGCCGCAAATGGAAACCTTCACCTATCCGGCCGGCCACGCGTTCAACCGCGACGGCAGCACGCCCTACCATGAGGCGAGCGCGCAACTCGCGCTACAGGGCACGCTGGCCTTCTTCAACCAGCATCTGGTCAACCGATGAGCGGTAACGGTTTCGTGCTTGATCCAC
>DHXA01000110.1 GCA_002413455.1 Rhodanobacter sp. UBA5168 | reverse complement strand
TCGGCGGCCAGGATCACCGACTGTTTCTCGCCCTCGGCCTTGAGAATCGCCGCCTGGCGGAAGCCCTCGGCATCGAGGATGTTGGCTCGCTTCTCGCGCTCGGCCTTCATCTGCCGCGCCATCGCGTCGATCAGGTCGCGCGGCGGCGCGATGTCCTTGATCTCGATGCGGTTGACCTTGACGCCCCACGGATGGGTGGCCTCGTCGACCACCTTGAGCAGTTTCGCGTTGATCGCGTCGCGCTGGCTCAGCGATTCGTCCAGGTCCATCGAACCCAGCACGGTACGGATATTGGTCATCACCAGCGCCAGCGAGGCCTGCTCCAGGTTGGACACTTCATACGCCGCCTTGGATGCATCCAGCACCTGGTAGAACACCACGCCGTCGACGCGCACCACGGCATTGTCCTTGGTGATCACGTCCTGCGAAGGCACGTCCAGCACCTGCTCCATCATGTTGATCTTGCGCCCGACCGCCTGATAGATCGGGACCAGGAAATGCAGGCCGGGACTGAGTGTGCGGGTGTACTTGCCGAACGTCTCCACCGTCCACTCGAAACCCTGCGGCACGATGCGCACCAGCTTGGCCACGCCAACCACGACGAAGAACACGATCACCAACGCAAGAAGCTGTCCCATTGCCTACCCCCGGTTCCCTGAAGAAGCCTTGAGTATAGGCGAGCCGACGCCTGTCACGTCGTGATCGAGGTGTCGTGCTTGCATGGCTCTGAAATGCCCATCGAAGTCTCCTTCGCGGCGGCTACCTTATGCGACCGCCACAGCGTCATGTACTGACATCGGGAATGACCGCCGGGAACAAGCCCAACCATCGGCGGTTGTCCACACGGCCGCTGATGGGTCACGACTGATTACCGGCCTGAGTGGACATGACCGGCCATGCCTCGGGCATGCGCCGGTACCGTAAAGTCCTTTCCGTGGATGCTGAAGGAAGGACGCCGAAATCAGGGGCGCCGCCGTACGCCGCCCTGCCTTCATTCGCGCGCAAGGCCCCATATCAGACGGGCGTCGACGAGCAGCCGATAGTAGGAGCGGAGTGCGGCAGTACGTGCGTCCAGGGCCGAGTGCATGGCATCCACCGATTGGCGCCGAGCCAGCAGAAGCGTCTGCAGATCGGCCTCGCCAAGGCCATAGGCGCGCTGTGTCAGCTGGGCATTCTGGCGGGTTCTCGACGCCCCCTCTTCCGCCAGTTTCCAGCGGTCGTAGTTGCTCGTCGCATCGGTATAGCTGTCCGCGATTTCCGATTCGAGCTCACGCTGCCGACGATCGCGCGCCGCGCGTGCGGCATCCACTTCCGTCAGCGCTTGCCCCAGCCGCTCGGTCCGGTAGCTGCCTGGCAAGGGCATCGAGACACTGACGCCAACGATACGCTCGCGGCTGAATGCTTCCGACGCGGCATACAGACCGATCGTGGGATCCGGCAACCGGTCCGCGCGTGCGCGCGAGGCCGCGAGCTCCGCCTGCTCCAGGCGCAGTTGTGCCATCCGAAGCGGATCGCTGGCTGCCAGCACCCGATCCTTCCAGACCACCTCGGACTCCTCCAGCTTGACCGGCTGGCCGAGCATGGGCGGCTCGGCATCGGCGGCACCGGGAAACCGGACGTTGAGTCGTGCCTGTGCCTTGGTTTCGCTGGCCAGTGCCTCGCTCATGCCCTGCTCGACCTCGGCGAGGTCGGCTGCGGCCACATTCACGTCGAGCGCCGCCGCATCACCTGCCTTGTGGCGCTTCTGCACCGCCTGGAGGTTGCTCCTCGCCAGTTGCACCTGCTCCGTCATGAAGGCGCGCGCCTGACGTGCACTCAGGCGTCCCATCCAGAGATCGACCAACCCACGCGCGGCCCCTTGAGTGGCTTCACCGAGTTGTGCGTCAGCCAGCGCGATACCGGCATCGCCGAGTTGCCGGTCCAGCTTCTTCTTGCCAGGCAGCCGCACCGTGCGCTCAAGTCCCGCCGTCCATTCCCCCGAGGCGGGACCGCTGGTGTAATTCCTGCGCTGCGTGGAGCCTTTCACGATCCACTCATTGGGAGAGGCTGCAAGCATCCCCGCCGCATGCCCCGCCCCCATCCGCCCACTCTGCGCCTCGACCACCGCCGGATCCTGCGCGATCCAGGTTTTCGCCGCGATGACCGACGGCAGGTCCTCTGGCGTGGGAACTTCCTCCATGGCATGGCCCACCGTGCAAAGACCCATCAGCAGCACAAACAGGATGGTCCTCATGCGACTTCTCCTTCGAGGGTAAGCGGTGTGGCCCAGTAGCGGATGCCCGTACCCGCGAAGTCATCCGCCAGCAGAGTCAGCAGTGTCTGCATTTCAGGATCGCTCACCAGGATCTGCACCAGAACCGAACGGCTGCGCCCCATGACCTGCTCGGCAGGGCTCAGCCGCCCCATCGCGGTGCCATGGCTGCAGGTAGGCGTACTGGTGAAGACCTCCTCGTTGAAAGCGGTCAACAGGGCGTCCAGAAGTTTTTCTTCCACGTCTGGCACGCAGACCAACGAGAAACAGTACTTATCCATGGCGCACCTCCACGCGTGCGTGCGCGAAGCGCAGATAGAGAATGGGCAAAAGGAAGAGTGTCAGCGCAGTCGCCGTAACCAGGCCGCCGATGACCACGATCGCCAGAGGCCGCTGCACCTCCGATCCCGGCCCGCTGGCAAACAGCAACGGAACCAGACCGAAGGCCGTGATCGAGGCAGTCATCAGCACCGGTCGCAAGCGGCGATGGGCACCCTGCACCACGCAGGTGACCGGATCGAAGCCTTCGGCGTGGAGCTTGTTGAAATAACTCACCAGCACCACGCCGTTGAGCACCGCGATGCCGAGCAAGGCGATGAACCCCACGGAGGCCGGTACCGAGAGGTATTCGCCGGTGATCCACAGCGCGACGATGCCACCGACGAGCGCGAAGGGAATATTGCTGAGGACCAGCAGCGACTGGCGCACCGAGCCGAAGGTGGAGAACAGGATCAGGAAGATCAGTCCCAGCGCCAGCGGAACCACCAGCGAGAGCCTTGCCGCGGCCCGTTGCTGATTCTCGAACTGTCCACCCCAGCTGATCCGATAGCCTGTCGGCAGCTTCACGGCTTGGGCGATCTTCGCCTTCGCCTCGGTCACGAAACCGACCAGATCGCGACCGGCGACGTTGGCGATGACGACGCTGTAGCGACTACCCATCTCGCGATCGATCTTTACCGGGCCGCTGTCGCGCTGCAGGTGCGCGACGGTTTCCAGCGGCACGCTGACACCGTCGGCGGTGGTGATGCGCAGCGCGGCGAACTCGGCGGGGGATACCTTCACGCTGTCCGGACCGCGCACGAGGATCGGCACGCGCTTGTTCCCTTCGATCACCGTACCGACGCGCAGGCCCTCGATCTGTGCGCGCAGTGCATCCTGCACGTCTTCCACCGACAGGCCGAAGCGTCCGCTGGCCAGGCGATCGACGATGACCCGCAGGTACTGCACGCCGTCGTTCTGGACGGTATAGACATCCTGGTTGCCCGGTACGGTTTTCACCAACGCCTCGATCTGACCGGCGAGCTGGTTGAGGATCGCCAGATCCGGCCCGAAGACCTTGATCGCCAGATCGCCGCGCACCCCGATGATCATCTCCTGCACACGCATGTCGATCGGCTGGGTAAAGCTGTACTTGATGCCGGGCAGCTGATCGAGCACGCCCCGGATCTTGTCGATCAGCGCGTCCTTGTTCTTCACGGCCCAGTCCGCCCGCGGCTTCAGCACCAGAAATGTATCCGTCTGGTTCAGACCCATCGGATCCAGTCCGATCTCATCCGAACCGGCGCGGGCCACAACGCCGGTGATCTCCGGAATCTGTGCCATCAGTGCCTGCTGGATCTTCAGATCCAGCGCGGCGGTCTCCTCCAGGCTGACCGAGGGCAGCTTCTCGATACCGACGATGATGTCGCCCTCATCCATGGTCGGCATGAAGGTCTTGCCGACCATGGCGTACACGCCACCGGCGAACACCAGCATGACGACCGCAGCGATGATCACGATGCGCTGGTGGGCCAGTGTCCATGCCAGTGCCGGCTGGTATCGACGCAGCAGCTGGCGCGGCAGCCACGGCTCCTGGTGAGGCACTTTCTGCAGCAGGAATGACGCCAGGACCGGAATGACCGTCAGCGAAAGCACCAGCGAACTGGTCAGCGCGAACACGATGGTCAGCGCGACGGGCACGAACAGCTTGCCTTCCAGACCTTCCAGGGTAAGCAACGGCAGAAAGACCGTGATGATGATCAGCACGCCGGCGGCGACCGGCACGGCAACCTCACGCAGTGCGCGAAACACGATGTGCAGTCGGGGCAGCTTGCCGCGGACCTGATCGTGCCCCAGATGCTGCACCACGTTCTCGACGACCACGATCGCCGCATCCACCAGCATGCCGATCGCAATGGCGAGTCCACCGAGGCTCATCAGGTTGGCTGACATCCCCGCCACGCGCATCAGGATGAAGGTGGCCAGCGCCGACAGCGGCAACACTACCGCCACCGTGACGGCCGCACGAAGATTGCCCAGAAACGCACCCAGCAGGATCAGCACCAGCACGGTGGCTTCGATCAAGGCTTTCGCCACCGTTCCCACCGCGTTGTCGACGAGCTGGGCGCGGTTGTAGAAGACCTTCAACGCGACGCCGGGAGGAAGGCTGGGCTTGAGCTCATCGAGTTTCGCGGTGACGCCTTCCACCACGTCACGGGCGTTGGCACCGGCCAGGCCAAGCACCAGCCCTTCGACGGCTTCGCCGCGCCCGTCCTTGGTCACCACGCCGTAGCGGGTCAGCGCGCCCATGCGCACTTGCGCCACATCGCCCAGGCGAACCGGCGCAGTGCCCTTGCGCCCCAACACGATGGCGCGCAAGTCATCCATGGTTTGCACGTTGCCCTCGCTGCGCACCAGCAGCACCTCGTCGCCTTCGCCGAGCCGACCGGCACCGTCGTTGCGATTGTTCGCCTCGATGGCGCGCTGGATGTCCGCCGTGGATAACCCCACGGCCGCCAGCCGGGTGGCATCGGGAACGACTTCGAAACTGCGCACCGCGCCGCCGAGCGCATTGACGTCGGCCACACCGGGAACCGCGCGCAGCGCGGGCCGGATCACCCAGTCGAGCAGGCTGCGACGTTCGTCCAGCGAAAGCCCGCCGCCCTCCACGGTGAACATGAACATTTCGCCGAGCGGCGTGGTGACCGGTGCCATGCCACCGCTGATGCCGGGTGGCAGATCGCCGGCAATCCCGCCCAGGCGCTCGGCGACTTGCTGGCGTGCCCAGTAGATGTCCGTGCCATCCACGAAGTCGATGGTGACGTCGACCAGGCCGTACTTGGAGACCGAGCGCAGGATCCGCTGGTGCGGAATGCCGAGCATCTCCACTTCGATCGGCAGGGCGATCCGGCTCTCGACCTCTTCCGGCGTCATGCCGGGAGCCTTCATGATGATCTTGACCTGCGTGCTGGATACGTCGGGGAAGGCATCGATCGGCAAATGGCGGAAGGCATACCAACCTGCGCCAGCGAGCAACACGGCCGACAAAAGAATGAAGAGGCGCTGCGCCAGCGCGAACTGAATCAGGCGATCAAGCATCTCATTCGCCTCCGCTTTCGCCGAGCCAGGCCGCTTTCAGCGCAATCACGCTGCTGATCGCGATCTGGTCGCCGGCCTTCAGCGGCCCTGCCACGCTGACCGATGGCCCCGAGCTGGCAACCATCTCGACCGGCTGCGCTACAAACCCCTGCGCGGTGCGAACGAAGACGTAGGCCTGCTCGCCTTGGCGCACCACCGCGGCAAGCGGCAGCGTCCACGCGCCCCGGGTGCCGGCGAGCGGCACCTGCGCCTGCACGAATTCGCCGGGACGCAACTGATCGGCGCCGGCAGTCACCTCGGCCCGCAAGGTGAGCATCTGGCCTTCGCCGACTACCGCACCCAGGCTCAGCGGTTTGGCCGTTGCCTTGCGGCCGACCACGACGATCTGCCCATTCCTGGCCCATGCGTTCGCACGCTCGGCCGGGATCTGGATATCCAGCCAGAGCCGACTCATGTCCGCCACCCGTATGAGTGGATCCGCGGCAGCTACCCGTTGGCCCGGCTTGGCCTCGATGCTGACCACCACGCCGGCGCCCTTGCCGTGCAGGACCAGCGCATCCTTGAGCGCACCGCTGCGGATGAGCTCGGCGATGGCGGCACTGTCCACGCCAGCCAGCCGCAACGCCCCGTTCGCCTGGCGTACCCTTGCTTGCGCATCGCTTGCGGCCGCTTCGGCCTCGAACACCCGCCGCTGCGGAATGATGCCCTCGGCAAACAGCTTGCGCTCGCGCACCACGGCCGCTTGTGCGAGCCGACTCTTGCTGGCTGCCTCCAGCGCACTGAGCTGCTGTTCTCCATACTCGGGGCTATTGAGGCGCAGCAGCGGCTGGCCACGGGTAATGGTCTGGTGTTCGTCCACCAGCAGCTGATCGACCAAGCCGGCCATCGGTGCGCTGATGACCTGCTCTTGCTGCAACGGCAGCACCACGCGCGCCGGATAGATCGGCCCACGGATGTCGACGGGACGGTCCAGGCGCTGCACGGTTATCCCAAGCGCTTTCATCTGCGCGGCGGTGACCGGAAAAGTATCAGCCGCATATAGAGCTGAAGGTGGAGCAAGGCAAAGCAGGGCAAACGCGCCGAGCGCGCGCCGGATGGAAAAATTCATGCAAAAGCTCCCGGAAAAAGGCTCAGCTTCGTGATGCATCGATTGACATCAGCGCTCCCTGCAGACACGGAGGTGCGCATACAGCCGGAATCCGCCTGGACGACCCGCATGTCTGGACTGGCTTCCCAGTTGCGGCGCGTCGCGTGCCGCAACTGGGGCGATGCCGGTAGCGCAACTGCCGTTGGCGATGGATCGGAAAGAGGTACGGCGCTGGGCACCGCCGCATACAACAGACACACGGCGCCGAACGGCACTGAACGGGGAACAGACATGAAGCCATCTCCTGAAAACGATCACGAGGCGACGGACCGCACAGGCGGTTTCATCGCGGAACGGAGCGGTTTCAGGCGATTGGGGGGCGCAACAGAGAGCCGGCCATCTCCGGCGCAAGGCCCGGAGGAAGGCCAAAAAATTCCATCGCAGCGTCGATGGGAGCAACGGAAAGTGTCACACGAGTCGTCAAGGTCACTGCATGCGCACACGCGCAATGGCAGTCATCGGCTTCACCGAGCAGGCATTTACTATCGTCGGACGCGTCGGTGGTCGCCGAGTCCATGACCACGAGCGCACTGGTAGCCGCTTTCGCGTCAACCAATCGGACAATAGGGCCGTCGCCAAGGCAGATCGAGCTGGTGACGAGCTTGATCAGCAACACCGCGACAGCCAGCGCCCACAGGCCGCGATGGCGGCGCAGGCGGGTCAACAGGGGCGATGTGGCACGGGTCATTCAATCATCGTAGGTAAACACCAAGGTGTTAGACAATCGCATTGCCAGCCGGGGTTCCGCCTGGCCGCGTAAGATGCGCCCATGAAGCTCGCGAATCCCGATCACGCCCACGGCATTCTCCAGGCGCTCGCTGCGGCTGCGCTGTTTGGCATCAGCACGCCGCTTGCCAAGATGCTGCTGGGCAGTATGCCGCCGCTATTGCTGGCGGGTTTGCTCTATGCCGGATCGGGAATCGGCCTGTCGGTATGGATGCTGCTGCGTCGCTTGCGTGGACAGGCGATCACCGAGGCGGCCCTGACGCGACGGGATGCGCCGTGGCTGGCCGGCGCCGTGCTGTTCGGCGGCGTGCTCGGCCCCATCCTGCTGATGCTGGGTCTGGTTTACACCGCGGCCTCGACGGCAACCTTGTTGCTCAATCTGGAAAGTGTGCTCACCGCCGTGCTGGCCTGGGTGGTGTTTCGCGAGAACGTGGATCGGCGCGTGTTTCTGGGCATGCTGGCGATTATTGCCGGCGCCGTGCTGCTGTCGTGGCAACGGCAGAGCGCGCACACGATGCCGTGGGGAGCATTGGCGGTGGCAGGAGCCTGTCTGTGCTGGGCCATCGACAACAATCTGACCCGCCCGGTGGCCGGCGGCGACCCGGTGCAGATTGCGGCGATCAAGGGCGGAGTGGCCGGCGCGATCAACATCACCATCGCGCTCGCCATCGGCTACCGTTTCCCCCACGTCGGGCCCTTGCTGGCTACCGGCGTGGTTGGCTTCTTCGGTTACGGCTTGAGTCTGGTGCTGTTCGTGCTGGCCCTGCGTAACCTGGGCACCGCGCGAACCGGCGCCTATTTTTCCACGGCGCCTTTTCTGGGTGCCACGCTCTCGCTCGCGTTGTTTGCCGAACACGCCGGCCCTGCCTTCTGGCTGGCAGGCGCCTTGATGGCCCTCGGGGTGTGGCTGCACGTGAGCGAGCGCCACGAGCATGAGCACGCGCATGAGGCGCTGGCACACAACCATCGCCACCGTCACGATGCCCATCATCAGCACGCGCACGATTTCCCGTGGGACGGCGAGGAGCCGCACACCCATCCACACGTGCACGAACCGGTGATCCACAGTCATCCGCACTACCCGGACATGCACCACCGCCATGGGCATTGAGGATGGCGCGGCATGAATCGTCAACAACACTGGGAAACCGTCTACACGACCAAGGCCACCGATGCGGTCAGCTGGTACCAACCGCACCTGGACAGGTCGCTGGCCCTGATCGAGCGTGTCGCCTCCGATCGGCGTGCCGCGGTGCTCGATGTTGGCGGCGGTGCGTCGACCCTGGTCGATGATCTGCTCGCGCGCGGCTATCGCGACCTCAGTATCCTCGATATTTCCGCGGAAGCCTTGAGCGTCACCCGGAAGCGCCTCGGCGAGTCGGCGCATGCGGTGACCTGGCTCGCGGTCGATCTTCTCGATGCGCCGCTGCAAAAGGCCCGCTACGACGTGTGGCACGACCGTGCCGTCTTCCACTTTCTGACCGAGGCCGGACAGCGCGCGAACTACGTTCGGCAGCTGGCCCATGCGCTCAAACCGGGTGGCCATGCCGTGCTCGCCACGTTCGGTCCGGACGGCCCGATGAAATGCAGTGGACTGGATACGACGCGCTATGACGCCGAGGGACTGACGCGTGTTCTCGGTGACGGCTTCACGCTGATCGACAGTACGCTTGAACTTCATGCGACGCCGTTCGGCACCACCCAGCAATTCCTTTATGCACTATTCCAACGGACAGCCACGATGGCCGGTGGCGTGCCTCGTCCCGCGCAGTGAGCACGCGCGAGATCGATCGCGACGGTGCGGCGGCTGCGCCGCTTCACGCCATCGGAAGGCGAATACGAGCTTGCGTTATCGTGTCGCCGCTTGCGGCAGGCGCAGGCTCACTCGCAAACCGCCGCCTTCGCGATTGGCCAGCAGCACGCGACCGCCGTGGGCCTCGGTGATCTCGCGCGCCAGCGCCAGACCCAGGCCGGTGCCGGAGCGCTTGGTCGAATAGAACGGCAGCAGCGCCTGCGCCAGCACCGTATCGCTCATGCCGGGGCCGCGATCGGCCACCTCGATACGCAGCTCGGTGCCGACTTCCAGAATCGACAGCGTGACTTCATCTTCCGCGCTGCCCGATTCATGTGCGTTCTTGATCAGGTTGATCAGCACCTGTTCGATCTGGACCGCGTCGAAAAGCCCGGGCTGCTCCGGCGGCGGTGCGTCCAGCCGATAACGGCAATGCAGCGACAAGCCCTCCAGAAACCGGGCCCATTGGACCGCCACCGGCTGCGGTGTGGGCAGCTTGGCGAAACTCGCATAACCAGCGATGAAACCGTGCAGGTGCAGCGCGCGTTCGCTGATGGTGGCGAACACGCTGGGCAGACGGTCGAGCTGTCCACGCCGCGCCAGCTCGGCACCGGAATGCGCCAGCGAGGAAATCGGCGCCAGCGAATTGTTGAGCTCATGGCTGATCACCCGGATCACCCGTTTCCAGGTCGCCACTTCCTGCCGCGACAACTCACGCGTCATGCGCCGGAACAGTTGCAGACGATGCGGCCGGCCCTGCAGTCGAAACGCGCGCTGGGACAGATGAAAGGTTTCCTCGCTGCCGTCCATCTCCACGCTGAGCAACGCATCCTCGCCGCTTTCCACCGCCTTGCGCAGCGCTTCGGGCGCATCGGCCAGCACTTCGGCGAAATCCAGCCCGACCAGGCTGCGGCCTTCGTTGAACAGGTGGCGCGAGGCGATGTTGGCGTAGGCGACACGTCCGATCGAGTCCGTCAGCACCAGTGCCACCGGCGTGTTCTGCACCACCGTGTCGAGCAGCAGTTCACGCTGCACCAGATGCTGGCGCTGCTCGCGCAGGGTCTGCCCCAGCGCATTGTGCATCTGGATCAGTTCGCCCAGTTCGTCACGCCGGTTGATCGCGATCGAGAAACTGAAATCGCCGTCGCGGTAACTCGCCACCGCGCCTTCCAGCGCGCGCAGCAGGCGGCTCACCGGCGCCATCGCCCGGCCGGCCAGCAGGAACGCCAGCAGCAACAGCAGCACGGCACAGATACCGAGGGCGCCGTAGATGCCCAGATGAAGCGCGGGTGGCGCAGGGACCGTCGCCGCCGCCGTCGCTGCCGGTTTTGCCGTCAACGCGGTCTGCAACCACGACAGCAGCTGCGGCAATGGCCACTGCGTGACGCCGGCATAGATCAGCGCGCCGGCGACGCTGGCGAAACCCAGCAACAGCGTAAGCCGACCCTGCAGCGAGTTCAGGAGACGCCACATCAGCGGTTTCCCGTCACGGGAAAGGCGTGGCTCAATGGCATGCGGGATCCATCGGCGTGCTCGCGCAATCGACCGGTGGACGCCCGTTCTGCCAGGCCCGGTCCTTGCCCAACACCGCGGCCTTGTCGTTCGCGCTGGGCGGCGGCTGGTTCGCCGGGCCGTCCTGCCGGCGGTCCCTGAACTTGAAATGGCCGCCGGCCGGGACCTCGGTCGACGGATGGCTGCGATAGACGGATGAACTGGCAACGGCCGGATGCGCGGTCCAGCTGTCGCTCTGGCTGGACAGTGGCGTCGGGGCGGTCTGCGCCATGGCCATCGCGGCGATCAGCCACGTCGAAGCGGACAGGACAAATCGATATCGCATGGCGCCACTCCAGTTGTTCGGGGTACGGCCATCTTTGTACGCCATATGCGCAACGGCAAGCCTGACAACAGGCCTATGAAATCAGGCCGGCGTCGCCAGACCGTAGCGCTCCATCCGCCGGTACAGCGCCTGCCGCGACAGGCCGAGGTTCTGCGCGGCGCGACTGACCACGCCGTCGGCCTTGTGCAGCGCCGCTTCCACCGTCTCGCGGCTGGGCTCGTCGAGATTGCGGGCCGCCGCCGCGACATGCTGCGGCAGGTTGAGCAGGTCCGGCGTGATTGGGTTGCCGCCGGCCAGCAGCGCGGCGCGTTCGATCGCGTTCTTCAGTTCGCGCACGTTGCCCGGCCACGGATAACCCAGCAAGGCCTCGCGCGCGGCATCGCCGAGTTCGGCGCGACCGTCCAGGAAGAACTCGGCCAGCGGAAGGATGTCGTCGCTGCGCTCGGTCAGCGGCGGCAGGTTCACTTCGATCACGTTGAGCCGGTAGTACAGATCCTCGCGGAAGGTGCCGACCTTGATCATCGTCTTGAGGTCGGCATTGGTGGCGCTGAGCACGCGCACCTTGACCTGGCGCGTGCGGCCGGAACCGAGCCGCTCGAACTGGCCGGTCTCCAGCACGCGCAGCAGTTTCATCTGGCCGGGCAGCGGCAGGTTGCCGATCTCGTCGAGGAACAGCGTGCCGCCATCGGCCAGTTCGAAGCGCCCCTCGCGCGCCTTGTTCGCGCCGGTGTAAGCGCCGGCCTCGGCACCGAAGAGTTCCGCCTCGATCAGTTCGCCCGGCAACGCGCCGCAGTTCACCGCAACAAACGCGCCGCGCTTGACCGCCGAGTTTGCATGCACGATCGCCGCGATGCGCTCCTTGCCGGTGCCGTTGGGGCCGGTGATCAGCACCGGCACGTCCGAACGGGCGATCTGGCAGGCCAGATCCAGCGTGCGCGCCATCGCCTCGGAGGCGAACACCAGTCCGTCCAGTTCGTATTTCTTTTGCAACTGCTCGCGCCGCTGGCGCCGCTCGCGCCGGCTGCGCGTCATCTCGCGGGTGGATTCGGACAGCTCCAGCAGGTTCTCCACCGTGGCCCGCAGCTTGTTGTCGTCCCACGGCTTGGCCAGGTAGTCGGCAGCACCGGCCTTGACCAGCTCCACGGCGGTTTCCAGATGCGTCCACGCGGTGAGCAGGATCACCGGCAAATCCGGGTGGCGTTCGCGGATCGCCCGGAACAGCGCGATGCCCTCCTCGCCGGAAGTGGTGTCGGCGGTGAAATTCATGTCCTGGATCACCACATCCACCGCCTCGCGCTCCAGCGTCGCCAGACCCTCATCGGGCGTCAACGCGGTCAGCGGGCGGATTTCGTGCAACGACAACGCCAGCGAGAGCGCCTCGCCCACGGCCGGGTTGTCGTCGATGATCAGTACGGTTCGCATCTTTCTTCTGCACATGCGGACATGGATGCCGCTCCAGCGATAAAGGTTGCCATGACTATCGACATTGAACCACCTTGCATCGTCTAAACCTACCCATGATGACTGCTTCGTTCCCGCAGGAACGCGCCCCCGGATCGAGTCCGGGGGCGCGCTTACATTCATACCGATCGCGTCGCCACCACCGGCGGCACCCTGGCCGCGCGCAGCGCAGGCCCGAGTACGGCGAACTGGCCCAGCACCAGCATCAGCGCGGCGCCGAACGGCAGGTAAATCCACGGCAGTTGCGGCAACTCGTAGTGGCGCATCAGTAGCCCGTTGCCGAGTAACGCAAACAACATGCCCACTATGACGCCTGCCATGACAATCAGCGCGTTCTCCACCAGGAAGTAGCGCAGAATGTCCGCCCGCCGCGCACCCAGCGCACGGCGGATGCCGATCTGCCGCGTGCGTTTCTGCACCCAGAAACCGGTCAGGCCCATGATGCCGACCACGGTGACGATGACCACGGCCAGCGTCACGCCCGCGAAGAGCCAGAGCGCCGCGCGCTCGCTCTTGAACGCCTGCGCACGGCGCTCGTTGTAAAAACTGACGCGGGCGACCAAGCCCGCCTTAATGGTGTCGCCAAACTCGCGCTGGATTGCCGCAGCAACCCCCTCGCGTACCGAATCCTTCATCGCCGGATCGACGCGCACCGCGAAACTCAACATGGACGTGCTACCGATGCGCCGCGCCAGCAAGACGGTGTTGTCAGCCCGGCCATCGGACGCCAGACGGAGCTGGTTGCGCAGCAGGTGACGCACGATGCCAACGACACGGTAACCGTGACCGTCCGCATCGCCGGGATCGCTCATGACCTTGCCCAGCGCCTGACCGCCATCGAACAACTGGTCGGCCAGCGCCTGGGTGATGATGATCGGCTGCTGCGCGCCCGGATCCCACTTGCTGTTGCCGTCGCCGCCCATGCCGAAATCACGATATTCGTCCGGCAGAAAATCCCGTCCCGCCACCAAGTCCAGGCCCAGCGTTTTCACCAGCCCCGCACCCAGATAGCCGTTGACACCGAGCTTCACGCCGTTGCCGCCCTGCAAAGACATATCCACCAAGCCGGCCACCATCGGCAGGCCGAACGCCGCCGATGCATCGCGCACGCCGGGCACCTGGCGCAACACCTGTTCGCCGCGCCGCACTTCGGCCGCGCTCCACGGCTTCTGTCGCGAGGCCAGCTGGTCGATCAGGATCAGTTCGTTACCGGCGATCCCGCTGGGTGCCAGCATTGGCGCCAGTTGCTGCTGCACCAGAAACAGCACATTGCATAGGATGGCGCAGGCCAGCGCCACCTGCAGCAGGACCAGCGTCGGCATCAGGCTGTGCCTGCGAAGGATCGACAAGAGCATACGCAGTGACATGATCGAATCTCCTCAGGCGCTCTTGACCTGCAAACCCGGTTCCACCGTGGACGCGCGCCACGCCGGCAATACGCCAACCAGCACACCCACCGCGAGCGCCAGCGCGAACAAGCCACCGAACATCACCGGATCGAGCCGCGCCAGATCCGTGAAACCCTGGTCCTGCATCCGCAGTATCCACAGCCCCAGCAGGGTCAACGGCAAAGCCAGTACACCGCCCAGCGCGCTGACTACCGTGGCTTCCAGCACATGCTGGGCGAATATCGCCCGACGCGGCGCCCCCAGTGCACGGCGGATGCCGATCTCGGCGCTGCGACGCAGGAACTTGGCGGTCAGCAAGCCGGCCACATTGACCATGCACAGCAACAGGAACGAGCCGGCCAACCACACGTTCATGCGCGCGTTGTCGGGTATCACGTTCTGTTGCGTCAGCCATTCCGACACGCCATGCAGTTGCGCCTTCTGCCTGGTGCGCCCTTCCAGGGCTGGCTGCTGCTCGGCGTAATGATCGAGATAACCGCGGTAGTCGGCGACCTGCTGCGGCGTATCCAGTTGCACCCAGTAAGCCAGCCATGCACAACGCGCCGGATCGGCGTCGAAGAGGCCGCGCTTTTTGTCCGATGCGTCGCAACCGTCGGAATCACCCGGCATCAGGCCAGCGTCCAGCGCCGCGGTATAAGGCACGAACACGTTTTCCAGATCACTGCCGCTGAAGGCCCAGCGGTCCAGTCCGTAAAAATGCGGCTGCGGTGCAAAGGGCGCGCTGACACCAATCACCCGGAACGCCGTCTGGTCAAGCCGGATGCTGCGGCCCACCACGTTGGCGGTGCCAAACAGCTTTTGCGCCAGATCAACATCGATCACCGCCACCGGCGCGCGGGCCACGTCCTCTGCCGCGCTCCAGCTGCGGCCATAACGCAACGCCACGCCGAACATGGGCACGAACCCGCTGGTCGTGCCCAGCAGCGACTGGCCCTGCTGTACATGGTCGCCATCGGCCGTGCTCACATCGGCATCCAGCCCGGCCAGCGCCGCCTGCTGCACCGCCCGATGCGCCTGCAACAGCGCCTGTGCATCAGCCATCTTGATGCGCCGGTAGTTGCTCACCTTCACGCCGTTCAACGACGGATAGTCCGCCAGTTTCGCCTGCACCGTATCCACCCAGGCCAGATACAAATGCTGGCTGCGCCCCGGCAGCGGATCGGCCGTGAGCATGTGCAGCAACGCCAGCGTGGTCATGCTGGAGGCCAGTCCCAGCGCCACCGTCAACACCGCCAGCAGGGTGCTTCTGGGAAAACGCCGCAGGCCGCGCAAGGCCAGTTCAAGGTTGTATCGGACCATCGACCCACTCCATCGTTTCGGCATTTTCGATGTTCCTTTCACACCGAGCGCGTCGCCACCACCGGCGGCACTGCCGCTGCGCGCAGCGCCGGCCCCAGCACGGCGAGCTGGCCCAACCCCCACAGCACCAGCGCGCCGACCAGCAGATAGAACCATGGCAGTCGCTGCAACTCGTAGTGCTGCATCAGCACGGCGTTGAGCACGAAGGCCAGCAGCATGCCCAGCAAGACGCCGGCGCTGACAATCAGGAAATTCTCGGTCTGGAAGTAACGCACGATGTCACCTCGGGTTGCGCCGATGGCGCGGCGGATGCCGATGCTGCGCGTGCGCTGCTGCACCCAGAAATTCGCCAGCCCGGTGATGCCCAGCGCGGTGACGAACAGCAGCCCCAGCGCCGAGGCGATCAGCAGGCCGATCATGGTGGTGTCACGCTGGAAATATTCAGCGCGGATCTCGGTATAGGTCTGCATCCGTTTCGGATCCATGAGCCGGCTCGGACTGGCCTTCAACAGTGCAGCCGAGGCTGCCTGCAGCACGCGCTCCCGATCCTGCGGAGCACTGCGCATCACGTAGAGCACGCCGGCACGATCCGGGCGCTGCGGCCAGATCATGCTGTCGTCGTCGACACCCGGTTTGCGCAGGTTCGGACGCAGCAACTTGTCAACGATGCCTACGATGCGAATGTAGTTGTCGCCGTCGTACATGCTCTGTCCCAGTGCCTGTTTGCCCGGGTACAGGTGCTGCGCCAGTGCGCGGGTGACAATGGCAACCGCTGGTTTGCCCGCACTTACGTACTCGTCCGGCTGGAAGTCGCGCCCCGCAACCAGACGCAGGCCCAGTGTGTTGATCAAACTCGGCGTGCCATCGTATACCGCCGGCTCCATGCACCCGCTGCCTTCGATCGAATTGAGCTGCATCGCCCGGTCCAGCGCCTGTTTGCTCGGACAGAGTCCGCTCGACGACTCGCTCTGATCCAGTGGCAGCGAATAGCTGACCGCCACGGCGGATTGCACGCCGGGAATCGCGCGCAGCACCGCCAGGTCGGTGGTGTGCCGGGCCTGTGGATTCTCGCCCTTCTCGATGCCCGTGCTCTGGATCACCGACAACTCGTTCTCGGCCATGCCGGTGGGTACGCTGATCCGTTGCACACGATTGGCAATCATGAACACGACGTTGCAGACAATGGCGCAGGTGAGAGCCGCCTGCAGCACCAGCAGGCATGCGGTGAGCTTGTGTCGACGCAGGGACGAAAGTATCGGGCGCAGTTGCATGCTGGCTGTCCTCACAGGGTTTTCAACTGGAGCGCCGGCTGTACGCGACAGGCGCGCCATGCGGGCAACAGACCGGCCAGCACGCTGGCAACGACAGCCAGCGCCAATGTGCCCAGCAACATCGACATGTCCATCTGGGCAAATTGCGCGTAATCATCGGGGCGACGGCGCACGCTCCACAGACCCAACTCGGCGATCAGCAAACCCAGCACGCCACCCGCCACGCCAACCGTGGCCGACTCGATGCCAAGCTGCAGGAAAATGTCGCGCCGTCGCGCACCCAGCGCGCGGCGAACGCTGATCTCGCCGCTGCGGCGCAGGAACTTCGCCAGCAGCAACGCGACGATGTTGACGATGCACACGACCAGGAAACCCAACGCCAGCCACAACTGCAGGCGCACATCAGTCGGCACCAGATTCTTGTGCTCCAGCCAGCCCATCAGGCTGTACAACTTCGCCTCCGTGGCTGGCCGCTGGAACCGGCCAAGCACCTTCTGCTGGGCGGAATAGTCCATCAGAAACTGGTGATAGGCCTGCACTTGGGCGGCGCTGTCCAGCTGCACCCAGAATTGCAGCCATGTCATTTCGGCATCGGTCATCGGCTCGCCGGAGTCATTCTTGCTCCAGCTGGACTGGTTGCCATTGATCTGCAATTTCAGGTCTACCGCCGCGGAAAGTGGCAGGAAGAATTGATCCGTATCGCCGAAGGACTGCGCCGACAGGTCGGCGTAGAACATGGGCTGCGGTCGCCAGTCGGCGGTAACACCGATCACGCGAAAATCGCTGTCACCCAGTCGCACCGTCTGGCCAATGCCGCTGGCGCTCCCGAACAATTTTCGATCAAGCGTCTTGCCGAGTACGATCACGCGGGCTCGCGATGCATCGTCTCCCGATGACCAACCCTGCCCGTGCTCGAAGGGAATGCCGAACAAGGCAAACAGTTCGGCCGTGCCGTAACGACCACTGACAGTGAACGGACGTAGATCTGCGCGTGCAGGGCGCAGCAGCAGCGAGCCACCCGCCATCGCGGCCTGTAGCTTGGCTCGGTGCGCACTGAGCAGTGCCATCGCGTCCGGCCAGGTGAGATTGTCGGTCGGGTCGGGACCGTCGTCACGGTGCTTGTGATCCAGCGGCAAGGGATCGAGATGCGGCGTGAACAGCATCGCGCTGCGCCCGGGCAAGGGGTCACTGGTCATCACGTGCAGCACGGTAATCATCGTCATGCTGGCGCCGATCCCGAGGCCGATCGCCAGCACCATCAGTGCCGTGAGAACCGGGCTGCGCTTCAAGCTGCGCAGGGCCATATCAACGTAATAACCAAACATTCCGTGTACCCCTTTCAATTATCAAATTCGAACGACCATGCAGGAGCGCACCCTGTCCACCAGCCTCCTTGTCCATCACACTGACCTCGTCGCCACCACCGGCGGCACTGCTGCCGCGCGCAACGCCGGGCCAAGCACCGCCAGCTGGCCCAGCAACAGCATCAGCGTGGCGCCATAGGGCAAATAGATCCACGGCAGGCGAGGCAATTCGTAGTGCCTCATCAGCCACAGGTTGATCGCGTACGCCATCACCATGCCGAGCACCATGCCGGTGCCTACCACCAGTAGATTTTCCAGCAACACGTCGTGCAGGATGCTGGCGCGCCGGGCGCCCAGTGCGCGTCGGATGCCGATCTGCCTCGTGCGCTGCTGCACCCAGTAACTGGTGAGGCCCATCACGCCGACCACGGTGACCAGCAGCACGATCAGGCTGACCCCGGACAGCAGCCACACTGCAGCTTTCGACTGCGCCAGCGCGCGCTCGCGCAGGTTGCCGTACATCTCGTAGGCCGGGTCGATGCCCTGGATCATGTCCGCGCCAAGTTCGCGCTTGAGCGTGGCCTTCATCGTCTTGAGCGCGCCGCTCACTTCTGCCGCCGAACGCGCACGCACCGCGAACACCGGCATCGGCCAGTTCGACGGGATGCCGGGGAACAGCATGCTGTAATCGATGTCCTCGCGGTCGTCCTGGCCGAACTTGTTGCGCATGAGGTGCGCCACAACGCCGACAACGGTGCGCCGGGCGGAATCCGCGTCCTTGCCGATGCGCACCACGCGTCCCAGCGCGTCGCCATCGGGGAACAACCGATCCGCCAGGGCACGCGTGATGATCGTCGACCCGTTCTCGTTGATGCCGATGTTTTTGTAGGCCACGGCTTCCTCGGTCGCGCTGAAATCGCGGCCGGCCACGAGCTTCAGGCCCAAGGTGTCGACCAGGTGGCTGCCGATGTAGACCGCGGCATCCCCGCTGACACGGCTACCATCGCTCACGACGTCGCCATTCATCTGCGCAATGGTCTCCATCGGCCAGGAGCCGGCCATGCTCGCCGAAGTCACGCCCGGGATCGCGCGCAGCTCGGCGACGACCTGGGCGAGCCGGCTGGTCGGCCAGGGCGCGCCGCGCGAGGCGATGTTCCATGCCACGATCAGGCGATCCGGATGCCCGACTCCGTCCGGCGCCACGATCGGCACCAGCTTCTGCTGCAGCAGGAACAGCGCGTTGCAGGCGATGGCGCAGGCCAGCGCCACTTGCAGAACCACCAGCAACGGCATCATGCGGTGGCGGAACAGCGGCTTGACGATGTGTCGCACGGATGCCTCCTAGGCCAGTTTGATCTGCAACGCCGGCGGCTGCCGGCACATGCGCCATGCCGGCAGGACGCCGACCAGCAGCCCCACGGCCACCGAGAGCGCGAACAGGATCGCGAACACGCCCGGGCTGAAACGGGCGGCATCGGCATAGCTCACCGGCTGCATGCGCACGATCCACAGGCCCAGCCACGTCAGCGGCAATGCCAGCACGCCGCCGATCAGGCCGAGCAGGCCGGTCTCCACCAGGTGCTGCAGGAACACGTCGCGCCGGGAGGCGCCGAGCGCGCGGCGGATCGCCACGTCGCCCTGCCGACGCAGGAAACGCGCGGCCAGCAAACCCGCCACGTTCACCAGGCACAGCAACAGGAAGCCGCCTGCCAGCATCAGGTTGAGGTGCACGTCGTCCGGCACCACGCGGTTCAAGGTCATCCACGCCTGCGTGCCGTACAGCCTCGCCTGCGGCGGATAGACGAAGCGCCCGGCATCATGCTGGACGTGGGCATAACCGGCGAGAAACCGGCCGTAGTCGCCCACCTGCGCCGGCGTGTCCAGCCGCACCCAGGCTTCGATCCAGCGGCATTGCGCCACCGACGCCGACTGGAAGCTGACCACCGGCGCGCCCTTGCCGCACTCGCCCGAGGTGAACGGTCCGACGCCGGCGTCCAGCGAGGCCTGCGCCGGTACGAAGAAGTTCTCGTCCTGGCCCATCACGTTGCCCGCTCTCTGGCCCAGGTTGAAGATCTGCATGCGCGGGCTCCACGGTGCGAACACCCCGATCACGCGGAAACTGCGTTGTCCCAGCGTGACGCTGCGGCCCACCGCGTTGTCGATGCCGAACAGCTTCTGCGCCACGTGCGTGTCGATCACCACCACGGGGGCATTTGCGGACTGTTCCGCCTCGGTCCACGGCCGGCCGTAACGCAGCGGCACGCCGAAGACCTGCAGCGCCGGCCCGTAGGCCATCAAGCCGTAGGCCTGTTCGGACCTCTTGCCGTCCGCATTGCCCAGCGACGCGAGGCTCTGCGCCACCGCCACCTGCTGCGCGGCGCGGTGCGCATCCACCAGCGCCTTGGCGTCGGCCAACATGAGCAGGCTGTCCGGCCGCTGGTAGTCGGGGTTGTCCTTGTCCACCGCCTCGCGCCCGTCCATTGTCGCCACATAGAGATAGGGACTGACGCCGGGCAGCGGCGCGCCGGACAACGCGCGGAAAATCGTCATCGCCGTCATGCACGCGGCGATGCCGACGGCCATGGTCAGCACCACCAGCAGCACCATCGGCACGTTCTGACGGCAGCGCCTCAGGGCGAGTCTCAGGTAGTAGTCGAACATCCATCCATTCCTTTGTACCGTGCAGATCCACCGCATGCGCGATGGGACGTAAGACTCAGACCGACCGCGTCGCCACCACCGGCGGCACCGCCGCCGCGCGCAGTGCCGGTCCGAGCACGGCCAGCTGGCCCAGCCCCCACAGCACCAGCGCACCGATCGGCAGGTAATACAGCGGCAGGCGCGGCAGTTCGTAGTGCGTCATCAGCAGCAGGTTCAGCGCATACGCCAGCGCCATGCCCAGCACGATGCCGAACGTGACGATCAGGAAATTCTCGGTCTGGAAGTAGCGCAGGATGTCGCCCCGCGTGGCGCCGATCGCACGGCGGATGCCGATCTGCCGCCGCCGCTGCTGCACCCAGAAGCTGGCCAGGCCGACAATGCCGAGCGCAGTGACGCCGAGCATGGTGACGATCACGCCGATCAACAGGTCGATCATGATGCGGTCGGACTTGAAGTAGTCGGTGCGCAGATCGTCGATGGTCTGGCTATTCTCCTGATCCAGCACCACGTCCGGTGCAATTTTCGGCACGGCGTCGCGCGCAGCGCGCAGCACGCGCGGCAACTCGTCCGGGCTGGCCCGCAAGAGGTACGTGCCGGCCAGGGATCCCCCCGGCTGTGCAGGAGTGAACACCGTCCACTCCACTGACTGTGCGCCCCAGTCGTGAGGATGCGCGCGTGCCAGATGATCGACGACACCGATCACGCGGAAATGCAACTTGTCGCACCAGAATTCCTTGCCCAGCGGACTCTGGCCAGGCCAGGCGTGATCCGCCAATGCACGGCTCACCAGCACCCGCGCGTCCGGCGGAGCTAAATTGGTGGCTAGAAGATAATCGTCTGCCGACGGCAGGCTCCCTTCGACCAGCTTCAGGCCCAGTGCCTGGAACGTACCGGGGCCCGCCAGCACGAAGTCCACGACACCGATCGTGTTCGTGAAACTGCCCTGGTCGAGCGAAATGCCCGCGGCACCCACTTGCGGTCCGAAAGGCACCTGGTTAATCAAGCTGACCGATTGCATCCCCGGCAGGGCGCGCAAGCCGTTGAGCATGCGGGCGTTGAGGTCGGTGACCTGATTCGGCTCGAAACCATTGACCGTCAGAACGGCCAGCGAGCTTTCGTCGACACCACTGTTTGTCTGGATCAGTTTCCAGCGCTGGACGACCAGGAAACACGCGTTGCACAGCACCGCGCACGCCAATGCGATCTCCATCGCTATCAGCAACGTGGCGAGACGGTGGCGGCGCAGTGCAGCAAGTACGGGTTGAATCTGCATATGCGTTCTCCTCACAGCGCCTTGAGTTGCCAACCGGGAGCCACGCGACTGGCCCGCAGCGCGGGGATCAATCCGGCCAGCAGGCTCGCCGCGACGGCGGTCGCGAAGGTGGCAAAGAACATGGCGGTATCCACATGTGCCAGATGGGCGTAGTCCACCGGTTGCTGCCGCACCAGCCACAGGCCCAACAGGGTCAGCAGCCAGCCGAAGAAGCCGCCCAGCAGACCGATCACGCCGGCTTCGACCAGGCACTGCGAGAAAATCGCGCGTTGGCTCGCGCCGAGCGCGCGGCGCACGCCGATCTCGCCGCTCCGGCGCAGGAATTTCGCCAGCAGAAGACCCACCGCGTTGAACAGGCAGATGACGAGAAATGCGAACGCCAGCCACGCCTGCAGACGGACGTCGTCCGGCACCATGCCTCGGGCGGTCAGCAGTGTCATCACGTTGCGCAGCCGGACGTGATCCTTGCCTGTCGCAAATCGCGCCATGGTTTTCTGCTGCTCTGCATAGTCGGCCAGGAAGCTGGCATAGGCTCGCGCCTTGGCTGGACTGTCCAGTTCCGCCCACAGCCAGACCCATACACAGTCCGCATTCTGCAGATGACGCGTATCGTCTGGCACATGCCAGCAGGTATAGGGCTGGAAGTTGCCGTCGTTGATCTCCAGGCTGCTTGTGAAAGGCGCGAAGACATCTTCGGTTTTGCTGAAGTTCTGGCTCCACGGGTCGTAGAACAACGGCGTGGGTCGCCATGGCTTGAGTACACCGACGATGCGAACGTCGGTGTCGCGCACTCTCAGGCTGCGTCCGACGCTGTTGGCGCCGCCGAACAGCTTGTTGTTCAGATCGTGCGAGATCACCGCCACGTGCGAGTGGCGCGCATCATCTTCGGCGCTCCAGCCGGAGCCGTACTGGAACGGCACTTCGAACATCGGAAAGAAATCCGCGGTCGTGGAAAGCAGGCTCAGAATCAGTGGTGGCTTGCCTGTATCCGACGCACGTACTTTCGTCGAACTGCTGGTGACCAGGGCCTGGCGGTCCGCGCGATGCGCATTCCACAGGTCCATCGCCGAGCGATAGTCCATCGCTGGATACGGTTCGGTGTGGTCCGCCCGGGGGGGATTCTCCGGATCGACCTGCGGGAAATACAGCACGCCGCTCTTGTCTGGTATCGGGTCGCCGGACAACAGGTGAACCACCGTCAGCGTGGTCATGCTCGCGCCGATGCCGACGGCGATCGCGATCACCATCAGCGCGGTCAGCACCTTGTTGCGCTTGAGGCTGCGCAGTGCGAGATCGAGGTAATAGCCGAACATCGTCATTCACTCCATGGTTGTCTCCTCCCTCTGCAATGCAGGGGAGGGTTGGGAGGGGGTGCTCTTGCGCCGGATCAAGAGCACTCCACCCCAGCCCCTCCCTGCATTCGCAGGGGAGGGAGCAAAAGCATCACACCGACCTCGTCGCGACTACCGGTGGCACGGAGGCCGCCTTCTGCGCCGGTCCGAATACCGACGCCTGCCCCAGCAGCCACAGCGCCAGCGCACCGCCCGGCAGGTAGTACCAGGGCATCCGCGACATCTCGTAGTGCTGCATCAGATAGATATTGATGCCGAAGGCCAGCACCATGCCCAGCGCGACGCCCGCCGTGCTGAGCAGGAAATTCTCGGTCTGGAAGTACTGCATGATGTGGCCGCGCGTGGCACCCACCGCGCGACGGATGCCGATCTGCCGCCGCCGCTGGCCGACCCAGAAACTGGTTAGGCCGACGATGCCGAACGCTGTCACCGCCAGCATCACCACACACACCAGCACCAGCATCCAGGCCATGCTGCTCATGTTCGCGAAATATTTCTCGCGGATGTCCATGTAGGTCTGGCCCTTGGCGACCGCGCCGGGATTGAGCTCGGCCAGCTTCTGCTCGGCCTCGCGCATGATGCGGTCGCGGTCCTGCGGCGCACCGCGCAGGATGTAATAGCTCAGCGCGCCCTTGCTGCCGGCCGCGCTCATCGGGAAGTACACGGCGTCATACGATTTGCGCGTGTTCGTCGTGGAGACGTTGGGTCGCAGCACGTCTTCGACCACGCCGACCACGGTGTAGTAATACGGCTTGGAATAGATCGTCTTGCCCAGTGCCGACTGCCCGGGCCAGAAATTTTCAGCCGCGGCGTGCGTCATCACGACCGCATGCGTCTCTGGCAACGGCGCGGTATCGAACTTGCTGTCGGCCAGCTCGTCCCCGTTGAAAAAACGCCCCTGCAACACATGCAAACCGAGCGCCTTGTCGCCGTTCTCGCCGATGAAATACAACGATACGTTGATGTTTTTCTGGTTGGCGATGACCGAATCGGGGTTCACGCCGAAGCTCCAGCCCCAGTTGTTGGTACTGAGCGGCAGGCTGCTGGTGATGGCCGCCTGCTGCACCCCGGCGATGCCGCGCAGCGCGGCAAGATTGCGCGGAATCTCGCTGGCGACCAGCTTGTCGTCGGTGCCGCGCAAGGTGACGCTGACCAGGCCCTGCTCGTCGATCGCACTTGGCAACCCGATATCGCTCACTCGCTGGCTGATCATGAACACGGCGTTGCACAACACGGCGCAGGCCAGTGCGATCTCCAGCACGATCAGCAGGGCCGGAATGCGGTGCTTGCGCAGGCTGGCAAAAATTGGGCGGATTTCCATGACGACCTCAGGCAGCTTTGAGTTGTGGGGCCGGTGCCAGTACGCAGGCGCGCCAGGCCGGCAGGATGCCCGCGACCAGGCTGGCGACCAGCGCCACGACAAAGGTGAACAGGAACATCGACGCATCCAGATGCGCGAGGCTGGCGTACTGGGCTGGCTGATGACGGATGCCCAACAGACCCAGTTCGGCAAACAGCAGACCCAGCACGCCACCGGCCAGGCCGACGATGCCGGCCTCGACCATGAACTGGGTGAATATCTCGCGTCGCGTGGCACCCAGCGCGCGACGCACACCGATTTCCGGCGAGCGACGCAGGCACTTGGCCAGCAACAGGCCGACCGTGTTGACCACGCAGATCAGCAGGAAGCCGAACGCGAGGCCTGCCTGCAGCCGCACGTCGTCAGGCACCACCTGTTCCTGGCGCAGCCAGCCCATCAAGTCCAGCAACGACGTCTCGCTACGCTGGAAACGGCCCAGCGCCACCTGCTGCTTCACGTAGCCGTCGAGGAAGGTCCTGTAGCCGGCCACGGCCTCGTCGCCATGGAGCTCTACCCACACGCCCAGCCACTCGCACGGCGCCGTCTCGAGGTGCCTGATGTCGGGAACCGCCGCATAGCACTCGGTGTCCTGCGGCCCCATCTCCATCGCGCGTGCCGTCTGCAGCGGCAGGAACACCGCATCGCCATCGCCGTAGCTGCGCCCGCCGAGATCCTGCGCATAGAACCGCGGCTGCGGCGCCCAGGGCTTGAGCACACCGCTGATGCGCATGTCGTGGTCGTCGATGCGGATCATCCGGCCCACACTGTTGGCGCCCGCAAACAGCTTGTCGTTGAGAAAGCCGGCGATCACCACCAGTTGCGCGCGGCCATCGTCATCCGCCGCGGTCCAGCCGCCGCCGTACTGGAACGGCGCATCGAACATCGCGAAGAAATCCGACGTGGTCATCACCGCGTCGCTGAAGAACGGTCGCGCGTTGGCCTGCTTCGGCATCACCTTGGCCTGGGTCAATGCCATGGCCGCCTGATGTGTGCCGCGGTGCGCATGCAGCAGATTCATCGCATCGGGATAGGTCATGATCGAATCCGGCTTGGTCTGCCCCGCGATGTAGCCGTCCTTCGCGTTCGGATCGACCTGCGGATAGAACAGCTGCGCGCTCTTCTGCGGCAGCGGATCGCCGGACAGCAGCCGCAGCACGGTCAGCGTGGTGATCGTCGCGCCGATGCCCAGCGCCAGCGCCAGGATCATCAGCGAGGTAAGCACCTTGTTGCGCTTCAGGCTGCGCAATGCCAGGTCGAGGTAATAGGCAAACATTCGTCACGCTCCAATCATGGGTTGCATCACACCGACCTCGTCGCCACCACCGGTGGCACGTTGGAAGCACGTCGAGCCGGCACGAATACCGCGGCCTGACCGAGCGCCAACATTGTCAGCACGCCAGCCAGTACCCAGGAAATCGGCAGGCGCGTCATTTCGTAATTCGCCATCAGCCACAGATTGAGCCCGAGCGCGAGCAGCACGCCCAGCATCACGCCGATGCCGGCAATCAGCAGGTTCTCGATCTGGAAGTAATGCAGGATGTCGACCTTGCGCGCACCGAGTGCGCGCCGCACGCCGATCTGCTTGCGCCGCTGGCCGACCCAGAAACTGGTCAAGCCGGTGATGCCGGCGGCAGTCACCACCACCAGGATCAGGCAGACGATGCCCATCACCATCGCCATGCGCGATCGGCACGGTAGATCTTGTCGCGTATCTGGGATATCGACTGGATGCCCCAGGTGTCCGGCATCACGCGCAAGGGATCGACGGCCAGCAAAGCCTTGCGCGCTGCGCGCATCACTGCCTGCTCGCGGCCCGGCCGCGCGCGTAGCGCGTAGCTGGCCGTGGCGCCGTCGATACGTACCGGTTCCAGTACCGAGTTGTAGTCCCAGCTGCTGCCCCACTTCGCGGTGGTCGGCGTCTGCAGGCGCTCGACGATGCCGACGATGGTTGCCGGCTTGCCGTCCTGATACACCGTGCTGCCCAGCGCGTTGCCCGCTGGAAACAGCTGGTCGGCCACCGGCTTGCTGACAATGATCACCGGCGATACGGCGTCGCTGGTGAGCGCGTGATGCAGGATTTCGTCGGCCTTGAAATCGCGACCGGCGACCAGGCGCACGCCCAGCGTCGGGCGTAGATGTTCATCGCCGTAGTAGTAGGCGGCGTTCACCGCCACACCGGTTTGCCGCGGGTTCAAGGTGAGCGTGCCGCTGTAGATCATGCCTTGCAGCGGCATGCTGGTCGAAGCGGCCACATCGAGCACGTCGGGCAAGTTGCGCAGCGTGGCCAGGTCCGTGCGCTGCAGCGCGTCGAGCTTCTCCACCGACGCGGCGTCATCCCCGGCGGGTGCGCCGAACCAGGTCTGCGATATGCGGATCAGACCGTCCTCGACGGCACCGGTGGGACGATTCACCCGCTCGATGCGCTGACCGATCACGTAGAAGGCATTGCACACGATCGCCAGGGTCAGCGCGATCTGCAACACGATCAGCAGGACGCCAGCCTTGTGCCTTCGCAAAGCGGAAATGATGGGATGCAGTCTCATCGTGGCATCCTCAATTCGTCTTCAATTGCCATGCGGGCTGCACGCGCGCCGCACGAAAGGTGGGATACACGCCAGCCAGCACGCTGGCGATGATCGCCACCGCCACGGTGAGCAGGAACAGGGCCGGATCGATGCGCGCCAGATCGGCCAGCCGCGGCGGCAGCACCCGGTTGACGAAAACAACGCCCAGCGCGGTCAGCAACAGCCCCAGTACGCCGCCACCGACACCGATGACCGCGGCCTCCGTGAGAAACTGCGCATGGATGGCGCGACGCGATGCACCCAGCGCCCGGCGCACGCCGATCTCGCCGCTGCGGCGCAGGAACTTCGCCAACATCAGGCCCATCGTATTCACCAGACAGACCAGCAGCAGACCCAGCGACACCAGCAGCGACACGTGGGTATCGTCCGGCACGACATGCTCGTAATCCAGAAACGCGCGCATGCCGCGCAGGCGATTGTTCGGCGGCCAGTCGAAGCGGCCGATCTTCTGCTGGGTACGTGCGTAGTTGTCCAGGTATTGCCGGTAACTCTGCACTGCTGGCGCATCGTCCAGCTCGACCATGTAGGCGAGCCACACGCAGTTCGACTGCTGCAGGCCGGTGGCGCCCGCACCCGGCTGCACGCCCTTGGGGCAGTTGACTGCACCGGCGTTCTCCATGCCGCTGGCGATGGCGCGCTGCAACGGCACGAACACCTGCGGACCGTCGCCACCGAAGCCGCCGGTATCGACCACGTCGAAGAACATCGGCTGCGGATTCCACGGCTTCATCACGCCGATCACGCGGTAGTCCTTGCCATCCAGATTGATATTGCGGCCGACGCTGTTGTCGCCGCCGAACACCTGCCGGTTGAGTGCGTCGCTGATCACGATGACGGGCGCGCCGTCGCTGTCGTCGCTGGCTGGCCAGCCGCTGCCGTACTGAAACGGCACATCCAGCATCGGAAAGAATTCGCCGTAGACGCCGAACCCGAACACCGGGATCGGGCTGCGCGCAGCACCTGTCGGCAACACCGTCGGTGCGACCGCGTAGATCGCCGACTGCAGGGTCGCGCGATGATCGTGCATCAGTGCCATCGCATCGGCGTAAGCCAATGCATCCGGCGGCTCATGGACACCGCCGGGCGCGCCCGGCCCGGACATCTGTTGCGGCCCCCAGACGTCGATCTGCGGCACGAACAGCTTCGACGATTTCCACGGAATCGGATCGCCAGACACACCACGGAATACCGACCACGTAGTCATCGACGCCGCCACACCGAAGCCGATCGCCAGCATCATCAGCGCGGTAAGGCCGGGACTGCGCTTGAGGCTGCGCAACGCGAGGTCGAGGTAATAGGCAAACATCGTTCAGACGTCCATCTCTGGCTGCATCACACCGACCTCGTCGCCACTACCGGCGGCACCGCCGCGGCGCGCAGCGCCGGGCCGAGCACCGCCAGCTGCCCGATCAACCACAGCACGATCGCGCCGACCGGGAAATAGA
>DHXA01000123.1:5385-9333 GCA_002413455.1 Rhodanobacter sp. UBA5168 | reverse complement strand
CTAGTGAACCTGCCGGCCGGATCAGGCCGGCTCGATGTGCCGCAACAGCAGGCGCGGGCTTTCACGACCCTGCCAGTCGTTGATGGTCAGCTCGTAGGCAGCGCGCAACGGCGATGGCGGTGGCTGGCCGTGATACGCGTTGAACATCACCGCGTCGTGCAGCGCGCCGTCGCGCGGATCGCGCAGCTGCAGGCGCAGGTGCCGTTCCCCCATCACCTTCCAGCTGGCGCATTCGAACCGATTGTCGAACAACGGCTCCGGGAAAGCCTGCCCCCACGGGCCGGCGTGCCGCAGTTGCCGCGCCAACATCAGCGTGGCCGCGCCGGGTGGCAGTTCGCCATCGGTATACAGCACCGCCTGCAGGCGCTCGGCGTCGATCAGCTCACGGGCGATCGCATCGAATGCCGCCTTGAAGCGCGGGTAATCAGAAGTCTTCAGGCTCAACCCCGCCGCCATCGCATGGCCGCCGAAACGCTCGATCAGGCCAGGCTGGCGGGCATCGATCGCCGCCAGCGCATCGCGGATATGGAAGCCGGCGATCGAGCGCGCCGAACCGCGCAGATGGTCGGTGTCGTCTTCGCTGGCCGGTGCAAAGGCGATCACCGGCCGATGCAGGCGATCCTTCAGCTTGGACGCGACCAGGCCGACGATTCCGGCATGCCACGACGGCTCGTACAGCGCCACGCCCACCGCATCGATGTCGGTCAGGCCGACCACCATCTGCTCGGCCTCGGCCACCATCGACGCCTGCAATTCGCGGCGCTCCTGGTTGATCGCGCTGAGCTGTTCGGCACAACTGCGCGCCTGCGCCACGTCGTCGGTGAGCAGGCATTCCACGCCCAGGCGCATGTCCTCCAGTCGGCCCGCCGCGTTCAATCGCGGGCCGACGGTGAAGCCGAGATCGCTGGAACACAACGTCGCCACACTGCGCTTGCCGGCTTCGACCAGCGCGGTGATGCCGGCGCAGCCGCGACCGCTGCGGATACGTTGCAGCCCGGCCTCGACCAGCACGCGGTTGTTGAAATCCAGCGGCACCAGATCGGCCACGGTGCCCAGTGCCACCAGATCGAGCAGCGAGGAAAGATCAGGGCGGCTTTGTTGAGGAGTACGGCAAGGGATCGCCGTTTCCTTATCCTCGCGATCAGGCGTATCACCGGGGTAAAGCCGCGCACGCAGGGACAGCAACAGGTAGAACATCACGCCGACGCCGGCCAGTGCCTTGCTCGGAAAGGCATCGCCGGCCAGGTTCGGATTGACCATCGCATCGACATCCGGCAACTGTTCGCCGGGCAGATGATGATCGGTGACGATGACCCGGATGCCACGTTCCTTCGCCGCGGCGACGCCGGCCACACTGGCCACGCCGTTGTCGACGGTGACGATCAGCTGTGGCGTCGGCTGCAGCGATGCGACCAGCGCAGGACTCAACCCGTAACCGTGGATGAAACGATTCGGTATGGCATAGCTCACCTGTTTCGCACCGAGCAGCCGCAGGCCACGCACGGCCACGGCGGTACCGGTGGCGCCGTCGCAGTCGTAGTCGCCGGCGATCAGGATTGACCAGTCGCCGCGAATCGCCTCGACCAGCAGATCGACCGCCTGTGTCATGCCGCCCAGCGTCTGCGGCGACAGCATGCGGGTCAGCCGGTGTTCGGCCTGGCTGGGATCCAGCACGCCACGTGCCGCGTAGATCTGCTGCAGCACTGGGTGCACGCTGCTCGACCAGCCGTTGGGCAAGCCTTTGCTCTCGCGTCGGCGCAACTGCACGGCGCTCAACGCCCTGTCCCGCGCCAGAACCGCCAGCGATGCCACGGCTCGTGCCGCCAGCGTTCGGCGCTGGCGAAATGCAGCATGGTCGACTGGCGACCGAGCAGTGGCTGCAACGTCGGCCACCAGTGCGATGCGATCTCGTTCGCCGGCAGGTCCTGCAGATCGATCAGCCAACCTGGGGTGGCGGCGGCGACGGTTTCCGGCGTACGCGTCTGTTGTGCCGCGTCGGCGCGTCCCGCCAGGGCGCGCAGCAACAGGTCGTCGCTGATCACACCTCGCAGCGGGCTTTTCAGCCGACCCGGCAGGCTGCCGCCGCCCCACAGCCACAGACTGTTGACCGGGGCCAGGCCGCGTGCACGCCGCTCGGCATTCAACGGATGCTGGTGCAGCAGCACCTGGATCTCGTTGAGCAGCACGCGCCAACGCCGTCCTTCCGCGCCTTGTGGCAGATGCTGCGAAAGGTCTTCGCCCAGTGCCTGTTCCGGTGCCGCGAAGCTGGGCAGCGCCGTGTTGGCCGGCAGTTTCAGATGCCAGCGGTCCGGCGTGGAAATTTCCAGTTGCATGCCGGCTTCGTCGAATACGGGCCGCAGCGGCGCAGCCAGTGCCTGTGCCTCGTCCATTTCCACCTGCAACTGCCCGCAGGCCAGCAGCCGCACGCCGTTCATGTCGGGCTGCACCCAGGCCGGGTCGGCCGAAAGCCAAGTGGCGTCGGCGGCATCACCGGCAAGAAACTGACGGGTGATGGCCGCCGCGGGAACGTCGGAATCGATGCCCTGAAAATAATCGCCGAGGCCGTCCAGATAACCGCCGCTTCCGTCCACCAATCGATCGGCACGAGCCAGCCATTCACGCAGCGGATGGTCCGGCTCGAAATGCGCCAGCGCGGGCAACCACAATTGCAACAATTGCTCCGACTTTGCGCTCACGCGGTCGTCCCTAGGCTTCCAGTGTTTCGTACAGTTCCAGCCATTCCGCTTCCAGCGCTTCCTTCTCGCGGCGCAGTTCGGTTTGACGCTGCCCCAGCCGCATCATCTCGCTGGTGGAACCATTGTAGGTGGCTGGGTCGGCCAGCTGGATTTCCAGCGCGGCCAGTTCGCTGTCGATGCTGGCGGTGCGGGTCTCGATCCGCTTTACGCGCTGGCGTGAGGTCTTTTCAGACTCGCGCTGGGCAGCGGCATGGCGACGGCGTTCCTCGGGCGATTCGTCCGGCACGATCTTGACGACGGGTTTGGCCGCCACCGCACCGGCCTTGGCCGCCTTCTTGCTGGTCGCGCCGCGTGTGCGCAACCACTTGGCGTAGTCATCCAGGTCGCCGTCGAAGCTTTCCACGTCACCGTCAGCGACGCGCCAGAAACTGTCGCAGACCATGCCGAGCAGATGGCGGTCATGCGAAACCAGCACCAGCGCGCCGTCGAAATCGGCCAGTGCATCGGCGAGCGCTTCGCGCATGTCCAGGTCGAGATGGTTGGTGGGCTCATCAAGCAGCAACAGGTTCGGCTTGTCCCAGGCGATCAGCGCCAGCGCGAGGCGTGCCCGCTCGCCACCGGAAAATCCGTCGACCGATTCGAACGCGCGCTCGCCGGCGAAATTCCAGGTGCCGAGGAAATCGCGCATGACCTGAATCGTCGCGTTGGGCGCCTTGTCTTGTAGGTGGTCGAGCGCGCTGGCGCCTGCGCGCAGGCTTTCGACCGTGTGCTGGGCGAAGTAGCCGATCTTCAGATCCTTGTGCGCCTTGCGCTCGCCGCTGAACGGGTCGAGCTCGCCGACCAACGTCTTTACCAGGGTCGATTTGCCGGCGCCGTTGGGACCGAGCAGGCCGATCCGCTCGCCCGCCTCCAGGCTGAAGCGGACATCGCGCAGGATGATGTTGAGATCGTCGCCATCCGCAGTCGGATAACCCGCCGTGATGTCTTCCAGCTGCAGCATCGAATCGGGCAGCCGCCCCGGCACCGGGAACTGGAAGCTGAAAGGACGTTCGGCGCGCACCGCCTCGGTGCCGGCCATCTTCTCCAGCCGCTTCATCCGTGACTGCGCCTGCTTGGCCTTGCTGGCCTTGGCCTTGAATCGATCGACGAACGACTGCAGGTGCGCCCGCTCGGCCTGCGCCCGCTCGTGCGAGATCTGCTGCTGGCGCAACTGCTCGGCACGCAGGCGCTCGAACGCGCTGTAGTTGCCGGT
>DHXA01000123.1:0-5116 GCA_002413455.1 Rhodanobacter sp. UBA5168 | reverse complement strand
TGCGAGATGATCAGCAAGGTGCCCTGGTAGCGGCGCAGCCACTCCTCCAGCCACAGCACGGCATCGAGATCGAGATGGTTGGTCGGCTCATCGAGCAGCAGCAAATCCGACGGACACATCAGCGCGCGTGCCAAGTTCAGGCGCCCGCGCCAGCCGCCGGAGAACTCCTTCACGGCGCGCTCGTGCGTTTCGGGCGGAAAGCCCAGGCCGTGCAGCAGGCGGCCAGCACGGGCACGGCCGTCGTAACCGTTCAATTCCTCGATGCGGTGGTGCGCCCTGGCCATCGCGTCCATGTCGCCGCGCTCGCCTGCATCGGCTTCGTCGCGCATGGCCGCGGCCAGTTCTTCGTCGCCGCCCAGCACGTAGTCGATCGCCGCGTCCGGCAACGCCGGAGTTTCCTGCGCCACCGAGGCCAGCCGCAGCTTGGCCGGCATGTCCAGCTCGCCGGCATCGCTCTCCAGCTTGCCCTGCAGGGCGGCGAACAGGCTGGACTTGCCGCAGCCGTTGCGACCGATCACGCCGAGGCGCCAGCCGCTCTGGATCACCAGGTCGATGTCGGAAAGCAGCAGGCGGGTGCCGCGGCGCAGGGCAAAGTGTCGAAAGGAAATCATGGAATAACAGGTGTCCGAACCGGGGCAGTCAATCGTCTGCAGCCGCCCATGATAGCGGTGCTGGCGCCATTCTCGGCGAACCGGCCGGTTATGCGGCACAGTGCCGAATGCCGAGCCCATCGCAATCGGTACAAACCGGCATGGCGTAGCATGGTCAGTTCTGCTACAACGACGCCGCATACAGCCTTGTATGGAGAGGGGAGCCATGGTCAAGTTCACAAGCAGTTTGCCGCTCATTGTCATGCTGGCGTTCACCGCCGGTTTTGCCGCCCCACAGGTCGCCCAGGCACGCCAGCACGGCGATAATCTGCTGATCCATCGCGTGCAGCAGGAAAAAGGCATGAACCTGCCAAGCCGTGGCATGAGCATGGGTCAGGTGGAAAAAACCTGGGGCGCGCCGCAGCGCAAGCTGTCGCCACGCGGTGGCGATACCGGCAAGCATCCGCAGATCAACCGCTGGGAGTACACGAATTTCATCGTGTATTTCGAGCACAGCCACGTGATCCATTCGGTGCTCAATACGCCGGCCGGCAACAATACCAACCCCGCCAGCGTCAACTGACCCGGCCCTTCCGACGACGCGGCCTGTGGCGACACAGGCCGCGTTTTCGTGTGTGCGGCAATCACCTCGTCGTACACTTTGCCGTCTGACGCCTCCATCGGCGCCCTCTTCCATCGCATGAGACAGCCCAGCATGACCGATCCCTCCTTGCGCTTGCCGGCCGAATGGGAACCGCAGGCCGCGGTGCTGATCGCCTGGCCACATGCCGGCACCGATTGGGCCGAGCGGCTGGCGTCGGTGGAAACCACCTATGTGGCGCTGGCCGCTGCGGTCACCCGATTCCAGCGCCTGATCATCGTGGTGGGCGATGCCGAGCTGCATGCCCACGTGCAGTCACTCTTGCGGGGCGCAGGCGTGGATCTGTCGAAGGTCCGCTTCGTCGAACTGCCGTATGACGACACCTGGTTGCGCGACTCCGGCCCGATCACTCTGCAAGGTGGCGACAACGCCGATCCCCAACGCTATTTCCAGCTCACCGATTTCCGCTTTACCGGTTGGGGTGGCAAGTTCGGCGCCGAGCAAGACGACGCGCTGGTCGCCGGACTGTTCGATGCGGGCATATTCGGTCATGCCGCACACAAGCGCATCGACTGGGCGCTGGAAGGCGGCGCCATCGAGAGCGATGGCGAAGGCAGCGTGCTCACCACCTGGCGCTGCCTGATCCAGCGTCATCCCGAACAATCGCGCGAGGAAATGAACGCGATCCTGCGCAACAGCCTGCACGCCGAGCGCGTGCTGTGGCTGGACTATGGCTACCTCGAAGGCGACGACACCGACGCGCACATCGATACCCTCGCCCGTTTCGCGCCGGGCGAACGCATCGTGTTCCAGGCCTGCGCCGACCCCAGCGATCCGCATCACGACGAGCTGCAGTGCATGGCGGCCGAGCTGGCCGCATTGCGCACACCGGATGGCCGGCCTTATCAGCTTCATCCGTTGCCATGGCCGCAGCCAATCCTCGACCATGGTCGGCGCCTGGCCGCCTCCTACGCGAACTACCTGATCGTCAATGGCGCCGTGCTGGTGCCCGCCTATGGCGATCCGGCCGACGACGAGGCCGCCCGCGTCATCGGCATGGCGCATCCAGGCCGCGAGATCGTACAGGTGCCCTGCCGCCCGCTGATCTGGCAGAACGGCAGCCTGCACTGCATCACCATGCAGCTGCCGGCCGGCCTGGCCTGAGCTTCACCGGCATCGGCTAAACTTGCGGTCCGTGACGCCGGGCAACGGCTGAGGACTCCCACTGATGACCCGCAAGACCCTGAAGGTTGCGCTGCTGCAGGAAACCGACCGCGGCAGCCGCGACGCCAACCTGGACGCGATCGAAGCCGGCCTGCGCGAAGCGGCCGCCGCCGGCGTCGAGCTGGTGCTGCTGCAGGAGCTGCACAACGGCCCTTACTTCTGTCAGCACGAATCGGTCGAGATCTTCGACCAGGCCGAGAGCATTCCCGGCCCCGGCACCGCGCGCATCGGCAAGCTGGCCGAGGAGTTGAAGCTGGTCGTCGTCGCCTCGCTGTTCGAGCGCCGCGCCGCCGGGCTGTATCACAACACCGCGGTGGTGTTCGACCGCTCTGCCGAGATCGCCGGCATCTATCGCAAGATGCACATCCCGGACGATCCGGCGTTCTACGAGAAGTTCTACTTCACCCCGGGCGACCTCGGCTTCGAGCCGATCGATACTTCAGTCGGTCGTCTCGGCGTGCTGGTGTGCTGGGATCAGTGGTACCCGGAAGCGGCGCGCCTGATGGCGTTGGCCGGCGCCGAACTGCTGCTTTATCCCACCGCGATCGGCTGGGACCCGAATGACGGACAGGCCGAGAAGGATCGCCAGCGCGATGCGTGGATCACCGTGCAGCGCGGCCACGCCGTGGCCAACGGCCTGCCGTTGCTCTCGTGCAACCGCACCGGTTACGAAGCCGATCCGAGCCAGGTCGGTGCGGGCATCCAGTTCTGGGGCTCGAGCTTCGTGGCCGGTCCGCAAGGCGAGTTCCTGGCTCAGGCCGGCACCGATGCGCGCGCGTTGCTGCTGGCTGAAGTCGATCTGGCACGCAGCGAACATGTGCGGCGGATCTGGCCGTTCCTGCGCGACCGCCGCATCGACGCCTACGCCGATCTACTCAGGCGCTTTCGTGACTGAAGCGGTGCCTACAGTCCTCCGCACTGCTTGTTCCGCACGGCGGTCGTCCCCATCCTTGAATTTCCCCCAGTGACGGCGCGCTGACCGCATGAGTGTTTCCGAAACCGAAGTTGCCCTGTTGTCCGCCTTGCAGGGGCAGCCGATCGAGCGCGTGCAGCGTGATGGCGTGGAGTATGTGGTGCTCGGCACGGCGCATGTCTCGCGCAGCAGCATGGAGGCCGTCGATGCGCTGTTGGCACACGAACATTTCGATGCCGTTGCGGTGGAGCTGTGCGCGAGTCGGGCCCAGAGCATGCGCGACCCGGAAGCCTTCAAGCAGATGGATCTGTTCAAGGTGATCCGTCAGGGCAAGGCTGGCATGGTGGCCGCCAGCCTGGTGCTGTCGACCTTCCAGAAGCGCCTGGCCGACCAGTCCGGCATTCTGCCCGGCGCGGAAATGAAGGCGGCGATGGACGGCGCCGGACAGCGCGACCTGCCCCTGTGGCTGATCGATCGCGAAGTGGGCACCACGTTGAAGCGGGCCTGGCGCAGCGTCGGTTTCTGGCAACGCTTCGGCCTGCTTGGCGGGCTGCTGGCCAGCGTGTTCGAGCGTGAGGAAATCGCGCAGGGCGAGATCGAGAAGCTCAAGCAAGGCGATTTGCTGGAGAGCGCCTTCAGCGAGTTCGCCAGCGAATCGAAACCGCTGTACGAAAGCCTTATCGGCGAGCGCGACGCTTTCATGGCGGCACGCCTGCGTCAGGAGGCGGCCCGCGCGGCGGCGGCTGATTCGGCAGACACGCAAAGTCGTCGCGTGCTGGTGGTGATCGGTGCTGGGCATCTCAAAGGTCTGTGTACGCTGTTGCGCGATCAGCAGGACGATCCAGCCGGCAAGGTAGCCGAACTGGCGGCTACACCCGCGAAGGCACGCTGGCCGAAATGGCTGGCGGCAGCACTCGTGTTGCTGGTGTTCGCGGCGATCGCCTGGGCGTTCCACCGCAATGCGGCGCTGGGCACGCAGGCACTGCTGGCCTGGGTACTGTTCACGGGTGGCTTCGCAGCCGTCGGCGCGCTGGCGGCAGGCGGACATCCACTAAGCATTCTCGCGGCCTTCGTCGCCGCACCGATCAAGCCATTCCGTCCCGGCATTCCGGCCGGCGGCATCAGTGCGATGGCCGAAGCCTGGGTGCGGCGGCCGCGCGTGGTGGACTTCGACACCTTGCGCGATGACATCGTGCACTGGAGCGGCTGGTGGAAGAACCGCGTCGCCCGGACCCTGCTCAACTTCTTCCTGGTCAGCGTGGGCACGATCGTCGGCGAGTACAGCGCCGGCATCCACATTTTCAAAAGCTTGATCTGAACACCGCTGCGGGGCTACTTGCCGGCGGTTGCCGCTGCAGCCCATGTTACGATTCGCGCCGCCAGCAACATGCTCGCTGCGCGCTCGAACACTCTTGCCCGGGTGGCGAAACTGGTAGACGCAAGGGACTTAAAATCCCTCACCCTCACGGGTATCCCGGTTCGATTCCGGGCCCGGGCACCAAGCCTACTAATGGTTTCCACCGGTCGGTAGACCAGACTTGTCGAGTTGCGTAAAACTCTGCGTAAAACTCTGGGTTCTACCCCTGAGGTTTCCCCACGTTTTCATGATGGAATGCCAAGCTGATCGAGCAGTGTTGGCGCGGGTTTTCGCAGCTGCTTGATGAGTTGACCGAGTGGGATCTTCAACCATCGTCGCGCCAGCGCCTCGCGACCCAGTCGCATGACTGAGTAGAGACGCCGTTTCGATCGGAACGGCGTCAACCATTGATGGATACCGCTTGCTTCGCA
>DHXA01000186.1:4633-8163 GCA_002413455.1 Rhodanobacter sp. UBA5168 | reverse complement strand
CGGGGTATAGCTCAGTCTGGTAGAGCGTTGCGTTTGGGACGCAAAAGTCGGGGGTTCGAATCCCTCTGCCCCGACCAGCGATGTATCCTGCGGCAGAGACTGCGCCTGTAGCTCAACCGGATAGAGCATCGGCCTTCTAAGCCGACGGTTGCAGGTTCGAGTCCTGTCGGGCGCACCAGTTACAAGATTTATGGTGGGTGTAGCTCAGCTGGTTAGAGTCCCGGATTGTGATTCCGGTTGTCGTGGGTTCGAATCCCATCATCCACCCCAGTTTCAAACCAGGTTTCCTGGGCCGTTAGCTCAGTTGGTAGAGCAGTTGACTCTTAATCAATTGGTCGAAGGTTCGAATCCTTCACGGCCCACCAATGCAAGCAAGACGCCGATCGCGAAGCGATCGGCGTCTTGCTTTGTGCGTTCGAAACGGGAACGCAACGGGTCAGGGAGCGGCCGTTGCGCTGCTGGGCGTTTGATGGATCCTGGCGTTCCCCCGCAGGCTTGGCATCGTTGTCGGCATGCTTGTGCTGCAAGGTCATGCAACCGTAAAATGGTCTGCTTTCGTATAAGGGAATCATCGACTTAGACGGGCGTGGCATGCGGTTTCACAGTTAGTGCCGGGTTGCCGGCAACTGACGAATTGGCTTCGAAATCTTGTGCTTACGAACGTCGATGAGAGTGGCAAGGCGAGAGTGGCGGAATTGGTAGACGCACCAGATTTAGGTTCTGGCGGTTAACCCCGTGGGGGTTCGAGTCCCCCCTTTCGCACCATGCCCGGTGTTTTTCCTTCGTTTTATCGGCGGCACAGCCGCCATGGCGCCTGCGGCAGGCCCACAACATCAGGTACCAGGAGACGTCATGCAGGTTTCGGTTGAGAACATCGGCACGCTCGAGCGCAAGCTCACGGTGAAATTTCCCGCAGAGCGGTTCGAGACACAGGTCAGCGCGCGTATCGCGGAAATGGGCCGCACGGTCCGTCTGAAGGGTTTCCGTCCGGGCAAAGTGCCGACGACGGTGATCAAACAGCGTTTTGGCGAGCAGGTCCGCGGTGAAGTGTTGTCCGACCTGATCGGCAGCACGCTGCGCGAGGCGGTGGAACAGGAAAAACTGCAACCGATTGCCAATCCGGCGATCAATACCACCGGCAAGCCGGAAAACGGTGAAATTGCCTATACCGCGACCTTCGAGATCATGCCGGAATTCCCGGCGGTCGATGTGGCTGCTCTGGAAATCAACCGGCCGGTGGCGGCGGTAACCGATGCCGACATCGACAAGATGCTGGAGACGCTGCGCCAGCAACGTCGCAGTTTCGACGAAGTGGGGCGCGCTTCGGCCGAGGCTGACTTCGTGATGTTCGAGTACGCGGCTGAGGCGGGCGACTACCGTTTCCCGGTCGAAGGTCTGGAACGGGCAGGCAGCGTGCTGGGTTCGGGCACCTTGTTCAAGGCGCTGGACGAGGCGCTGGCCGGTCGCAAAGCTGACGATAGTTTCGATACCGAGATCGCGTTTCCGGAGGATTTCCGCAACGAACAGTTGGCCGGGAAGACCGCGAAGGTCAGCTTCAGGATCATCAAGGTGCAGGAGCCGAAGCTGCCTGAGATCGACGGCGATTTTGCCAAGTTGTTCGGCATTGAGGATGGCGATCTGGAGACTTTCCGCAAGGAGGTCCGTGCCAATCTCGAGCGTGAACTCAAAGCTGCCCTGATGGCACGCCTGAAGTCCGAAGTTGCCGAAAAACTGGCTGACGCCCATACCGGGCTGGATGTGCCGAAGCTGATGGTGCAATCCGAGGCGCGCAACATGGCGACCGGCAGCGTGCCGCAAGGCCAGCAGCCGCCGCCGCAGCTGATCGATGCCGCCACGCCGATCGCGCGCAAGCGGGTGATCGCTGGTCTGCTGATGGGCGAAATCGCCCGCAAGCAGGAGATCAAGATCGATCGCAAGCGTATCGCCGAGCAGCTTGCCGCGATCGCCTCGACCTATGAGGAGCCGGAGAAGGTCATTGAACTCTACAACGGCGACCCCCAACTGATGTCTGGGCTGCAGAATCGTGTGATGGAAGATCAGGTAGCCGAATGGGTGGCGGAACATGCCAAAACCACTCAGCAGGACCTGAGCTTCGACGACGTGATGCGCCCGGCTAACGCCTGAGCTTTTACAGGCACACTCACCGGAGAGCTGCCAACATGGCCATGGACCCGATCCAGAACCTCAATTTGATACCGATGGTCGTCGAACAGACGGCTCGCGGCGAGCGCTCCTATGACATTTACTCGCGTCTGCTGAAGGAGCGGGTGATCTTCCTGGTCGGCGAAGTCAACGATCAGGTTGCCAACGTGATCGTGGCCCAGATGTTGTTCCTGGAGTCGGAAAATCCGGACAAGGACATCCACTTCTATATCAACAGCCCAGGTGGTGCGGTGACCGCGGGTCTGGCGATCTACGACACCATGCAGTTCATCAAGCCGGATGTCAGCACGATGTGCATCGGCCAGGCGTGCAGCATGGGTTCGCTGCTACTGACTGCAGGCGCCAAAGGCAAGCGGTTCTCGTTGCCGAACTCGCGCGTGATGATCCATCAGCCTTCCGGTGGCGCGCAGGGTCAGGCCACAGACATCGAGATCCAGGCGCGCGAGATCCTTTACATGCGTCAGCGCCTGAACCAAATCTATGTCCAGCACACTGGCCAGGCGATCGAAAAGATCGAATTGGACATGGAGCGAGACCGCTTCATGAACGCGGTCGATGCCAAGACGTACGGTCTGATCGACGAAGTGCTCGACAAGCGCGCCGGCGAGACGGTGAAATCGGCCTGATCCACAGGTTCTACCCCAGAGTCACGGGATGGGCTCTGCGTCTGCAGGCAGACGCGGAGCCCTGTGTTATTCTCGCGACGCATTCAGATTTACCAGCGGGATCGAGAGTATGAGCGACGACCGGCAGGGGCGTTCCAGCGACAGCGGCAAGATTCTCTATTGCTCTTTCTGCGGCAAGAGCCAGCATGAAGTGCGCAAGTTGATCGCGGGTCCGTCCGTGTTCATCTGCGACGAGTGCGTGGAGCTGTGCAACGACATCATCCGCGAGGAACTGGAAGAAAAGGCTGCCTCCGGGCGCACCCAGTTGCCGAAGCCGCGCGAGATCCGCGAATCACTGGATCAGTACGTGGTGGGCCAGACCCGCGCCAAGAAGGCGCTGGCGGTAGCGGTTTACAACCACTACAAGCGGATCGAGTCGCGCCAGAAGAGCGACGACATCGAACTGGGCAAATCCAACATCCTGCTGATCGGCCCGACCGGCTCGGGCAAGACGCTGCTGGCCGAAACGCTGGCGCGCCTGCTCAATGTGCCGTTCACGATCGCAGACGCCACCACACTGACCGAAGCCGGTTACGTGGGCGAGGATGTCGAGAACATCATCCAGAAGCTGCTGCAGAAGTGCGATTACGACGTCGAGAAGGCACAGTCGGGCATCGTCTATATCGATGAGATCGACAAGATTTCGCGCAAGAGCGAAAACCCGTCGATCACCCGCGACGT
>DHXA01000186.1:3249-4382 GCA_002413455.1 Rhodanobacter sp. UBA5168 | reverse complement strand
GAGGGCGTGCAGCAGGCGTTGCTGAAGTTGATTGAGGGCACACTGGCCTCGGTTCCTCCGCAGGGTGGACGCAAGCATCCGCAGCAGGAATTTCTGCAAGTGGACACCAAGAACATCCTGTTCATTTGCGGTGGCGCATTCGCCGGGTTGGAAAAGGTCATCCAGCAGCGTTCCGAGAACACCAGTATTGGTTTCTCTGCCGAAGTGCGCAGCAAGGAACGCACCGAGAACCTGGGCAAGGTGCTGGCCGACGTGGAGCCTTCGGATCTGGTGCGTTTCGGCCTGATTCCGGAGTTCGTCGGTCGACTGCCTGTGGTGGCCACGCTGGACGAGCTGGACGAAGCGGCGCTGGTGAAGATACTCACCGAGCCGAAGAACGCCGTCACCAAGCAGTTCAAGAAGTTGTTCGAGATGGAGGAGGTGGAGCTGGAATTCCGTCCCGAAGCACTGCAGGCGATTGCAAAGAAGGCGCTCAAGCGCAAGACCGGCGCTCGCGGCCTGCGCACCATTCTTGAACAGGTACTGTTGGACACGATGTATGAACTGCCCTCGCTGGAGCATGTCAGCAAAGTGGTGGTGGATGATGCCGTGATCGACGGCCAGGCCGAGCCCTACCTGATCTATCGGGGCAACCTGCAACAACGCGTTGCAGGCGAGGGCGGCGACGCTGCCTGATCCATATAGTGCCTGCAATGACGGCGGCTCCGGTGGTTTCACCGGGGCCGTTCTGTTTTCAGCACTTCGTGCACCTTGACTGAGTGCCGGGCCGCCTCCACTTGACGTAATAACAGGCCCGGCGCAGTGTCGGGGTGAACCAAGAAACCGAATTCGAGGAATTCCTCTTCCATGGCCAAGAACGCACCCCTTCCTGTCGCGCTGGACGCATTGCCGGTATTGCCATTGCGCGACGTGGTGGTTTACCCGCACATGGTCATCCCGTTGTTTGTCGGCCGCGACAAATCCATGCGCGCGCTGGAGCGCGCGATGGAAGGCGAGCGCCAGATTTTGCTGGTCGCGCAGAAAAGCCCGGATATCGACGATCCGGAAATTGCCGACCTGCATCAGGTGGGCACGCTGGCCGGCGTACTGCAGTTGCTGAAGCTGCCCGATGGCACGGTCAAGGTGCTGGTCGA
>DHXA01000186.1:0-2941 GCA_002413455.1 Rhodanobacter sp. UBA5168 | reverse complement strand
TCGCGCCTGATCGAACCCGTCTACAACGCCAAGGAGCGCGAGCTTGACGTGGTGTCGCGCACTCTGATTTCACTGTTCGAGCAGCTGGTCAAACAGAGCCGCAAGCTGCCGCCGGAAGTGTTGGCCAGCCTCTCAGGTATAGATGACCCGTCGCGTGTCGCTGATTCCATCGCCGCTCACCTTTCCGTGCGCATGGCCGACAAACAGAAGGTACTGGAGACAGCTGACGTCGGGCAGCGACTGGAGTTGCTGATCGGGCTGGTCGATGGCGAGATGGATCTGCAGCAGGTCGAGAAACGTATCCGTGGCCGGGTCAAGTCGCAGATGGAGAAGAGCCAGCGCGAGTACTACCTCAACGAACAGATGAAGGCGATCCAGAAGGAGCTTGGCGACAACGAGGAAAGTCCCAATGAGGTCGAGGAGCTGCAGAAGAAGATAGAGACGTCGGGCATGCCGAAGGCCGTGCTGACCAAGGCGCGGCAGGAATTCGGCAAGCTCAAGCAGATGTCGCCAATGTCCGCCGAAGCCACGGTGGTGCGCAACTATCTCGATTGGCTGGTTGGCGTGCCATGGAAGAAACGCAGCAAAGTTCGCAAGGACCTGCAGATGGCGCAGGAGGTGCTTGATGCCGACCACTTCGGACTGGAAAAGGTCAAGGATCGCATCCTCGAGTACCTGGCCGTGCAGCAACGCGTGTCGGTGATGAAAGGTCCGATTCTGTGCCTGGTCGGACCACCCGGCGTGGGCAAGACCTCGCTGGGCCAGTCGATCGCCAAGGCGACGAACCGGAAATTCGTTCGCATGAGTCTGGGTGGCGTGCGTGACGAGGCCGAGATCCGCGGACATAGGCGCACCTACATCGGTTCGATGCCCGGTCGCATCGTGCAGAACATCAACAAGGTGGGCACCAAGAATCCATTGTTCGTGCTTGACGAGATCGACAAGATGTCGATGGATTTTCGCGGTGATCCCTCATCGGCGCTGCTGGAAGTGCTCGACCCGGAACAGAACCATGCGTTCAACGACCATTACCTCGAGGTCGATCTCGATCTTTCCGAGGTGATGTGGATCGCCACCGCGAACTCGCTGAACATTCCCGGCCCTCTGCTCGACCGCATGGAAGTCATCCGCATCCCCGGCTACACCGAGGACGAGAAGCTCGGCATCGCGCAGAAATACCTGCTGGCGAAGCAGCTCAAGGCGAACGGCCTCAAGCCCGAGGAACTCAGCGTGGGCGAGGAAGCATTGCGCGATATTGTGCGGTACTACACGCGCGAGTCCGGCGTGCGCAACCTGGAGCGCGAGATTTCCAAGATCTGTCGCAAAGTGGTGAAGGAGCTGACCTTGGGCCAGGTGAAGAAGGCCAAGGCAAAGACTGCCTCTGCCAAGGCGGGCAAGGTCAAGGCGAAGTCGGAGGCCGGTCGGATCAAGGTGGACTCTGCCAATCTGAATCACTATCTGGGTGTTCGGCGGTTCGATTTCGGTCGCAAGGAACTGCAGAACGAAGTGGGCCTGGTGACCGGGCTTGCCTGGACCCAGGTCGGCGGCGAGTTGCTGAGCATCGAAGGTTCGGTAGTAGCGGGCAAGGGCCGGCTGGTGCATACCGGCCAGCTTGGCGACGTCATGAAAGAATCGATCCAGGCCGCGTTGTCGGTGGTGCGTGCGCGTGCCGACCAGCTCGGTATCGATCCTGAGTTCCACCAGAAGCTGGATGTCCATATTCATGTCCCGGAGGGCGCCACGCCGAAGGACGGTCCCAGCGCTGGTATCGCCATGTGCACGGCCCTGGTCTCCGTGCTTACCAAAGTGGCCGTGCGGTCCGAGGTGGCGATGACCGGTGAAATCACCTTGCGTGGTCGCGTACTGCCGATCGGTGGGCTCAAGGAGAAATTGCTGGCGGCGCTTCGCGGCGGGATCACCACGGTGATCATCCCGGAGGACAACAAGAAGGATCTGGCGGACATGCCGGCCAACATCACCTCTTCGCTGGAGATTCATCCGGTTCGCTGGATTGACGAGGTGCTGGATATCGCACTGGAGCGCCCGCTGCGTCCGAATCGGACCAAAGATGAGGCTCCATCTGCGATTGCGGGAGAATCATCTGAAGTGCACTCGCTCACGCATTGATCAGCTGAGCCCTCCTTCGGGTTGGTTCTTATAGTGCTCTGCCATGGCAGAGCACTTTCTGTTTTTTGCTACCGACCAACGAAGTTTTGACCTAGTCTTCTGGCGCCCGTTTTGCAAGCGGTTTCGACAGCCGCCGATCTTGCGGAAACGTTGCTGTGGCTTGTGTTGCGGATTCCCGTAAGGCACTGGTATAAAGGCGCTACCGCAGTCCCGACGTTGATATGTCAGCGCAGCGATGCGGGTTGCGTTGAGGCGCCTAGCAAGAGCCAACCATCCATGCCGGTGTTGTCCCGCCCCTGGGTCGACCACGCTGGCGAAATCCGAACAAGGGAGTTTCTTTCAATGAATAAAACCGATCTGATCAATGCCATCGCCGAAAAGGCCGAGCTGACCAAGGCCGACGCGGGCCGTGCCCTCGAAGCCTATCTGGAGGCTGTGCAGAAGTCGTTGAAGAAGGGCGAGGACGTCTCGGTAGTGGGCTTCGGCACTTTCACTGTGCGCAAGCGCGCAGCTCGTACCGGTCGTAATCCGCGTACCAACGAAGCGATCAAGATCAAGGCCTCGAAAGTGCCTGCGTTCAAGGCTGGCAAGACCCTCAAGGATGCCCTAAACTAAGCGGCTGACGCTTGGTTTCGGGTGCTTAGCTCAGCGGTAGAGCGTCGCCCTTACAAGGCGGTGGTCGTAGGTTCGATCCCTACAGCACCCACCAGAAAAATGCGGAGTGGTAGTTCAGTTGGTTAGAATGCTGGCCTGTCACGCCGGAGGTCGCGGGTTCGAGTCCCGTCCACTCCGCCACAGTTCGCAAGGGCGCCCG
>DHXA01000150.1:6114-6407 GCA_002413455.1 Rhodanobacter sp. UBA5168 | reverse complement strand
CTGGTCAGTTTCGCTGGCGATGGCGGTCAGGTTCGATACCGGGAATGGGCAACCGGCTGGCGGTTTGCGCATCAAGCATGGGCGTCGTGACTGGGAAGGCGTGTCCAACCAAGGAGCCATGCCCATTGGCCAACGGGCGTGTCGTTGATGGCTTGCACGAGAGACAACCTGGGAATCCACTCAGGCATCAGTGCCATGCCTTCGCGCAGGGTTTCGCCAAACGCGCACGATTGCATCTCTGGACGGCCGCGAAAGAGCTTCTCTACTTGCGGGGGAATTCGACGAACCGCACT
>DHXA01000150.1:1442-5857 GCA_002413455.1 Rhodanobacter sp. UBA5168 | reverse complement strand
ACCGCGATCGCGTACACCTGCCCGCCCTTCGGGTCCTGGCCGGTCGCGAACACGCGCACCCCGCATCTCTTGCAGAAGCGGTAGTGCAGGTTTGGCTGCGGCTTGCCGGCCGGCGTCCACCGGTATTCGGCCATGGTGTCTTCACCCTTCTCCAGGCGAAAGTGGTCCGGCGTGACGAACGCGAACCACGCGCGGGCCTTTTTGCACAGCGAGCAGTTGCAGCGAAGCGTGCCTTTGGAGAGATCGACGTCCGCGTGGTACTTCACGGCGCCGCAATGACAGCTTCCGGTATAAGTCTTCAGAGCCATGTGGCGCCCTCTCAGCAGTGGGAGATGGTCGACAGACTACGCCGCGGTGCAGAAAATCGTCGCATCTTGTCGTTGCAGCGGCGCAGAACGCCAAGTCAATTCAAACGTGTGCGCCCGGCGGGAGTTCTTGAATCATGGCCTGACATCTCCGGTAATGATCCGCAAAGCGCACCAACTCCATTGTGGTCCGCTCGCCTAGCCACCATTTTGCAGTCACTCTCTGAAAAATTGGTTTCCCCAATGCGGACCCTCGCCAGGGCCGGTTTTGGGTCGACCTCTGCCTGTCGCGACTTGCGCGGCAATCATTGGGCCGCGGCGGTAGCCGTCGTCCGCGCATTCGTCGTCTGAGCTGGATGGCTCCCAAAAAAGGGCTCAGGTTCAGATTCTGCAGCAGCCGCTTCGGGCTGCAGGCAGCCCGTAGTCGCCCATCAACAACACCGCCCGCCACCGCCCTTGTACCGCGCCTCCTGCCGCTCGCGGAAGAACTCGTCGTAGCTGGGCACCTTCCGTTCCGGATGGTGTTCGCGCAGGTGCTTCACATAGGCGTCGTAGTCGGGCACGCCGCAGCAGAGGCGGGCGGTTTGCACCGCCCACTTCCAGCCGGGCTTGAGGGAGTTCAGAACCTGCATCGGCACGTTCATGGTCGAGCCCTCAGGGAGTGACGCTGCTCAGCGCCACGTACGGTTCTTCGTGTGCGGTCGGATGGTTGGTCTGCCAGGCCTTGATCAGGGCGCGCAGGCAGAACAGCACCATGGTCACGATCAGCAGCATGAACAATCCGGTCAGCGCCATGTCGACGTAGTTGTTGGTGACGATGCGCTGCATCTCTGCCGCCGTCTTGGCCGGCGCCAGCAACTGGCCCTGCTGCATCGCGGCCGAATACTTGTTGGCGGCCGCGGTGAAGCTGATCGGGCCGGCGAGCTTCTGGTAGCCGGCGGTCAGCGTGCAGACGATCAGCCAGATCGCCGGGATGCCAGGCACCAGCACGTAACGCTCGCGTTTCAGCTTCACCACCACCACGGTGCACAGCATCAACGCGATCGCGGCCAGCATCTGGTTGGCGATGCCGAACAACGGCCATAGCGTGTTGATGCCGCCGAGCGGATCGACCGCGCCCTGGTACAGGAAGTAGCCCCAGATGAAGACGCAGATCGCGGTGGCCAGCAGGTTGCCGGTCCACGATTCGGTTTCCTGCAGCGGCTTGTAAATCAGCCCGGCGATCTCCTGGATCATGAAGCGGCCGACGCGGGTACCGGCGTCCACCGTGGTGAGGATGAACAGCGCCTCGAACAGGATCGCGTAGTGGTACCAGAACGCCATCATGCCGCCGCCGGGCAGGATGTTGTGCAGCAGCTGGGCCATGCCCACGGCCAGCGTCGGTGCACCACCGGCGCGGCTGAGGATGCTGGATTCGCCGATATTTTTGGCCGTCTGAATCAATTCGTCCGGCGTCACCACGAAGCCCCACTGGCTGATCGTGGTGGCGGCGTCCTGCACGGTGGTGCCGATGATCGCGCTGGGCGCATTCATCGCGAAGTAGACGCCCGGATGCAGCGAGGCGGCGGCGACCAGCGCCATGATCGCCACGAACGCTTCCATCAGCATGCCGCCGTAACCGACCAGGCGTGCCTGGCCTTCATTGGCGAGCAGCTTGGGCGTGGTGCCGGAGGCGATGATCGAATGCCAGCCCGAAACCGCGCCGCAGGCGATCGTGATGAACAGGAACGGGAACAGGTTGCCGGCAAATACCGGACCACTGCCGTCGATGAATTTGGTCACAGCCGGCATCTGCAACATCGGCGCGGACAGGAAGATCGCCAGCGCCAGCAGCGCGATGGTGCCGATCTTCAGGAAGGTCGACAGATAATCGCGCGGCGCCAGCAGCAGCCACACCGGCAGCACCGACGCGCAAAAACCATAGGCGATCAGGAGCCAGGCCAGGGCCTTGGCGTCGAAGTCGAACAGCGGCGCCAACGTGACCGATTCGGCCACGTAGCGACCCAGCCAGATCGAGACCAGCAGCAGCACCAGGCCGATGATCGACACTTCGAGAATCCGGCCCGGCCGGAACCAGCGGAGGTAGCCGCCCATCAGCAGCGCGATCGGAATCGTGGCGGCCACGGTGAAGGTACCCCAGGGGCTGTGCGTGAGCGCCTTGACTACCACCAGCGCGAGCACCGCCAGCACGATCATCATCAGCACCAGCACGCCGATCATCGCCACGATGCCGGGCAGCGGCCCCAGCTCCTCGCGCAGCATGTGGCCGAGCGAGCGGGCATCGCGGCGCAGCGAGAGTCCCAGGATCATGAAGTCCTGTACCGCGCCGGCGAACACCACGCCGAACAGGATCCAGATCGTGCCGGGCAGGTAGCCCATCTGCGCGGCCAGTACCGGGCCGACCAGCGGGCCGGCGCCGGCGATGGCGGCGAAATGGTGGCCGAACACCACCCACTTGTCGGTGGGCACGTAGTCCAGGCCATCGTTGCGCAGCACCGACGGCGGTGCGCGGGTGGGATCCAGTTGCAGCACCGAATGCTCGATGAACTTGCCGTAGAAGCGGTAACCGATCACGAAGATCGCGATCGATGCGGCGACCAGCCAGATCGCATTGATCGGCTCGCCCCGGCGCAACGCGACCACGCCCAGACAGAATGCGCCGACGATGGCGATGGCGACCCACATGATCTTGCTGGCCGGACTCGGTTTGGGGATGACGGCTTGCATGGGCGCTCTCCTCGGCAATGCCGCAAGAGTCGTACCGTCGATGGCGGGGGTCAATCCCGAAACCGGCCGGGCGGCATTAGCCATTGGTCGAATAGTCTGGCGCGGGCAGTCTCCACGGCGGTTTGTCGCAGGCGTACACTGGCCGCCCCTGCCGGCTACAAGGAGTTCGTCATGCGTATTTCGGTTCGCCATGGCCTGCTGGGGCTTGCTCTCGTCATGGCCACGTTGCCGGTGATTGCTGCCGGTTCCGGCCAGTTCAAGGATCTGCTGAACAAGGCCAAGTCGTCGGTGCGCGGCTCGAATGCCTCGCCCGGCAGCAACCTGCCGAACAGCGACATCGCTGCCGGCCTCAAGGAAGCGCTGGCCAAGGGCACCACCAACGCGATCAACAGCCTCGGCCGCGATGGCGGCTTCTGGAACAACAGCAAGGTGCGCATTCCCTTGCCCGGAAAACTCGAACAGGCCGGCAAACTGGCCAAACAGCTGGGCCAGGGCGCCAAGGTCGACGCCTTCGAGCTGAGCATGAATCGGGCGGCGGAAAAGGCCGTGCCACAGGTCGCACAGATCTTTGGCGACGCGATCCGCAAGATGAGTCTCAGCGACGCACGCGGCATCCTCACTGGCGGCGATCACGCAGCCACCGAGTTCTTCCGTCGGGTGGCCGGCGATGCGCTGACCGCGCGCATTCATCCGATCGTGGCCAGGGCCACCGACAGCGTCGGCGTCACCCAGAAGTACAAGGCCTTCACCGCCGCCCATGGCGGCGGTGCGCTTGGTGGCGCGCTGGGCTCGCTTGGCGGTCACAAATCGAACAAGGGCGGCAGCTCGCTGGATCTGGACGACTATGTGACGTCGAAGACGCTGGACGGGCTGTTCACCGAGATCGGCGACCAGGAGCAATCGATCCGCCACAACCCCGGCGCGCGCACCACTGACTTGCTGAAGAAGGTGTTCGGCGGTTGAACCCGCTAGTGGGTTCAACGCAGCGGTACGAGGCCTTGTTCGGCGTTTTACCGTGGAAGCACGAGGCAGCGCCGCTTGTACTGGGGGCGCATCGACCACAATTCATCAGGTAACGGCGTTCGAACGCGAGGCACGCATGATCCGCGAAATCCTGAAAATGGGCGATCCGCGCCTGCTGCGCATTGCGCCGCTGGTCCCCACCGCGATGCTCGGCAGCGCGGAGCTCGACGCATTGATCGTCGACATGTTCGAGACCATGCACGCCGCCGATGGGGTGGGCCTCGCCGCGCCGCAGATCGGCGTGGACCTGCAGCTGGTGATCTTCGGCTTCGACAGCAACGAACGTTATCCCGAAGCGCCTGCGGTGCCGCGCACGATCCTGCTCAACCCGGTGATCACGCCACTGTCGCAGGACATGGA
>DHXA01000150.1:0-1087 GCA_002413455.1 Rhodanobacter sp. UBA5168 | reverse complement strand
GCGCGCGTGGTGCAGCATGAATGCGATCACCTGATCGGCCGGCTGTACCCCACCCGCATCACCGATTTCAGCAAGTTCGGCTATACCGACGTGCTGTTTCCTGGCCAGGACATGGGAGACGACTGATGCGCGCGATGTGGCGGGGCGCCGTACTGGCGCAGAGCGATGACACCGTGGTGGTCGAGGGTAATCACTACTTTCCCGCGGCCTCGCTCCGGCGCGAACATTTTCGCGACAGCGAACATCACACCACCTGTCCCTGGAAGGGTACGGCCAGTTACCTGGACGTGATCGTCGGCGACGAGGTGAATGCCAACGCGGCCTGGTATTACGCGACGCCTTCGGCGGCCGCCGCGCAGATCAGGGACAGGGTGGCGTTCTGGCACGGGGTCGACGTGATGGCTTGAGCGACGGTGTCGGTTGCCGCCCGCGCTGCGCTCGCCGATGATGCAGCCTCCCCGAGCGAGTGCCACTCGATGCAGCCTGCGGAATCGACCCCGCCCGTTCACGTACATGCCGCCGCCCGCAACCCCGGGATCGATCTGCTGCGCGGGCTGGCGATCGTGCTGGTGGTGTTCAACCACATCGGCCTGCGCATCCCGCTGAAGAAGACCGCGCTGGCGGAAGTGCTGCCGACGTGGCTGCTGAGCCGGCTGAACTACAACGGCTACGAGGCGGTCTTCGTGTTCTTCGTGATCTCCGGGTTCCTGATCACGGGCAATGCCTTGCGCCGCTGGGGCAGCCTCGGGCAGATCGACATGCGCGCGTTCTATGCGCGGCGTTTCGCCCGCATCATGCCGTGCCTGCTGGTGCTGGTGGGTGTCCTGAGCGCGCTGCATCTGCTGGGCGTTCAGGACTACACGATCACCCGCGCGGGCCAGTCGTTGCCACGCGCGATCGTTGCGGCGATCGGCCTGCATTTGAACTGGTACGAGGGGCAGACCGGTTATCTGCCGGGCAATTGGGACGTGCTGTGGTCGCTGTCGATCGAGGAAGTTTTCTATCTCGCGTTTCCGGTCGCGTGCCTGCTCACCCGGCGCCGCAGGGTGCTGGTTCCGATGCTGGTGCTGCTCGCCGTGTCGATGCC
>DHXA01000081.1:7767-9045 GCA_002413455.1 Rhodanobacter sp. UBA5168 | reverse complement strand
GTCGCGCAGGCCGGCCAGCAAGGTGCTCTTGCCGGCACCTTCGCCGCCTTCGAGGCTGATGAACTTTCCGCGCACCGCGCTCATTGGCAATGTTTCCGCTGATAGCAGTCGACGTTGCGATTGTGTTCCTCCAGCGTGCCGGCAAACACATGGCCGCCGTCGCCACGCGCCACGAAGTACAGCGCGTTGCCGCCAGCCGGATGCAGCGCCGCTTCCAGCGCCGGTTTGCCCGGCAACGCGATCGGCGTCGGCGGCAGGCCGGGGCGGGTATAGGTGTTGTAGGGCGTGTCGGCGGTCAGGTCGTCCTTGCGGATATTGCCGGCGTAGCTCGCGCCCATGCCATAGATCACGCTGGGGTCGGTCTGCAGCAGCATGTGATGCTGCAGGCGGCGCACGAACACGCCGGCGATCTGTGCGCGTTCATCGGGTCGACCGGTTTCCTTTTCCACGATCGAAGCAAGGATCAGCGCATCGTACGGCGTGCTTAGCGGCAGATCCTTGGCACGCGCCGGCCATAACGCGGCAAGCGTCTTGACCATCGCACCATGGGCACGCCTGAGGAGGTCCAGGTCGCTGTCACCCTTCACATAGGCATACGTCTCCGGCAGAAAGCGCCCTTCCGGGGCTTCGCCAGCAGCGCCGAGCTTCTGCATGATCGTGGCATCGTCGTCTCCGGCGCTGTCGTGGTTCAATTTCTCCGCCCGGGCCAATGCCTGGCGCAGCTCGGCAAACGTCCAGCCGTCGACGATGGTGAAATTGCGCTGCAGCACCTTGCCGGCGGCCATGTTGGCGAGCAGCTGGCGTGGCGTGATCCCAACATTCAGTGCGTACTCGCCAGCGTGCAGTTTGCCGGCCACTCGCATCTGCTCGGCCAGCAATCGCCAGTACAACGGGTTGGCAGCGCTCAGGTTGCGCTGGCGCAGTTCGCCGACGATGTTCCTGAAGCTGCTGCCGCGGCTGATATCGATGCTGTCGCCCTGGGCCGTCACGTTCAGCGGTGCGTTGCTGAAACGGCTGAAATCGTTCCAGCCATAAACCAGCGCACCGGCCAGCACCAACAGCACGATCAGCAGCAGCACACGTGGTCGTGCACGCCCACGCACCGGTTTGTCACTCATCCGCCCTGCTCCATCGAGAATCCCAGATTGCGCCAATGCTGCTGCAGGTGGCGGGTGATTTCGCCCACCGCATAATCCCGCATGTTCAGTGAACGTACCGGCAGGATGCCGCGCACGCTCGAACTGAGAAAGACCTCGCTCGCATCTTGCAGGGCGTCCA
>DHXA01000081.1:0-7424 GCA_002413455.1 Rhodanobacter sp. UBA5168 | reverse complement strand
CACGCCCTCGGCGATCGCCGGATCATTCCACTCGGCCCGCGCCAGCACCTGTTCCAGCCGATTCAGATGTTTCATGCCGGCCAGCAGCGGCTGCTCGGCCAGTCGAATATCGCACACGCGCATGCGCACGCCCTGCGCGTAAATGTCCCTCGATGTCTGCGGTGGTGCGAATGCCGCCACGACGCGCGTCGATTGCGGTGCCACGGGCAACGCGTAACCGCGCTCGCCGATGCCGCGGGTCAGCGTAATGCGCACTACCGCGTGCGGCATGTCGCGCGTAACCTCCAACACTTCGCGCCACAGCTGTGCCGCATCGGGCACCGGCATCCGCAAGCGATCACAACTTTCCGCGAGTCGCCGCATGTGGCGCGACCACAGCGGCGCCGCCGTACCGACCAGACGGATGCTTTCGAACAGGCCATCGCCATAGGCGAGACCGCGGTCCAGCGCCGAGACCTGTTCCGCCACCACACCGTCGATCAGCATGCGCGCGTGCATCAGTCCGGCACACCCAGCGCGCGCAGCAGGCCGCGGGCCTTGGCACGGGTTTCATCCAGCTCGCTCGTGGCCACCGAATCGGCCACGATGCCAGCGCCCGCGCGCAGGCTCACCTCGTTGCCGGCCAGGGTCAGGGTGCGGATCAGGATGTTCAAGTCGAGCTCACCATTGCGATCGAGATAGCCCAGCGCGCCGGTATAGGCGCCACGCGGCGCATCCTCCAGTGCGGCGATGATTTCCATGCAGCGCACCTTGGGACAGCCAGTGATGGTGCCGCCGGGGAAAGTGGCGGCGATCACTTCGCCTGGCGTCACCTCGGCACGCAGGCGGCCTCGTACATTGGAGACAATGTGGTGAACGTGGGCGTAACTCTCCACCGCCATCAGTTCATCGACCTCGACCGTGCCCGGCACGCAGACGCGACCGAGGTCGTTGCGCTCCAGGTCGATCAGCATGACATGCTCGGCGCGTTCCTTCGGGTGCGCGCTCAGCTCACGAATGCGCGCCAGTTCGTCGTCGCCGGGCAGTCGTGGCCGCGTGCCGGCGATCGGCCGGGTCTGCGCCACGCCCCGGCGCACTTCGACCAGTCGTTCAGGCGATGAGCTCACCACCGCCCATCCCGGCTGTTGCAACATGCCGGCGAATGGCGCCGGGTTGGCCTGGCGCAGCACCGCATACAGCGATGCCGGCGCGGGTGGTTTCCCGTAGCGCGCGCGCCAGGCGCGCGACAGATTCACCTGGAAAATGTCGCCGGCGTAAAGGTGTTCGTGGATGCGCGCCACGCCGTCGAGAAACTGCTGTGGTGCATCCTCGTCCCAGGCGATCGGGGCGGCCAGCGGCGGAATCGGCGGCACGGCCGCGAGATCGGCTTCCAGCGCATCGAGCAGATCTTCATGACCCGCTTCGGCCATCAGGATCGTGCAGTCGCGCGCATGATCGATGATCACCGCAGCCGGACAACGCATGGCCAGAGCCATTGGCAGCGCCGATGGCGGCCGCAGCTTCAATGTCGGCTCGATCTCGCCGGCCAATTCGTACGCGAGCAGCAAGACCCAGCCACCATGGAATGGCAGCTCATCATCGTTTGGTGGCAAGCGTTCCGCTTGCCAGACGGCGTCCAACGCATCGAGGAAACGGCCTTCCCGCCGAATTCCCGCGTCGTCGCTCAGGCTACCGTCGGCATGCAAGGTCAGCCGACCGCGCGGAAATGCGAACAGGATGTCGTAGCGCGACTGCGCGGTGCCTCGCACCACGCTTTCCAGCAGGCATGGGTAGCGCTCCGGAAAAGCAGCGGCCGGCGCGAGCAGATCGCGCCGGCCGGCCAGGACGCGCCGATGGCAGGTCACGCTCAGACGCGACGAAATGCCAGCGTGCCGTTGGTGCCGCCGAAACCGAACGAGTTGGAGATCGCCACCTCGAGCTTCGCTTCGCGCGCCGTGTGCGGCACGAAATCCAGATCGCAGCCTTCGCTCGGCTCGTCCAGGTTGATCGTCGGCGGCAACATCTGATCGCGCAGCGCAAGAATGGTGAAGATGGCCTCGACGCCGCCGGCCGCACCCAGCAGATGCCCGGTGGTCGACTTGGTCGAGCTCATTGCCAGCTTGTAGGCGTGATCGCCGAAGATCTTCTTCGCCGCCATCACCTCGCCAAGATCACCAAGCGGTGTGGAGGTGCCATGCGCGTTGACATACTGCACGTCGGTCGGCGCAAGCCGGGCATCGTTGAGGGCGCTCTGCATGCAGCGCGCCGCACCCTCGCCGCCCTCGCTCGGCGCGGTCATGTGGAACGCATCGCCGCTCATGCCGAAGCCCGCCAGTTCGGCATAGATGCGGGCACCGCGCGCCTTGGCATGCTCGTACTCTTCCAGCATCAGCACACCGGCACCGTCGGACAGCACGAAGCCGTCGCGGCCCTTGTCCCACGGACGGCTGGCCTTGGTCGGATCGTCGTTGCGGGTCGACATCGCCTTGGCCGAACAGAAGCCGGCCATCGCGGTACCGGTGGTGGCGAACTCCGTGCCGCCGGCGATCATCGCATCCGCATCGCCGTACTGGATCATGCGCGCGGCCAGGCCGATGTTGTGGGTGGCCGTGGTGCAAGCCGTGACGCAGGCGATGTTCGGCCCTTTCAGGCCGAACATGATCGACAGCTGGCCCGACACCATGTTGATGATCGAGCTGGGTACGTAGAACGGCGAGACCCGGCGCGGTCCCTTGGCAGCCAGTTCGAGCGTGGTGGCTTCGATCGTGTACAGGCCACCGATGCCGGCACCGACCGCCACGCCGATGCGCGGCGCGTTTGCCTCGGTCACTTCCAGCCCGGAATCCCGCAGCGCCTGGGTACCCGCCGCCACACCGTAGTGGATGAACGGGTCCATCTTCTTGACATCCTTGACCGGCATCCACTGTGCCGGATCAAAGTCGCTGACCTGGCCAGCGATGCGCGTGGAATAAGCGGAAGTATCGAAATGGGTGACCGGACCGATCCCGCTGACGCCCTTGAGGACACGCTCCCAGGCGGTGGCGATGTCGTTGCCGACCGGCGAGATGATACCCATGCCGGTCACTACTACTCGACGCTTGCTCATGCTGTCTTCCTTCGTGATTCCGTCAAACCGCCGGCGGATACTTCGCGATGCCGATCGCCGATACGCCATCCATATTGGCCAGGGACGCACCGGCGCACCATACGGGGTCGGACGTTACAAAATGCAGAAACGAAAACTGCGCCGGAAAGGCGCAGCGTTCGAAATCATTCCGTGGACGGACCAGCCAACGATATGCATGCCGGTCCGGTATGCGGCGATCAATGCCGGATCATTACAGTTCCGATCGACCCCGCACCCATCAATCCTTGGAGTGGGCCTTGATGTAATCGACGGCCTGCTGCACGGTGGTGATCTTCTCGGCATCTTCATCCGGAATCTCGGTCTCGAACTCTTCCTCGAGCGCCATCACCAGTTCCACCGTGTCCAGCGAATCTGCGCCCAGATCGTCCACGAACGAAGCGTTCGCCGTGACTTCATCCTCTTTCACGCCCAACTGCTCGATGACGATTTTCTTTACGCGCTCTTCGATGGTGCTCATGTTGCCCATACCTCTCAAGGAGTAATTGTTGTCTGTGCCGGCGTAATGCCTGCAAAAGCCCGGCGCATTGTAGTGGCTAAACCGCGAGGCCGCCACGATCCGCCGGTGATACCTGGGCGCAGTCCCTAGTGGACCGGCGCGAACGCGCAATTGTCGCCTAAAACGAGCCCGCTGGCGACAATTGCCGCCGCACGGTCTACGGCATGTACATGCCGCCGTTGACGTGCAGGGTTTCGCCGGTGATGTACGCCGCCGCAGGCGAGGCCAGGAAACCCACCGCCTTGGCAATGTCCGACACCTCGCCAAGCCGCCCCAGCGCTATCTGGCCGAGCAACGCCTGCTTCGACTCTTCCGGCAGCGAGCGGGTCATGTCGGTGTCGATGAAGCCCGGCGCCACCACGTTGACGGTGATGCCGCGGCTGCCGATCTCGCGTGCCAGCGACTTGGAGAATGCGATGACACCGGCCTTGGCGGCCGCGTAATTGGCCTGACCGGGATTGCCGGTGAGTCCGATCACCGAGGCGATCGATATGATGCGCCCCTTGCGCGCTTTCATCATGCCGCGCATCACCGCCTTGGAGGTGCGGTAGACCGAGCTGAGGTTGGTGTCGAGGATGATGTTCCAGTCCTCCTCTCGCATCCGCATCAGCAACTGGTCGCGGGTGATGCCGGCGTTGTTGACCAGGATCGATATCGCGCCAAAGTCCTTGCTGATGCCGTCGATCAATGCCTCGACCGCAGCCGTATCGGTGACATCCAGCACACGGCCATGACCGCCATGCGCAGCCAGTCGCTCGCCGATCGCCGCCGCCCCGCTCGCGCTGGTCGCCGTGCCGATCACGGTGGCACCCATCGCTGCCAGCTCGTCGGCAATCGCCGCGCCGATGCCGCGGCTGGCGCCGGTGACCAGCGCGATTTCACCTTGCAGTGTGTAACTCATTGGTGGAGGTTCCTGACTATCAATAGAGAAAATCGTGCGGATTGCGTGCGGATCATGCCCACTCCTGGAGAGCGGTTTCCATGTCGCCTGGAGCTCCGATCGCGCGCGTATCGACCGTCTTGTCGATACGCTTGATCAAGCCGCTCAAGACCTTGCCCGGACCACATTCGGCGATGTGTGCAGCGCCGCCCACGGCCAGTGCCTGTACGCATTCGGTCCAGCGCACCGGCAGATACAGTTGGCGCTGCAGTGCTCCGCGGATATCGTCAACGGTGCTGTAACTGCGGGCTTCGGCGTTCTGCACAACAGGGATCGACGGCAGCTGCCAGGCTATCGACGCCATCCGTTCCCCCAGGCGATCGGCCGCCTCGCGCATCAGGGCACAGTGCGACGGCACCGAGACAGCCAGCTTGATCGCCTTCTTCACGCCCAGTCCGGCCAGCGCCGCCAACGCGCGATCCACCGCCTCGGCGTTGCCGGCTATGACCAGCTGCCCGGGCGAGTTGAAGTTCGCTGGCGACACCACCTGATCTTGCGCCACCTGCTCGCACACGGCGGCTATCTGGGCGTCGTCGCCACCGAGAATCGCCGCCATCGCGCCGACGCCGGCGGGCACCGCCGCCTGCATCAGGCGTCCGCGCTCGGCCACCAGCGCCGCCGCCTCATGCAATGACAATGCCCCGGCGCAGACCAGTGCGCTGTATTCACCCAGGCTGTGGCCGGACAACTGCGCCGGCTGCGCGCCGCCGAGCTTCTGCCATACCCGCCACACCGCTACGCTCGCCGCCAGTAGCGCCGGCTGGGTGTTTTCGGTGCGGTTCAGCTGATCCTCCGGCCCCCGTGCGCTCAGGCTCCACAGATCGATGCCGGCGCCTTGTGAGGCCTCTTCGAACGTCGCCCGCACTTCGGCATGCGCGGCGGCCAGCTCGGTCAACATGCCGACCGACTGCGAACCCTGGCCGGGGAAAACGAAAGCGAGCGAAGCGGAAGTTGAACTCATGGATGCGCAGATTCCGTCGACGAAAACCGCCATGGTGCCAGCATCGCCGCCCATACGCAGCTGTATTCGTTCATCGATCCTGAAAAAAGCGATGCCGCCCGAGAGGGGCGGCATCGGGACAACGTGAAGCACGCGGATTCAGTAACGCAACAGCGCCGAGGCCCAGGTGAAACCACCGCCGAACGCTTCAAGCAGCAGGTTCTGGCCGCGCTGCACCTTGCCCGAGCGCACCGCATAGTCCAACGCCAGCGGCACCGAGCCGGACGAGGTGTTGGCATGCTTGTCGACCGTCACGATGACCCGCTCCATCGACATGTTCAGGCGCTTGGCCGTTGCCTCGATGATGCGCAAGTTGGCCTGATGCGGAATCAACCAGTCGATCTGCGACTCGACCATGCCGGCGGCCTGCAGCGTTTCTTCGACCAGCGAGTCGAGCGTCTTCACCGCCACCTTGAACACCTCGCGGCCCGCCATGTTGATGCGAACGCCGTGATTGGGCTCGTCCTTGAAGCCGACGGAAACTCCGACCGGGTTGTACAGCAGATGCTTGTAGCCGCCATCGGCGTGCAGGCAGGTGGCGTAGATGCCTGGCTCGCTGGAAGCCTCCAGCACGACGGCACCGGCGCCATCGCCGAACAGCACGCAGCTTTCGCGCTCGGTCCAGTCGACCATCCGGGTCAGCGTCTCGGCCCCGATCACCAACACCTTCTTCGACTGCCCGCTCCTGATGAACTTGTCCGCGATACCCAACGCATAGACGAAGCCCGAGCACGCTGCATTGACGTCGAACGCGGCGCAGCCGTTCGCACCGAGACGATGCTGCACCAGGCAGGCGGTCGACGGGAAGATGATATCCGGCGTGGTCGTGCCGAGAATGATCAGATCGAGCTCGGACGCCTTGACCCCGGCCGCTTCCAGAGCGTTCTGCGCGGCCTGGAAGGCCAGATCGCCGGTGGTCTCGCCGTCGGCGGCAATGTGGCGCTGGCGGATACCGGTGCGGGTGCGGATCCACTCGTCACTGGTGTCGACGATCTTTTCCAGATCGGCGTTGGTGACCACGCGTTCGGGCAGCGCGCTGCCGGTGGCGATGATGCGGGCATAGATCTGGGACATTCAACTATCCATCAGCGGAAAACAGTGGATCGAACGCAAAACGGCGCGTCGCCGCGCCGTCTCGCATGATCGCATTCCGGAATCCTGTAGGGATTCGCGAAACCGGATCAATCCTCGACCGACACCGCGCCCTTGGTTTCGATCACTTTCTTGCCGCGGTAGTAGCCATCCTTGGTGACGTGATGGCGCAGATGCACTTCACCACTGGTCGGATCGGTGGACAGCTGCACGGTATTCAGTGCGTCGTGCGAACGACGCATGCCGCGGGTGGACGGGGTACGGCGGCTCTTGGCAACTGCCATGGTAATTCTCCAACGGAAACTTGATGATCTGTTGCGACATGACCCGGATCGGATGACCGGGTCGGTGGTTACTTCTTCAGTTCGCGCAGTACCGCGAACGGATTTTCGGAGCGCCCCTCGCCGACAGAATCGTCTTCCGGCTCATGGCCTGTCACTTCGTCGGGCAGGCTGCTGTCCGGGTTGACCGGAACCAGCGGCAGCGCCAACAGCAATTCGTCTTCAATCACATCCGCCGGATTCAATCGGCCATCCTCGGCCACCAGCAGCGGTTCGCAATCAGGCGGCAAGCCGGCCTCATCGCGCTCCAGTTTGATCAGGCCGAGCCGGGTGTTCACGGCGACCGGCAGTACAAACGGCTCCAGCGTTCGCTGGCAGACCACATTCAACGAGGCCTGTGCGCGAACATCGACATAGCTGATGCCAAGGCTGTCGCGCCCGAAATCCAGTTCGAACCGCACCACACCCTCGTTACCCGCCAGTACCTC
>DHXA01000086.1 GCA_002413455.1 Rhodanobacter sp. UBA5168 | reverse complement strand
CGGCTTTCAGCCGGCCCTCCTGATCGAACAGCTCCTGCGGCCGATAGCTGCGCAGCCACGCCTCGAGTTGGTGCAGGTGTTCCGGCGGGCTGCTCTCCGATACCGGGATCGGCACCTGATGCGCCCGGAACGTGCCCTCGTTCGGCTTGCCGTCGACCACCTTCGGCCCGGTCCAGCCTTTGGGCGAATCGAGCACGATCATCGGCCAGCGTGGCCGCGTGGTGACGCCACGCAGGCGCGCGTCGTCGCGGATATGGCGGATCTGCGCCACCACCGTATCCAGCGTGGCAGCCATCGCCTGATGCATCAACTCCGGTTCGCTGCCTCGCACGAAATACGGCGTCCAGCCGCAGCCGCGCAGCAACTGTTCCAATTCCTCGCGGCTGATCCGTGCCAGCACGGTGGGGTTGGCGATCTTGTAGCCGTTCAGATGCAGGATCGGCAGCACCGCGCCGTCACCCACCGGATCGAGAAACTTGTTCGAATGCCAGGCGGTGGCCAGCGGCCCGGTTTCCGCCTCGCCATCGCCGATCACGCAGGCCGCGATCAGTTCGGGGTTGTCGAACACCGCGCCAAACGCGTGGCTCAGCGAATAGCCCAGTTCGCCGCCTTCATGCAGGGAGCCTGGACATTCAGGCGACGCATGGCTGGCGATGCCGCCCGGAAACGAGAACTGCTTGAACAGCCGCTGCAGTCCCGCCTCGTCCCGGCCGATGTCCGGATAGACCTCGCTGTAGGTGCCATCCAGATACGCATTCGCCACCACTGCGGGGCCGCCATGACCCGGGCCGGAGATGTAGAACATGTCCAGATCGTGCTGGCGGATCACCCGATTCAGATGCGCGTAGATGAAATTCTGTCCCGGCGTGGTGCCCCAGTGGCCCAACTGCATGCGCTTCACATGCTCCAGCGTCAACGGCTCGCGCAGCAGCGGGTTTGCGCGCAGGTAGATCTGCCCGACCGAGAGGTAATTCGCGGCGCGCCACCAGGCGTCGATGCCGCGCAACTGGTCGGGGTCGAGCGGCTGGCGAGCCGTGGCTTGGGTGGTCATGATCTGGCAATTCCCGTGAATGCGAAAACTCGATTCAGCGCACTATGTACCTCATGAGTTGTGAATTTCGCTGCGGCACCTCGCCACACGCGCGATGCGACCGTTTCATCATTGGATATCCTCATCCGCTGCGCCACGCCGGTACGGCGTCCGGGCCGGATCACGCATGGGAAACAGCACCGCATGGCCGTACATGAAAACACCGAAGACGGCGGCCCGGAAACCCCACCCTGGGCCAATCTCGGCGCCGGCCTGATCACCGGCGCGGCGGACGACGACCCCAGCGGCATTGCCACCTACTCGCAGGTGGGCGCGGCGTTCGGCTACGGCATGCTGTGGTGCGTATTCCTGACCATGCCGCTGATGATCGCGATCCAGGCGATCAGCGCCGGCATCGGCCGGGTCACCGGTCACGGCCTGATGGACGGCATGCGCCAGTACTACCCGCGCAAGCTGGTGTATGCGCTGGTGACATCCATCTTCATCGCCAACGTGATCAACCTGGCGGCGGACATCGGCGCCATGGGCGCGGCGCTGAAACTGCTGATCGGCGGGCCGGCCCTGCTCTATGCCGCCGGCTTCGCCGTGCTGTCGCTGGTGCTGCAGATCTTCATTCCGTTCACCCGCTATGCGCCGATCCTCAAGCTGCTCACCTTGAGCCTGTTCGCCTACGTGGCCACCGTGCTGGTGATCGACGTGCCGTGGCGCGCCGTGCTCAGGAGCATCGTGCTGCCACCAATCAGCTGGAACGCGCCTTACGCCGTGGGCCTGGTCGCCCTGCTCGGCACCACCATCAGCCCCTACCTGTTCTGCTGGCAGGCCTCCGAGGAAGTCGAGGAGATCGAGTCGAGCAAGCGACGCAAACCGCTGCAGGATGCGCCGCAACAGGCACCGAGCGCCCTGCGCCGCATCGGCATCGACACCACGGTGGGGATGATCTTCTCCAACCTGGTGGCGTTCTTCATCATCCTCACCGCCGCCGTGGTGCTGCACGAACACGGCAAGACCGACATCCAGTCCTCGGCCCAGGCGGCCGAAGCCCTGCGGCCGCTGGCCGGCAACCTGGCGTTCGCGCTGTTCGCCGCCGGCATCATCGGCACCGGCCTGCTCGCCGTGCCGATACTGGCCGGCGCGACCGCCTACGCCGCCGCCGGTGCGTTCGGCCAGCGCAGCGGACTGGAGCACAAGCCGCGCGAAGCCATGTTCTTCTACGGCGTGCTGATCGTTGCCAGCCTCATCGGCATTGCACTGAACCTGACCCCGCTCGACCCGATCAAGGCGCTGTACTGGAGCGCAGTGATCAACGGCGTCGCCGCCGTGCCGCTGATGATCGCGATGATGCTGATGGGGTCCAGCCGCAAGGTCATGGGCGAATTCACCATGCCGTGGCCGTTGAAGCTTTTCGGCTGGCTCGCAACCGCGGCGATGGTGGCAGCGGCCGTGGTGATGTTGGCGACGTGGGTGGCGTAAGCGTGAACCGTATCCATTTTCTGAAGAAGCCACGGTGAGCCGGCACTGACGATGTCGCCCTGCCGCGGCAGGGCGTTGACCCGACTCGATGCTGCTGCGTCGTGGTCACGCGAGCCCGATCTTGAAAGCGGCCGGCGGATTGCGCCCTGCCACCGCAGCACCTAGGCTCGGTGTTTCC
>DHXA01000271.1 GCA_002413455.1 Rhodanobacter sp. UBA5168 | reverse complement strand
GCCACGCAAGAGAAAAGTGACTCGGTCGCTGCAGGCGATCGACTGCACTTTGCTCTCGAGTCTTCCGGTTCGTCCCCGTGAGCATCGTGGAATGACGCGTCACAACAACTCCCCCTGCTCCCCCGCAAAACTCAACCGCCCATCCACGATCCGCGCCGGTGACGTATACGGATGCACCGTCGTGTGCTTGGCGTCGATGATGTGGATCACTTCGATCCCGCGCAGCTTCAGCACGTCGGAAACGATCGAACGATGGAAGCGCCACCACAGCACCTCGGCGCACATCATCGCGGTGCGCTTGCTTGCGGCCAGCTTCAGCAGCTCGGAGAGGCCTTCGGCGAATGCCGCGGTGGCGGTGTAGTCCGCGTAACCCTGGAACGAGGCATTGCGCCACGCGGTATTCGGTGAGCCTGGCTGCACCTTGCGTCGTCCGCCGAGCTCCGGCATCCATTCGTAGGCGATGCCATGCACGGGCAGTGATTTGGCCAGGGCTTCGCTGGCGAAGTGCGGATAACGGCGCGAGCCGGGGAGGCGACGCACGTCGGCGATCGCTTCGATGCGGTATTCGCCGAGCAGGCCGAGGAACTCCTCCAGCGTGCGGGTGGAGTGGCCGATCGTCCAGATCGTAGCGGGATCGGCGGGCATCGCTCAGTCGATCTTGTGCAGGGCCGCGCCCTTGTGCATGGCGATGTGGTCGGTCTTGTCGCTCTTGATTTCGTACTGAGGATCATCCTCGCTGCAGTGGCGCGTGTGGCCTTTGTAGTCGGTGTCGCGTACATGCACCTTGACGATCTTGCCGCTCACGTCACCGGCTTCGGAATTCCAGCGCACATGGTCGCCGACCTTGAATGGATGGCTCATGATCGTCCACTCGCGGATGGTCGAAGGACGAGCATTGCAACGCATCGCGCGTCTACGCAAGGTGCAGCCGACTGCAGGCAGGGCGAACTCAACCCAGCCGCAGCACCTTGCGCACCGCCGGCAGATTGCGCCGACTGATCTCGGGGTTGAGTTCGGTGCCGTCGAGGCGGGCCAGTACGCGGCCGTCGGCGAGCGTCTTGATGCCGAGCAGGCGTGCCGGTGGCACCAGGCAGTTGCGGTGCAGGCGGATCAGCTGGTCGGGGTGGACCTCTTCCAGCTGGCGCAGCGATTCCTCGATCAGCAGTTCGCCGCGGCGGTGTTGCACGACGACATATTTTTCGTCGGCGAGCAGGCAGATCACTTCGGCAAGCGCGATGCGCACCTGTTCGCCACGCAGCCGACCGTGCAGGTACGCCGTCGGTTCGCGTGGTGCGTCGGCGAGGCGGCGTTGCGCGCGCTGCAGCGCATCGCGCAGGCGTTCCAGCCGCACCGGCTTGAGCAGGTAGTCGACCGCGCCCAGATCGAACGCCTTCAGCGCGTGCGCTTCGTAGGCGGTACAGAAGATCACCTGCGGTCGCGTGCGGCCGGCCAGTCGCTGCGCAACGGCGGTGCCGCTGAGGCCAGGCATGTTGATGTCCAGCAGCAGCACGTCCGGGTGCAGTTCGCCGAGTGCGCCCAGCGCGGCTTCGCCATCACCGACGCTGCCGACGACCTCCACGCCGTCGCAGTCGCCCAGCAGTGCGGCCAGGCGCGCGCGCGCGAGCGGTTCGTCGTCCACGATCAGGACGCGCATCACGCCGAGGTTCCCGGCAGTTGCAGCAGCACTACGAAGTGATCTCCCTGCGGCCCGGCCTGCACTTTCGCCAGCGGCCCGTAGCGATACACGATGCGTTGACGCACGCTGTCCAGGCCGTGGCCGTTGCCGCGCTCGGGCGGCGTGGTCGGCAGCGGGTTGATGATTTCGATGCGCACGCCATCGCCCTCACGCTGGCCACGCAGGATCACCTCGCCACCTTCGCGCAGCGGCTGGATGCCGTGGCGCACCGCATTCTCCACCAACGGCTGCAGCAGCAGGCGCGGCAGCGGAAAGCCGGCCGGCAGGTCATCCAGTTCGCGCCGCACGTGCAGGCGCGCCCCCAGACGCAATTGTTCGATCGCCAGGTAGCGCTCGACCAGCGCCAGCTCCTCGCCCAGCGTGCCGTCGCCGGTGTCGTGCTGGCCCAGTGCGGCGCGGAACAGTTCGGACAGATCCTCCACCGTGCGTTCGGCCGCGGCGGGATCGACCCGGATCAGCGCCGCCACCGTGTTCATGCTGTTGAACAGGAAGTGCGGGCGGATGCGCGCCTGCAGCGCCTCGACCTGCGCCCGCGTCACCGCGGCCAGCCGCGCCTGCCACTGTGCCAGTACATAGAAGTAGCGCAGCATCGCCGCGCCGAGCAGCGCGGCGATCAGCACGTTGTCGCGCACGAAGACGCGCATGCTGCTGCTGATCAGGTTCATCTGCAGCGAGCCGTCGAGCCAGCGCGCCACCGCGCTGGCGGCGCTCACGATCAGCACGATCAGCAGCCACACGCCAGCATATGGTGTGCGTCCGGGCAGGCGCTGCAACAGCGTGCGCAGCTTGCACAGGGTTACCGCGATCACCAGCGCCAGCCAGGTCACGAACAGCATGCTGACGCTGTAGGCGGGCCAGTCGCGCTGGTTGTCGCGCGCCAGCCACATCACCGTCACCGTCAACGCGCCGACCACGAACAGGGCGAACAAGGCCGGCAGCCGGCAAAAATCCGGTAACGGGCTGTGTTCGACGCGGCCGCGCGGGCCGCCGGTTGGCTTGGGTTCGCGCATGCGGGCAAGTATGCCGCATGCGCGGGCGCCGCTAGGCCAGGTGTCGGGTCAGCCAGCGACGCAGGTCACCGATTTCCTCGGCGCAGACCGCATGGGCCATCGGATAGGTGTGCCATTCCAGCGTATAGCCCAGCGATTGCAGCAGGTCATGCGAGTCGACGCCACGCTGCAGTGCCACGACCGGATCGGCGGTGCCGTGGCCCCAGAAGATCGGCGTGGCCGCATTCGCCGCGCTGCGCTCGGCGGCCAGCGCGCCATGCATCGGCAGATAGGCCGACAGCGCGACGATGCCGGCCAGCTTTTCCGGATGACGCAGTCCGGCGGAGAGCGCGATGGCGCCGCCCTGCGAGAAGCCGGCGAGCACGATGCGCTCGCTGGGCACGCCGCGCTCGTGTTCGCGAGCGATCAGTGCCTCGGTGGCGGCGATCGAGGAACGGATCCCCGCGTCGTCCTGTCGCGCGTTCATATCGAAGCCGTAGATGTCGTACCACGCACGCATCGACATGCCGTTGTTGATCGTCACCGGTCGCACCGGCGCATGCGGAAACACAAAGCGCAGCGGCGGCCATGCAGGGTCTACCAGCTCCGGCACGATCGGCGCGAAGTCGTTGCCGTCCGCACCGAGGCCGTGCAGCCAGATGATGCTGTAGAGCGGGTTGACGGCGGTTTCGTGTTCGACGGTGGGCAGGGTCATGCGGTACTCGGTAAAGTCAGGGGGCGTTGGTGATCGTGGCAACGGCGCTGGGATGCAGCGGGCTGTCCAGTGCAACTTCTTCGTCGGATGGCAACGGGATGCCGGGCTGGCTGGCCTCGGCATCCGCCGCAGCGGTTTCCTTGCGCGCAGCCTCGCGCAGAATCTTGATTTCTTGCATGGTGAACTGGGGCGGGTTCAGGTTGAAGTTCACTGGTATGCGCATGTGTGTCGCTACCGGCTGGCCATCGACTTGTTCGGGTTCGACATGCCATTGCCTGGCGGCCTCCAGCACGGCAAGCTTGAACGAGCGAGGCAATGGCCAAGCCTCGAATTTGCTGCTGACCACCATATCGGTGAGGCTGCCGTCCGGTTGCGCAGTCGCTTCGAGGATGGTGAATGCAGCTTCACGTGCGCGGATCGCATCTTGCGGGTAATGCGGCTGCCTGCTCTTGTTGTCGAGGCGAGGACCGTTGCCCAAGAACCGGATGCGCACGCTGTACTGACCTTTGGCATCCGCCACCGCCTGCAATTTGGCCCGGACAAACGTGTGTGCAGGCACCGGCCGACCGTCGAGCTTGGCTGGCACGAATTGCCATTGCTTCACCGCAGTGGCCAGGATCGCGGCGATCGGCGCGGATACGTCCGGATCGAGTTGGGTGGCTGTGACATGCCCATGGGCATCCACGTTGGCACCGATCGTATAGCCCTGCTCGCGCTTGTCGGCAGCTCGCGCCGAGAGTGAACAGGTCAGCAACAGTGCGGCGATGCAGAGTGTGACAGTTTTCATCGTGGTCTCTTCCTTGTGAACGCCAGCGCCCCCGCGCCGCGCGAATGGCCATCATGCCGCAGCGACGGTGTGCGGGATACCGGCACGTCGTCGCTGCGCTCACGGTGCGGTATCCAGCCCCAGCTCATGCGCGAAGAACGTCAGACCGATCGCCGTATCGCCGACGCGCTGGCTGAACGGTGCGCCGATGCCGTGGCCGGCGTTGGTGCGGGTCAGCAGCATGATCGGTTGCGTCGACGTGGTGGCGTCCTGCAGCGCGGCGGCGAACTTGCGCGATTGCCACGGCGCCACCCGCGGATCGTTGGCGCCGGTGGTCATCAGTACGGCCGGATACGCGGTATGCGGTTGCACATTCTGCAGCGGCGAATACGCCAGGGTGGCCTTGAACTGCGCCGGGTCGGTGATGCTGCCGTATTCGCTGACGTTGTACGGGCCGTTCGCGAACGCGGTCTCGTGGCGCAGCACGTCGTGGATGCCGACCTTCGCCATCACCGCGCGATAGTCGCCCGGATGCTGCACGATCTGCGTGCCCATCAGCAGGCCGCCGTTGCTGCCGCCGAGGATGCCCAGGTGGGCGCGGTCGGTCCAGCGCGCGTCGAACAGCGCCAGCGCGGCGGCGTGGAAATCGTCGAACACATTCTGCTTGTGCAGTTGCTGTCCCTGCGCGTGCCAGTCCTGGCCGTTCTCGTTGCCGCCACGAATGTTCGCGTAGGCGAGCACGCCGCCGCGTTCCAGCCACGCGAGATTCGCACCGATGAAGCCCGGCTTGATCGGGATATCGAAACCGCCGTAGCTGTACAGGATGGTCGGCCGTGCGCCGTTCGGGGTGGTGCCTGGCAGCGACAGCACGGTCACCGGAATCTTCGTGCCATCCTTCGATGTGCCGTCGATGCGCTGCACGGTCACCCTGGAATAGTCGGCCGCCGGCTTCACCTCGAACACGGTTTTCAGCGCGCCGCTGCGGCCGTCGTATTCCACCCAGCGTTCCGGCGTGGTCCAGCCGCTGTAGCTGATCAGCGCCTTGGGCTGACCGGACTCCGAAGCGATCTCGCCCACGCCGATGCCGTGCGCCGGCAGCGGCAACTTGCGCACGAGCGTCGCGCCGGCGTCGTATTGCTCGATCCACCAGTCCGGCCCCCAGCTGCGCACCACCAGAAAACCGTCGCCGAGCGCGGCGATCTGCTGGATCGCGCCCTCGCGCTGGGCCAACACCGGCACGGACTTGCCATCCGCGTCGATGGCCACGATCCGGCCGCGCGGCGCATCGCGGAACGACGCTACATACAGACGTCCAGACACCCAGGCGGCCGTGCGCACGTTCGCGCTGCGATCGAGCACGTGTTGGAACGTGTCGCCGCGATGCAGGAACACCTCGGCCGGGCCGCCGTCGCCGTCGTACGCGAGCACCGCGGCCTGCGCCGTGCCCGGTGCATTCACCAGCACGTATTCGGCGACCTTCGAATAGCCCTGGCCGAACACCACGGTGTCCGCGGTGGCGGGCCGGCCCAGCGCGTGATGCACCAGCGTGGCGTTGAACTGTTCCACCACCTTGCCTGCCGCAGGCGGCGCAAAGCGCACGTAGCTGAAGCCGTTCTCATCCGCGTCCCAGGCCACGCCCTGCGGCGTGGTGCCGCCGCCAGCCCACGGCAAGGTGTCGCCCAGCGTCTTGCCGGTGGCGGCGTCGAGTACGTGGATCGTGGTCAGCTCGCTGCCGCCCTCGGCGGTGCCGTAGGCGAGATAGCGTCCCTGCGGCGATGGCCAGTAGCCGGTGACCGCGGTGCTGCCGTGGTCGGCATTCGGATCGACCAGCGTCTTCGCTGCACCGTCCGGCCATGCCTGTGCAATCAGTACCGGCTGCGGTTGCGGTGGTGTCTGCTGCATGTAGAACAAGGTTCCACCGGCCAGGATCGGGCCGGAGCGCGTGGTCGAGGTGATCGCCAGCTGCTGCACCCGTGCGGTGAGCGATTTGCCCTGCGGCATCGCGGCCAGCTGGGCTTCGGTATACGCGTTCTGCGCCTTGATCCAGCGTTGCACCGCCGGATCGGCAGGGTTTTCCAGCCAGCGGTAAGGATCTTTCACGGTGACGCCGTGGATCACGCTGGCGTCGGCGTGCTGCGCGGTGGGCGGCGGCAGTGGCGTGGTGCCGCCGATCAGCGACACATCGCCACGCGGCGGCCCCCGCGTTTCGGTGGGCGGCAGCTGGGCGGCGCAGGTGGTGCCGGCGGCGAACAGCGCGGCGGCGGCAACGAAGGCAAAACGCATGGCGGAACCCCCGGCAAGGACAGACACCGCAGCGTAGCGCGCCAGCGCCGTGGCCGCAGCCGGTCGTGACGCATGCCTGACTTCTGGCACGGTGGCCGCGACACGTTACCGTGCTCGGCTATGCTGGTTTTTTTGCCTGGGGAAAATCCATGCGTCGACTGCTGCCGGCTGCTTTCGTGGCCCTCACCGTGCTGCCCCTGGCGGCGGCCACCAGGCCCGCCGTGGCTCCGCTGGATCTGGAAACCGTCATGGCCAGTCCCGACTGGATCGGGCAGGCGGTGGAGCAGCCGTACTGGAGTGTGGATGGCCGCAGCCTGTACTACTCGCTGAAGCGCGATGGCAGCCAGGTGCGCGATCTGTATCGGGTCGATCCCGCCGGTGGAGCGGGCGTGGCGCTCGATCCGGCGGCGATGGC
>DHXA01000132.1 GCA_002413455.1 Rhodanobacter sp. UBA5168 | reverse complement strand
CTCGGTCAGGCCCAGCGAGTAGGTGAGGTTGTCGGCGTACAGGAACAGCGAGAACGCCGGCGACCCGTCGTAGCGCGCACTGGCACTGACCACCTCGTAGGCCGGCAGCCGCACCGAGTTGGCGGTGTCGACGAAACGCGCACCCTCGTGTTCGTAGGCCAGCTGCAGGCGCAGCTTGCCGCCCAGCAGGTTCAGCCCGGGCACCACGCGGTAGCTCGTCTTCGGCACGCGGATCAGCTGGTTGCCGGTGTAGTTGATGAGCACCGCGCCGGTGCTGCTCTTGTCGGTGTAGCTCAGGCCCTTGTACTGCGGGTCCTCCCAGGTGGCGGTGACCTGCACGTCGAACCAGTCCACCGGGTACCAGGTGCTTTCCAGCTCGATGCCGGTGGTCTTGGTGGTGGCGTAGCCCTGCTGCGCGGTCGAGGTGCCGTTGTTGGGGTCGAACACGTAGTTGTTGAAGCCGACGTTGTCGTACTTGGTGTAGAACGCGGTGGCGTACAGATCGAGCGAGCGGTTGGAGAACTTGTAGCCGGCCTCGCCCAGCTTCATGGTCTGGACGATCGGCGTGGCGGTGGGACTGGTGATGTAGCTGCTCAGGTTGGGCAGGCGGAACGCCGAGGTCCAGCGCGCGAACACGCCGGAGCGCTCGGAGAACTGGTAGTTCGTGCCCAGCGTCCAGCCCAGCTTGTGGAAGTTGTGGTCGTAGGAGACGGTCTGGCCGGTGCCGGCCGAGATGGACGAGGTGGGCAGCGTGCCCTGGTTCAGCGTCTGCTTCTGCTCGACCCAGCCCTGGGTGTTGACATGCTCCCAGCGCACGCCGCCATCGATGCGCAGGGCATCGGTGACCTGCCACTCGTCGGACAGGTAGAGCGCGTTCGTGGCCGAGCTGCCGTTGGCGTTCTCCCACTCGTAGCCGTAGTGGTAGATGCCGTTGTCGGTGAGCGTGCCCAGCGGGTTGCCGGCGGCGTCCACCGCGACCAGGTCGAGCAGCTTCGCCCGGTCCTGCACGTCGAGCAGCGCGGTGGAGGAATAGCGGCTGAAGCCCTGGTTGAAGTGGGCGTAGTAGTAGCCCAGCGAGACGTCGTGGGTCTGCCCGCCGAGGTCGAACTTGCGCAGCAGCCGGGTATCGTTGATGAACTCCTGCAGCGGCATGGTGACGCCGCGCAGGCCGCCGATCACCATCAGCCCGTTGCCGTTCTGGCCCTTGTTGTCGAACACCTGCGAGGGGTTGTCCGCATAGCGCAGCTGCACGCCGGCGGTGCCGGCCGGCAGGTACGGCTGCCAGGCGGTGAGGTTCGCCGCCGAGGTCAGGAAGCTGTCGGCGCTTTGCAGCGTATTGGGGAACATGCCGTTGCGCTGGGTCTTGGTGTCGTCGTAGCGCATCGACTCGGCCAGCTTCCAGTCCGCACCCAGGTCGTAGTCGAACTTCAGGGTCAGCTGGTCGCGCTTCACGTGCGTGCCCTCGCTGTTGTCGAAGTCGTACAGGCTGCCGTCGCCTTGCTTCATCATCACGTGCTCGGTCTCCGGCCCGGCCAGGGTGCCGAAGTTGCCGTCGAAGCCGGGCACCGCCTTGATCTTGCCGTTCGGGTCGGTGCGCATCGGGATGCCCAGGAACAGCGCGACCTTGTCGTCCAGGTGCTTGTAGTCGACGCTGAAGCGGCCGTGCTCGAAATCCTTCGACAGGTTCAGGCGGATCTGGCCGCCCTTGTTGGCGTCGAAACCGGGATCGCGGATGCCGTTGTCCTTGCGATAGAAACCGCCCACGCCGAGTTTCCAGCCATTGCCGACCGGGGTGCCGTACCAGAAGTCGGCGCGGTTCAGCCCGTAGTCGCCGACGGTGTACTTGAACAGGCCGTCCGGCGTGTCGCCGACCCGGCGCGGGATGAAGTTGATCGCACCGGCCGGGGCGTTCGAATAGAACACCGACGAGGGGCCGCCGCGCACCACCTCGATCCGCTCGATCGTCTCGTCCAGGCGGAACGCCTGATCGGCATTGAGATAACCCAGCGCCGGATCGTGCTGCACCGGGATGCCGTCCTCCAGCAGGGTCACCGAACCGAAACCGTCGACCGGGATACCGCGCGCACGGATGTTGCCGCTGGCCTCGCCGCCAGAGGCTTCGACCCAGAAACCGGGCACCGACTTCATCGCCTCGGTGACCGAGGTGGGCGCCTGCATGCGCAGGCGATCCTCGTCGATGGTGGTGATCGAATAACTGGTCTCGGCCTTGGTGCGCGTCTCCACGCCGGAACGGGCGGTGACGACCACGCTGTTGAGCGTCTTGGCCTTTTCGATGGCGGGCGTAGTGGTGCCCGGTTCGGCAGGAACGCTGTCCTGGGCGTGTGCGGAGAGAGCGAAGCCAAGTGTCAGGCTGCCGAGCAGAGCCGTGCCGATGGAACGGCTGATAAGGGAAGTACGCAAGTTGAATGCTCCGGGGGATGGGGAGATCGCGGAGCCGTGCAGGAAGTACGTACGCGATGACGCCGGCGCCTTCCAGCTGGAATGATCGGCATCGTCGGCGCAGGTTTCGTACAGAGGCGTCCCTGCCTGTGGATTTCCGATTTCCGTCACAGGCTCCAGCGAACGTGCAGCCTAGGGTCGCCTTGTGACAGTCAGGTAGGCCGTGGCATGACAAGGCTGAAATTTAGACGTCTAAACCACGCATCATGGCAAGCAGATCGTCATGTGAGGATCGCAGCCGCGCACCTGCAAATCGCAAGATGGGTTGCCTCGCCGCGCAACGCGATTTTCTCAGCGCAGCGCCAGCGCCAGCACGATGCCGATCCACACCGCCAAGCCGAGCCAGTTGTTGTGGCGGAATGCGGCAAGACAGGCGCCGCGCAGCCGGTCGCGGATCAACCAGTGCTGATAGCCGAACAGCCCGGCGGCGATCAGCAGGCCCAGCCAGTACGGCCAGCCCAGCGCTGCGCGCTGGCCGACGAACAGCATGGTCAGCAGGAACGTGCCCATCAGCACGCCGAGGATCGGCAGGTCGGCGTCACCGAACAGCACCGCGGTGGATTTCGCGCCGGCCTTGATGTCGTCCTCGCGGTCGACCATCGCGTATTCGGTGTCGTAGATCACCGACCAGATGATGTTGCCGATGAACAGCAACCAGCCGACCGGCGGCACGGTGTTCATCACCGCGGCGAACGCCATCGGGATCGACCAGCCGAACGCGGCGCCCAGTACCACCTGCGGCATGTAGGTGTAGCGTTTGGTGAACGGGTAGATCGCCGCGAGCAAAGCGCCGGCAAACGACAGCTCGATGGTCAGCCGGTTGGTGAACAGCACCAGCACGAACGCGAACACCAGTAACGCGGCGAACACGAGCAGCGCTTCGCGCGGCGTCACCCGCCCGCTGGCGATCGGCCGTCCGGCGGTGCGCGCCACCTGCGGGTCGAGCTTGCGGTCGGCGTAGTCGTTGATGGCGCAGCCAGCCGCACGCATCGCGAACACGCCCAGGGTGAAGATGATCAGCGGCTTCCACGGCGGAAAGTCGCCGGCTGCCAGCCACAGCGCCCACCAGGTCGGCCACAGCAGCAGCAACGCGCCGATCGGGCGATCCATGCGGGTCAGCACCAGATAATCCAGCGCCTTTTCGCGATGGCGCGCCGGCAGTTTGCGCAACAGCCAGGCCAGTACCCGGGTGGCGCGGGTGGAACTGTCCGCCGGCCCGGTCGGGTTCTTGCCGATCGGTTTCGGCGCGCCGGGTCGCGGACGCGTGGCGGGCGAGGGCGTGGGCTTGCGTGGTTGGCGTTTGCGCGAGGAGGTAGCCATCGGCGAAGTTTAGCCTGAGCGGCCGTGCCCGATGGCGTCGACCAAGACACGTTCCCGCGCTCCAGCCGTGCTTCGCCGGCGCCATCTCCGGGCCGTTCGCCCGTCGCGCGCTAAAGCCTGGGGGGGTGCGGCCGATACGCTGGCAGGCCTGCTCAATTGAGTAGGCTCCATGCATGGGCGTCGACCGCAAGTGTCGACGTCTCCCGGAATTCCGATGGTCAAGCGCGAAATCACCCAGCGTGACTGCCCCGCACCACTGCACGCCGAGCCTGGCGCGCCGGTGGCTGGTGCCGTGCCGATATTGCGCGTGCCACCATCGACGAGTACGGCCGGCATGCTGGCGCATTCGCGCCTGCTCGATTCGGTGGCCGCATTCACCCATCACCGCGACATCGATGCGCTCGATCACAGCCTGGCGCTGTCGCTGGCCGAGCTGGCCCTGGCGCGCAGCGTGTCGCTGGCCAAGCGCGCCGTCGACAGCTGCAGCCAGCTGGAAAGTGTGGTGCATTGCACGCCCGATGCGCAGGGCCACTATCAGCTGCAGGTCATCGAGCCGGATCAGGCCGATCCCGCATTGGCCTCGATGCGCCGGTGCATCGAGCAGCCGGAGGTGCTTGCCGAAATTATCGGCCCGGGCCTGCACCGGCTGGTGGTGCCGATTCTCTGCGACGGCCGCGCGATCGGCGCCCTGCAGCTGGACAGCGAGGTGCCACCCAGCGCCAGCCGCTCGCTGGTGGAAGGCTTCGCGCGCATCTACGCCAATTACACCGCGCTGCTGAATGAGAGCGAGCGCGACAAGCTGACCGGGCTGTACAACCGGCGCACGTTCGAGCGCCACCTGCAGCGCCTGCTGAGCCGGCACGACACCTCGGCCCATGCCGGTGAACTGGCGATCGACCGTCGTGGTGAGGTGGCGCCGGTGCAAGTATGGCTGGCGATCCTCGACATCGATCACTTCAAACGGATCAACGACAGCTACGGGCACATCTACGGCGATGAGGTGATCCTGTTGCTGGCGCAGCAGATGCGTGCCAGCTTCCGTCACGACGATGTGTTGTTCCGCTTCGGTGGCGAGGAGTTCGTGGTGTTGCTCAGCGCGAGCGATGAGTCGACCGTGTATGCGGCGCTGGAGCGCTTTCGCCAACGGGTCGCCGAACAGATCTTTCCGCAGGTCGAGCATGTCACCGTCAGCATCGGCTACGCGCGCATCGGCGACAGCGATTATCCGGCCACGGTGCTGGACCGCGCCGACAAGGCGCTGTACTTCGCCAAGGAAAACGGCCGCGACCGTACCCATGGCTACGAGAGCCTGGCCAACCAGGGCCTGCTGGGCGAGGCAATGGCGCCCGGCAGCATCGACCTGTTCTGAGTCGCCGTTCAACCCTGCAGCAGCAGCCGGTAGGCGGGGTGCCCGCTTTCATCGGCATGCGGATAGCCCAGCGATTCGAGAAAGTGCTGGAACAACGCGCGCTCGTGCGGCGGTACCTGGATGCCGACCAGGATGCGGCCGTAGTCGGCGCCGTGGCTGCGGTAGTGGAACAGGCTGATGTTCCAGTCCGGATGCAACTG
>DHXA01000230.1:15491-16013 GCA_002413455.1 Rhodanobacter sp. UBA5168 | reverse complement strand
GTGCGCAGCGTGAGATGTGTATAAGAGACAGCCCCTGCCGCGGCTGGCGCGCAAGTGTCCCTTCGCTCGCCGTACCGAAGGCCTTCCGGGTACCGTAGAAGGGGGTGTGGAAAGACCAGGTCTCTGAGCCGGTAGGCGGCCCGGCTCATCGGATCAACCCGACGGAACCGCCTGCGGCACGCCCGCTTTCACCGGAATGCCGAACTCGGGTGCACCATCCCGGCGCCAGCCGAAGCGCTGGATCCGCGGCGACCGCCGCGCGTCGCATTTCCAGCCCGGCCCCGCGTTGGCGTGGTAGATGATCCAGTCCTGCCTGCCGTCGGGAGACTTGAAGAAGCCGTTGTGGCCGGGCGCGTAGACACCGTTCGCCGGCGACTGCGCTAACGCCGGCCTGGCGGATTTCGTCCACGACGCCGGATCGGTCGGATTGGCATCCGCGTCGGCGCTGAGCAACCCCAGCGCATAACCGTCCGACCAGCACGCGCTGGCCGAGTAAGTCAGGAACATCTTGCCGGACGGGCC
>DHXA01000230.1:14972-15151 GCA_002413455.1 Rhodanobacter sp. UBA5168 | reverse complement strand
GAGTAGACGAAATACAGTCGCCCGCGAAGCTCGAACACGGTGCCGTCGATGCCGGTGTGGTCGGTCTTCAACATGCCCTTGTCGACCCACGCGCCGCGGGTGGGATCGTCCGAGACGTTCTCCAGTACGAAGCTGTGGCGATGGGCGTCGTCGTCATGCCGGCGATCGGACGCGCTGTA
>DHXA01000230.1:3949-14665 GCA_002413455.1 Rhodanobacter sp. UBA5168 | reverse complement strand
GCACGCCATACCGTCACCGGTGATGCCTCGGCCAGCCGCGTCAGGTCGCGCGTCTTCCACAACGCGATGCGGTCGCCCAGGGTGTTGGTGTAGTAGTACCAGCCGTCGTGCTGGGCCACCCACGGATCCGGCCCGGAAGGCAGCAGCGGGTTGCTGAATGTCGCGGTGGCCGCCGTCGCTGTACGCGCCGCCACGAGTGCGCACAGCAGCATGGCAGCGAGTGCGGCGAACAGGACCCGCATCGGCATCGTCCCGGCTCCATCGCCTCGCCGCATTACTGCCCGATCTCGCGCAGCGGTTTGCCGGCCATCAGCTTGCGTTCGATCTGCTCCAGCGTGACGCCCTTGGTTTCCGGGATCAGCAGGAAGGTGATCACCAGGAACAGCACATTGAGCCCCGCATACAGCCAGAACGTCGCCGCGTTGCCGATGCCGTTGAGCAGGCTCAGGAAGGTCACGCCGACGATCATGTTGGCGATCCAGTTGGTGAAGGTCGAGCAGCCGATGCCGAAGTCGCGCCCCTTCAACGGCTGCACCTCCGAGCACAGCGTCCAGATCAGCGGGCCGGCCGACATCGCGAAGCCGACGATGAAGGTCAGCAGCATCACCACGGTGAACATCTGCTCGACGTGCGTCCTGATGCCCAGGTGCATCATCGTGCCGACCACGCCCAGGCCCAGCGCCATCACCGTGAAGCCGATATACAGGATCGGCTTGCGGCCGAGCCTGTCGACCAGCCCGATCGCGATGAAGGTGGCCAGTACATTGACCAGGCCGACGATGGCGGTGAACCACATCTGCGATTCGGTGTTGTAGCCCATCCCCTCGAAGATGCGCGGCGCGTAGTACATCACCACGTTCATGCCGGTGAACTGCTGCATCACCTGCAGCAGCACGCCCAGTCCCACCGAACGACGGAAATTGGCGTTCTGCAGGAACAGGTGCCAGCCGCGCTGCGGCGTCTTCAGCTGCTCCTCGATGTCGGCCACCTCGCGATCGACCTCCGCACCGTCACCGCGCAGACGGGTCAGCACATCGATCGCCTCGGCCTTGCGCCCGCGCATCATCAGCCAGCGCGGGCTGTCCGGCAGCAGCAGCACGCCGAGCAGGAACAGCGCGCCGGGAATCGCGATCACGCCGAGCATCCAGCGCCAGTTGCCCGAATAGCTGAAGGCGGTGTCGGACAGGAACGCGACCAGGATGCCGATGGTGATCATCAGCTGGTAGGTGGAGATCATCGCGCCACGAATGCGCACGGGCGCGACCTCGGCCAGGTACAGCGGCGCGGTGAAGGTGGCCACGCCGATCGCCAGGCCGAGCACGAAGCGCGCGCCGATCAGGGTGGCCGGCGGCGATGCCGGTCGCCAGCACGATCGGATCGAACGACTGGCTGTCCGGCGTCGAGGTCGAACCGGACCTGCCGACCTCGGCGATCGTGACGCTGGGCGATTCGATCACGAACGGCTTCCGCTCCACCGTCAACGCCGATCGACGCTATCCGGACCTGCTGGCACGCCGGTTGCGCGAGGCGGACAAGGGCGTCTGCCGCCACGCCGTGTTGAACGCCGGCATCGACGGCAACCAGGTCAGCGCGTTCTACGGCACATTCGGCCAGGGCCAGAGCATGCGCAAGCGCTTCCGCCGCGACGTGCTCGCGCAGCAGGGTGTGCGCGCGGTGCTGCTGCTTGGCGGCATCAACGACATCGGCGAGCCGACCATGGCCGCCGCCAGGCAGCATCGGCACGTCGACAGCAACGCCCTGGCCGGGCATGTCATCGATGGCCTGCGCGAGATCATCGCGCAGGCGCATGCCGCCGGCCTGCGCATCTATGGCGCGACCGTGCTGCCCTTCGCCGGCACGCAGGGCGCGTACTCCGCGGCAGGCGAACAAGCGCGCGCCACGATCAACGACTGGATCCGCCATCACGCCGCTTACGACGCCGTCATCGATTTCGACGCCGCGCTGCGCGATCCCGCGCATCCGCTGCAGCTGCGGCACGAGTTCGACAGCGGCGATCACATCCATCCCAACGACGCCGGTTACCGCGCCATGGCCTCGGCCGTTCCGCTGCAGCTGTTCGCCTGCGCGCCACACGCGCCTGCCGCGACTTCCACCGCGCCCCACCACCGACCCTGACGAGCAATTGCCCATGAACCGATTCACTCGACTCTTCGCCGCCTGCACCCTGGCGCTGTTGACCACCGCCGCCGCCGCGAGCGGCACCGACGCCGACAACGTCGTCGGCACCCGCCTCGCCGAGGGCACCGGTTATGTGTCGATGGTGCGACTGGCGCACCAGGCCGCGCCGCAGGCCAATGGATCGCTGCTGATGGTGTTCGAGCAGGACGGCATGAAGGGCATCGCGCTGTACGGCAGCCGCGACGACGGCGATCACTGGAACTTCCTCTCCAACGTCACCGACCAGCCGCATGCCAACGACAAACTGTGGCAGCTGCGCTGGCAGCCGAACATCAGCGAGATGCCGCGCGCCAGCGGCGACCTCAAGGCCGGCACCCTGTTGCTGGCGGCCAACGCCACCGGCAGCGACGCCGCTGCGGTTCGACCGCTACGAGGCGGAAGACGCCGCGCTGCGCTCGGCCGTGATGATTGCAGATTGCCAGCTTGTTGACCAATCATTGCCAGCACAGCTGACCAGGCTCGCCACAGCAACTGACCGGCCTCGCCAATCGGCTGACCATCCGACTGAAGGTGTCGCTTGTCCAATCGAAAGAGACGGCTACAGATATGCCGAACCAAACACCACCGCGCCACATCTCGACTCTACCGGAATATCCACCCAACCCTACTCTCCCCGTTCTGCCTTGACCTTCTGTGTTTTTTGCAGATACGCGGCATCTTCTTCATGCGTCGGTTGGTGCCAACCCAATGCCTCGGCTTGTTGGAAAAGGTCTGCATTTGCCTTGGAAAGCGCCTGAAAATCAGCCCGCTCGTTCGCTGGAATGAGGTTCGGTGTCGGGTACTTCTTGAAGTACCTTTGATCTAAGATTCGGTAGTACGCATCTGCCCTTCGAATCATCGCCACCGTATCTTTCGGGTTGAGCTCCAAGAGATATTGGGTGAGCCCGAGTTGGAACTTCGGCTCTCTCGCCTTCTCGTAGAAATCTCCAACCTCATCAGCCATGGAACCAATTGCTTCAACAGGACTCAAGGAGCGAAGGTAGATACCTGAGTGCATGGCAATGTCTGTGATGTGGAGCTGGCGTTGGTACTCATCGTTAGAGAACCCAGTCCCACTGGTGGCCTCGATGTTGACCCACCTGCCATCGTCTTGATGGAACATGACCAGGTTGTGATTTGGGGCAGTGGCAAGCGCCATGTCCAGGCCTAGCTTTTGCCCAAGTATTAAAAGCAGGATGGGCATCGACACGCAGTTGCCTTTGCGCGTCCTCAGGTATTCGGACACCAACTTATTTTTGATGTTCTTACCGAACGGGTCACTCAGATCGTAGGAAAACGGGTGGTTGTCGTTCCATGGGCCTGGTACAGCAAGAGTGCTCCCAAGGACCATAAACGTCGTGTAATGGTCAGCATTCGGTGGAAGCCTTGCACGGACCTTCTCTGCCCACCCATCAAGCTCATGGAGCGTGGCTTTGACATCAACACTGGGGTCAACCATGTGGTCGATGGTGACTTTGGCAACAGCATAGTCATCGGGATGCTCGGCCAACTGCTGCAAGGTCGTGAGATTGGGGTCTATGGGTGCATGGCTGTTAGCTGCATGGGCTTGAGAGACAATCAAGCCACACCCAAGCAAACATGCAACAAGCCGTTGCATCAGGACGCTCAAACAGACTTTTGAGATGGGGTTCCAACTACCGCACAAAAAGCGATGGCGACGCAAAAAGCGAGCCCCGCTCCAAGCAAACCACCGATTGCCAAGTGCTCGGCCTGCAAGGGCACAGCCTTTCCAATCCACTGATAAACCCATGCGCTGATGGCACCAAGAATGATGGCCCCAACACACACGCTCACGGTGGTGAGCCGTGCACGTGCCTTGAGCCACAAGATGAAAGGAACACCGACAATCCAAGTCACCAGATAGCTAACTGGCAAAACAAAGACAGCGGCTGCAATCAATGCTGCCTGCCAGTCATGCAAGCCAACAGCCGCTCCATCGTGGGCGACGCTGGTGGCAAGTGTGCCTAGGAAGAAAATAAGTGGTGCGGCCAGCGGGGCAATGAGACCACCTAGCAAAATTGAACGCATGCTCAGTGTGCCTCGTCGATGTTCTTTTGGTTCTGGCCATCGAAGGCATCGTTCATCAAGGCCTCGGAGATCTGACCGAGATTTTGCTTCAATGCCGTTCCTTCGCCGTAGCTGATGTTGTCACCCTGGCTCACACCACGAAGCACATATCCAGGGGATAGGGTGTGTGAGTCTTGGGTCATGTTGACCGTCCAAAGACTGCCTTTGGTGTCTTTGAATGTGTAGGTCGTAACCTGGCTATCACCCAATCCAACTTTTGCGGAAATAGCAGCAAGAACCGAACGCGGTCCCGTTGAAGGTGCTGCACTGTTGGATGTCCCCTGCGGCGTTCCTGGCCGGTCATTGTCGTTGGGCGTCGGATCGTTCGCATCAGATTGCGCAACGCTGGCTGCAGACTTGCCACCGATTGGGTTTGAGTAGATGTACTCGTGATGTCCTGTTGAAGAAGAATTCATCGTCGCCGGCCAATTCTTCGTAGCAGGCAGGGTGAAGGAGGGAAGCTGTGTCAGGGGCTTGCCATTCATCGTCGGCACGCAAGTCACCGAGTCCCCGTTTCTTGTGCAATCCCTCCCATCCGGATCGATGTTGTTGATGGGATTGTTGTTGGCGTAGGAATACCGATTGAAATTGAAACCGTTGCCGGCAGCGGGGGCTTTGGGATCAACACTGAGGAAGCGTGCTGAAACAGGGTCGTAGTACCTGGCTTGCATGTAGACAAGACCGGTATCAGGGTCGTTGACATGTCCTGTATAGCCTGGCCCATTCGGTGCGGGGCTCATCGAAGCTACAGCAGTGCCGTAAGGTGAGTAATCAAACTTGGCAGTGATGTTGCCTGAGGCGTCTGCTTCGGCGAGTGGCGTGCCTTGAGGGTCTGTGTAGACGTAAGTCACCTGTCCCGCGTGACTGAGACCAGTCATGGCTACTACGAGGCCCAAGACCAGGCCAGACAATCCCTTTTTCATGACATCCCCTTTGTCATCCCCATATCTGCCTCGAATCTTGATCTTCCCTGTTCATCTGTGCAAGTCACCCGCCGCAAGTGCCGTTCTCACGCGAAAATCGGCACACGTGCACCGTCATATTTGGGGCTCATCTTGCAAAAACTGACGACTGCGCAGATAGGAAAGTGTGGGAAGCTGCTGGTGCAATACCGACTCTTGCTGCTCGGTATCGAGTCCTCACCGATGGCAACCGATACCGGGATTGATCTGGTTGCCGAATGGTGCGCACAACTCACCCACAACAGTATGGGCAATGTCCGCTTCCGCCGAAGTCGGCCGGTCCACTTCCACTGCTGGCGAGCCTAGCCAGTTCCACTGGCGGTGGTGGTCAGGCTCGATGTCAGGAATGGGCAACGCGATGGCGATGATGGGCAGCGTGGCCGTCGCCCGTGGTCAGTTTCGCTGGCGAAGCTGGTCAGTTGCTGTGGCGAAGGTGGCCAGATGGCTGGCGTTTTGCAATGATTGCCGACACCAAGGCATCCAACGGCTACAAGGCGCGCCTCGCCGGTGGCACAGACGGACGCCTGCGCTTCGACGTCCACGTGCCGGCGCAAGAGGTCGGCACGCTGCGCGTGCGCTTCGCCGATCTCGGCCTGCCGGCCCAGCCGCGCATCAAGGTCAACGGCGCAGCCGTGGCATCCATCCAGGTCCGCAAGGACGGTCCGGACTGGTCCATCGCCGAGGTTCGCGCCCCGCTGCTGCGCGGCTTCAACCGGATCGACATCGACGGTGGCGCGCGCGTGCTCGACATCGATTATCTGCAGCTGGACGGTGGGGCGGCGAACGCGGGCCATCCTGTCACCGCGCCTTGATGCAACCGTCATCCATGTCGGCCATGCTGATGCGCCGAGTGATTGCCCCACCACTGGAGCCAGTGCCATGCGCCCCTCCCGTCTGCTGCTGACCGCCATCGCGTTCGCCATGTTCGGCCTCTCCGGCGCCACGCTGGCGCTGCCGGCACTGCGCGTGATGAGCTTCAACGTGCGTTACCCCAGCCCGGACGATGGCGCGAACCGCTGGGAACAGCGCCGCGACCTGATGGTGCGCACGATCCGCGAACAGCATCCGGACGTGCTGGGCACGCAGGAGCTGTACAAGCTGCAGGGCGACTACCTGGTCGGCAAGCTGCCGCACTACACCTGGTTCGGGCTTGGCCGCTACGGCGACGACCGCGACGAGCACATGGGCGTGTTCTACCGCACCGACCGGCTGCGGCTGGTGGAATCGGGCAACTTCTGGTTGTCCGACACGCCGGACAAACCCGGCAGCATTTCCTGGGGACATCCGCTTCCGCGCATGGTCACCTGGGCGTTGTTCGAAGTGAAGGCCGGCGGCCGCCGCTTCTACTACTACAACACCCACTTCCCCTATCGCGACCAGGACGAGCCGGCGCGCACCCGCGCCGCGCAGGAAATCGCCGGCCGCCTCGAGGCGTTGCCGGCGAACCTGCCGTTCGTGCTCACCGGCGATTTCAACACCACGCCCGACAGCCCGGCGCATGCCCTGCTCACGCGTGGGCTGCAGGATGCGCGGATCAGCGCCGGCACGCACAGCGGTCCGGAAGCCACCTTCCACAACTTCACCGGCAAGCCAAACCGTCGCATCGACTGGATCCTCTACCGCGGCTTCCACGCCACCGCCGTGCACACCGTCACCACCAGCCATGAGGGCCGTTATCCATCGGATCATTTCCCGGTGAGCGCCGAGCTCACCTGGGATGCCGCGGCCCCACCCGAGAAGTGAGCCCGGGAAATCAGCGGGCCATCGCCGCACGGCAGTCGAGCTCGGCACCGAGGCGGTGATCGACGGCCGGCCATCACCATCGCGTTTTCTGCAACTGCGGCGTTACCGCTCGACCGAAGCCTTCGCAGGATGCGCCAGCGCGAAATCGATCGCCGCACACACCGCCGCCACCTGCGCGGCGTTGCATTGCTCGGGCGTCGCCCGCGGGCTGTCGGGATAGACCTCGGTGGTGGTCTTGTACGGTGCGTGGGTGATGCCCGCGCAGAGGCCGAGCCGCGTGAACGCGTACTCGATGACACCTGGCGCCACCGTCGGCGAACCGATGATCCTGCCCCCGGCGTCGGCCGGCGCAATGTGTGTGACCTTCGCCACCGCCGCGATCACCGCCTGCTGGAACGCCGGTTGCGGATGCGCGCTGTCATCGACCAGGTAGAAACCGTCGGGGATTTCACCGGGCTCATACGCCACGCCATCGCGGGAGGCCAGCGCCGGGCGGAATTCGGACTCGTCGCTGTCGGTGGTTTCATGCAGGTCGATATGCATCAGCACGCGATCGCGAATCGGCGCGACCAGGCGCATGAGCGCCGCCGATTCCTGAGCCGGGCTGTCGTCGCGGAACGAGCGGTTGGGGTCGAGCGCAGCCGCGTTCCAGCGGTGAATGCGCTCGTAGGCCCAGGGGCTCACGCAAGGCACCACGATCAGGTTGGCCCGGCCTTCATAGTTCGACGCATGCCACTCGACAAAATGCAGCGCCCCGCGCACGCCACTGGTTTCATAGCCGTGCACGCCGCCGGTCACCAGCACACAGGGCAGATCGTCGCGCCAGTGGCGGCTTCTGACCGCGAACAGCGGGTAGCTGTCGGGGGCGTAATCCACTCTGCCGTACTCAGACACGTCGAAGCGTGCACGCAGGGTGTCGATCACACGCAGCACGTCCGCTGCGTAGCTGCGCTGCACGGTCTGTCGTGACAGCCAGGTCGCGACTTCCTCAGCACCCCAGGGACGTCCGGGTGTGCCGATCGGATAGGGGGAATCAATCATCACGCCGCCCGCTCTGCATTGACATCGAGCCCGCGACTTTAACACCGGACCGAGACGCTGGTCGCCACGATGCGGCCGATCCGATCGTCAGGCGCCAGGGCAACGAACGCGGCTGGCGCGCATGGCCCGACCTCAAGATCACCTGGTGTCGGACCTGCTATTCGGCCACGCGGCCGGGCGATTCCAGAATGTCCGTCAGCGGCTTGCCCTGGATCGTGCCGAGGGAAACGTGCAGGAGCTGCGCGATCGTCGGCGCGATGTCGAGATTGGGAAAGGCCGGGATTTCACCCTTGGGCTGAATGCCGAAGCCTGCCGCAATGAAGATGCCCTGCATGAGCGGGTCGGAATTGGGATAGCCGTGGGCACCGATTTCCGTGGTCGGTGTCGCATAGTCTCCGCTGTCGCCCTTCTTGAAGGCGTAGCCGTCTGCGGCGTAGAGCAGCAGGTCCGGCGATTGATCGCTCTGTGCCGGCACAGGCCAGCCTTCCTTCGCCGCTTCTGCGGGTGTCAGTACAGAGCGGATGCCGGGCGTGCCCGCGAAGAGCGACTTCAATGCCTTTGTCGAAGCCTCCGTGGCGTGCTGCTGAAAGACCAGGGCGAAACCATCATCCGGTACGCAGAAGCTGGGATGGCTCGCAGAGCCCGCCTGCAAGCCGGCCTGCTTGAGCAGGACATTGGGGTGCAATAGCTGATGAACGCTCTGCTGGCCGTGGTCGGAGACGATGATGAAGGTCGTGCGTTCAAGGTCGCCAGCCGCGCGCACCGCGTCGATGACATCCTTTACGCGGTCATCGAGAAAGGCGATGGTGTTGCGCCCCGCGTCGTTGCCGAAGCCCGTCTCGTGCTCGATGCTGTCGAGCGCCAGCAGATGCAGCAACAGCAGGTCGGGGTGATGCTGCTGGATGATGTCGACAGCCGCGCGGGTGTAGATGCGATCGCGCCACGCCTGGGATGGCACGCCGAAATGCACGAGCTGGTCATCGGTGACGACGCCTTGCTGCACGAGATCCCGCTCGATGGCGCCGCCGGGAACGGGGTGTTCGGCGAATTGCCAGTCGATGGTCTGTGCGCCTTCGATGGCGACCCAGTCCACTTGCGCGGTCGTGAGACCCGCCCGGTGCGCGGCGTCGTACACGGTGGGGACGGCGACCAGTTGGGACTTCGGGGCCCCCATGTCGATCATCGGCAGCGTGGCGGTGCGTTGGTTGACGATCAGCCCGTTGACCAGCACGTGATGCAGGCTCGCGTTGACGCCGGTGACCATGGCCGTGTGGTTCGGCCAGGTGACGGTGGGGTTGATCGGCTGCATGGAAACCGCATAGACACCGCGCTGCATCAGCGCGTGGAGCGTTGGCGCGGGCAGCAGCGGCTCATGCAGGCTGGCCGCACCAAAGGCGTCCAGACTGATGACCACGACCTTCGGCCCCGGCGTTGCGGGCGCCGCCCGTGCGCAAAGCGGAAGCGAGACGCTGCTCGCAAACAACAGCGTGGCCACGACGTTACGAAGCAAACCGGAGATTGAGCACATCGTGCGATCCTGTCGACAGAGAAAAGGCGCTGGTCGGAACATTGCATCACTCGATCACTTGGCGCTCGCCGTTCGCCTCGCTCGGGGCAGTTGTGCCGGGCGTCTTTTTGACCGGCGATGCATTGACTGGCGGTGAACTGACCAGCGACGCGTTCGTCGTATCCACGGCCTTGCCGGTCTGATCCGGGTTCCACACGAAAGTCGCAACGCTCTGTGGTGGCAACGCATATTGGAAACGGGTCTGGTCCTGCCTCACGGAGACGCGGCGTGCATCCGCATGGCTGTTTACCATCACCAGAACGACCGATCCGCCGGAAGCATTCTTGAAGGCCACATTGTTGATGGCCTTGTCGGTTTCGCTGGATCCCACCCGCACGGCACCGGGCAGGACGAACCGACTGAAGTGCGCGAACGCATAGTATTCATCGTTGCGGCTCACCTCGCCCGTGCGCGAGTCGATCGTGACCACTCCCTTGCAGAGGTCGCAGCCACCGAAATGCGGTCCATGCTGCTCGTCCAGGGCCAGGTTCCAGTACACGACACCGCGCGCCCAATGCCTGATTCCGGCGAGCAGCAGGTCCCGGGCGAACCAGAGCAGCTCACCCTTCTTGGCGGACGCCCAGTCGCCTCCGGAACACTCGGTGATATAGGCGTCCTTCCCGGGATACGCGCGATGTACCTGGCTCTGCGCCGAAGGGGTGCCGCTGTAGCAGTGCCAGGCAATGCCATCGATATAGCGCGCAGCATCGGGGTCGGCCAACACGCTCAAGGGTTGCTCCGGCGCGTCCCAGTTGTGGTCCCAATCAAGAATGAGCGTTCTCGGCTTGCGACTCGCCAGCGCCGGACCGAGATACTGCGCGATGATGCGCGCCCGCGTGGCCGCGGGCACTTCCATGCCCGGGTAGGTCACGGGCACAAAACCCGGCTCGTTCTGCAAGGTCAAGGCGAAGATGGGGATGCCGTAGCCGCGGTAGGTGTCGAGGTACTTGACGAGATAGTTCGCGTACGTGCTTTCGAACTGCTCCAGCAACTCCCCGCCAATCAGGTTTGCGCTGGTCTTCATCCACGCCGGTGCGCTCCATGGCGACGCAATGATGCGTAGCTGCGGATTGACGGCCATGACCTCGCGTACGGTCGGTATCACGTCACGCAGATTGGCAGTGACATTGAAATGCA